>JACPQR010000156.1 GCA_016190375.1 Deltaproteobacteria bacterium
AGTAGGACGCGTTCAGCGGGGTGATCAGGAGTCCTCGCGCAAGCGCTCGGGGGCGTCACTTCCCGAGCGCGTCGAGCCCCTTCTGGAAGCGCCCGGCATGCGACTTCTCGGCGCGCGCGAGCGTCTCGAACCACTCGGCGACCTCCTCGAACCCCTCCTCGCGAGCCGTGCGGGCCATGCCCGGGTACATCTCGGTGTACTCGTACGTCTCGCCTGCGACCGCCGCCCTGAGGTTCTTCTCGGTGGTGCCGATCGGCTCGCCCGTCGCGGGGTCGCCGACCGCCTTGAGGAAGTCGAGGTGGCCGTGCGCGTGGCCTGTCTCCCCGTCTGCCGTGTCGCGGAACAGGCCCGCCACGTCCGGTTGGCCCTCCACGTCGGCGACCTTGGCGAAGTAGAGGTAGCGGCGGTTCGCCTGCGACTCGCCCGCGAAGGCGTCCTTGAGGTTGGCGTGCGTCTTCGAGCCCTTGAGCTGTGCCATCTTTCGCCCTCCTGTCGAGGGCTTCACTTAGGAGAGGACGGGCAGATCGTCAAGGCCCGCCCACGATGGGGACCAGGCCCTTCTCCCAGGCGCGCAGGAGGTCGGCGATCGGCAACCGGATGGAGCCGCCGATCACCAGCTCCTCGCCGCCAGTCGTCCCGAGGCGCGTGATCGGGACGCCGAGCCCGCGGGCGAGCGCCGCGAGCGCGCTGGCGTCCTCGGGGCTCGCGGAGACGACGATCCGGGACGGGTCCTCTCCGAACAGCGACCGATGCGCCGGCAGAGAGTCGGGAAGCTCTGGCACGCGCGCACCGATCGGCGTTCTTCCAGTGATGCAGCACTCCGCCAGCGCAACCGCCAGGCCGCCCTCGGACACGTCGTGCGCGCCCAGGACGATCTTTTCACGAATGGCGGCAAGACACAGGCGCTGCACGGCCAGTTCTCTCTGGAGGTCGAGGCGGGGCGCAGGGCCCGAGGTACGGCCCGTCGCTCGCGCCGCCCAGATGCTGCCTCCCAGGCAGCCGTCGGTCGCAGCGCCGAGGAGCCAGATGTCGAGCCCCGCGGCCGGGAACCACTGGGTTCGACGGTCGTCGAGCGACGCGAACAGACCCACCATCCCGATCGTCGGCGTGGGGAGAACGGCCTTGCCGTTCGTCTCGTTGTAGAAGGACACGTTCCCGGAGACGACCGGCGTCTCGAGGGCGCGGCATGCCTCGGCGATCCCCTCGACCGCCTCGACGAACTGCCACATGACGTCCGGCCTCTCGGGGTTGCCGAAGTTCAAGCAGTCCGTGACGGCCAGTGGCTCGGCTCCAGAGCAGACGATGTTGCGAGCGGCCTCCGCGACCGCCATCGCTCCGCCGGCGCGGGGATCGAGCTCGACGTGCCGCGAGTTGCAGTCCACGGCGAGGGCGATCGCCTTGGTGGAGTCACCGGTGAACAGCCGGACGACGGCCGCGTCGGAGCCCGGGCCGACGACCGTTCCGTCGCGGACCGACTGGTCGTACTGGCGGTAGACCCACTCGCGGCTGCACAGGTCGGGCGATCCGATGAGCTCGAGGAGGGCCCGGCCGTGATCCGTCCCCGGCTCGCGACCGGGGTCGTCCGCCAGGAGAGCGTCGTGCCCCTCGGGCCGCACCGCCGGCCGGTGATACCGCGGGGCCTCGTCGGTCAGGACCGCGACGGGCAGGTCGCAGACCGTCCGGCCACCCTCGGTGACGTGGAAGCGGCCGGTGTCGGTGACCCGGCCGATCACCACCGCGTCGAGGCCCCAGCGACGGAAGATCGCGCGCACCGCGTCCTCGGATCCCAGGCGGGCCACGAGGACCATCCGCTCCTGCGACTCGGAGAGGAGGACCTCGTACGCGGTCATCCCGGTCGCGCGACGGGGGACGGCGTCGAGGTCGAGTCGGACGCCACTTCCGCCCCGCCCCGCCATCTCCACCGAGGAGCTCGTCAGGCCCGCGGCGCCCATGTCCTGGATCCCCTCGAGCAGGTCCTGCGACATCACCTCGAGGCACGCCTCGAGGAGGAGCTTTCCGAGGAACGGGTCGCCGACCTGCACCGTCGGGCGCTTGGCGTCCGACGCGTCGTCGAACTCCGCGCTCGCCATGGTCGCCCCGTGGATCCCGTCGCGTCCGGTCTTCGCGCCCACGTAGAGGATGGGGTTGTTCGTGCCCCTCGCTCGCCCGTAGAAGATGCGGTCGATCCGGGCGAGGCCGAGCGTGAATGCGTTGACCAGGATGTTGCCGTCGAACGCCTCGTGGAAGGCGACCTCGCCGCCGACGGTGGGCACGCCGATGCAGTTGCCGTATCCGCCGATGCCGGCGACGACCCCGGCGACGAGGGCAGGCGTCCGAGGGTGGTCCGGCCGTCCGAAGCGAAGGGAGTTCAGCGACGCGACCGGGCGGGCGCCCATCGTGAAGACGTCCCGGAGGATCCCACCGACACCCGTGGCGGCGCCCTGGTACGGCTCGATGAACGACGGGTGATTGTGACTCTCCATCTTGAAGACCACCGACCAGCCGTCGCCGATGTCGACGACGCCCGCGTTCTCTCCCGGCCCCTGAACGACCCTCGGCCCCTTCGTGGGCAGCTTCGAGAGGTGGACCCGCGAGCTCTTGTACGAGCAGTGCTCGCTCCACATCACCGAGAAGACCCCGAGCTCCGCCCAGGTCAGGTCCCGTCCCACCGAGGCCCGCGCCCGCTCGTACTCCTCGGGGCGAAGGCCGTGCTCGAGGGCCGCTTCCAGCGTGACCTTCGGCTCGTTCATTCGGCTCTCCTATCGAGCGCGGGTGGGTCTGCGACCCCCCCGCGGGCCCCCCCGCCTCGTAGCTCGATGCGCCGCTCGCTTCGGCCGAGTCCCCTTCGGGGAGGATCTGAATCGGCCTCCGCTCCCTTTCTGCGAGCTCGTGAGCGCAGGTGGCGCCCCGGAATGCCGAGCTCGGGATCGATCATGCTGCCCTCTTTGCGGCGAGATCGGCGAGGCCGCGGAGGATGGCGAGGCCGTCGGTGCAGCCGAGGACCTCCTCGGACGCACGCTCGGGGTGAGGCATGAGGCCGAGCACGTTCCTCGCGTCGTTGTAGATCCCGGCGATGCCGTTCGCCGAGCCGTTGGGGTTCGCCGCGTCCGTCACCGCGCCGCGCTCCTCGCAGTAGCGGAAGGCGACCAGCCCCTCGCCCTCGAGCCGTCGCAAGGTCTGGGCGTCCGCGACGAACCGGCCGTCGGCGTGGGCGATCGGCATCCGGAGGACCGTTCCAGGAGGGCTGTGCTCCGACATGGAGCCCCCGGCCTCGGCGACGATGTGCACGTCGCGGCACTCGAAGCGCAGCGTGCGGTTCCGCGTCAGGGCGCCCGCGAGCAGCCCCGCCTCGGTGAGCACCTGGAAGCCGTTGCAGATCCCCAGGACCGGTCCGCCTGCCTTCGCGAAGGCGACGACGCTCTGCATGATGGGCGAGAAGCGGGCGATGGCACCAGACCGCAGGTAGTCGCCGTAGGAGAAGCCGCCGGGCAGGACCACCGCGTCGAACCCCGCGAGGGAGGTGCTCGTGTGAAAGACGTACTCGACGGGGCGGCCCAGGACCCTCTGCCAGACGTGCCAGACGTCGTGGTCGCAGTTCGACCCGGGGAAGATCACTACGGCGGTGCGTGCCCTCTTCATCGGTGCGCGCATCCTAGCAAAACATTTTCCTGATACCATCGGTCGGGGTGAGCTCGTTCCGGCGTTTCCGGGGGGCCCTGCTGGCCGCCTTGCTCGTTCTCGTGGGGTGCGAGTCCGAGGAGTACGCCATTCTCATCAGCGCGTACGGCGATCAGGGGTTCGCCGCGAATTCCGACGTCGACGTGACGGTCAGGGACCTGCAATCGTCGCTCAGGGCGACTTCTCCGCGGATCTCGCTGGCAGACGAGATCAGCCGCGACGTGCCGTTGCGGATCGGAATCCAGCTCCACGGGGCGGGCCAGTACCTCGTCCACGTCGCGGCCACGGGGGCCGGCGCGACGCTGAGCGCCACCAGGTGCTACTCGGTCCTGGGCGTCACGAGGTCCGAGGTCCTCCTCGTGCCCGTGGACGAGCTCGACTCCGACGGCGACACCTGGCCCACCGAGGAGACATGCCGGGAGCGGATGGCGGTCGAAGGCGAGGTCGCCGAGATCGGCTGCAAGAACCAGTGCCCCACCGAATGGGCCGTCGACTGCGACGACTCGAGCCTCGAGATCAACCCTGGAGCGCCCGAGCAGTGCGAGGACGACGTCGACCAGGACTGTGACGGCGAGGATGCGCGCTGCGAGGACGCCGATGGCGACGGCTTCACCGGATGCCGCCCGGACGCCGCCGACACGTCGAGCTGCGACTGCGACGACGGGAAGAGGACGGTCAACCCGGGCGTCGTCGAGAGCTCGGACCCGGGCGCCGGGCTGTGCGAGAACGACGTGGACGACGACTGCGACGGCGAGGACCAGCGCTGCGACGGCGACGGCGACGGCGTGGCGAGCTGCGCCGAGGACGCGGCGCCCGGCGAGAGCTGCGACTGCGACGACTCGAGCAAGGACGTGTTCCCGGGCGCGACGGAGACGCCGGGCGGCGAATGCGACGGGCTCGACAACAACTGCAACGGCCTCGTCGACGAGGTCAGTGCCTGTCTGAGCGACGACCTCGACGGGGACGGGTCGACGGTGGGCGATGACTGCAACGACTGCAACGCCGGCGCCAAGCCGGGGGCGACCCAGATCGTGTGCGGAAACGGGATCGACGAGGACTGCTCGGGCGGAGACGAGACGTGCTCGGCCGGTGACGCGGATGGCGACGGGTACGTGAGCGAGGGCGCGGGCGGCTCCGACTGTGACGACGGCGACGCCGCCATCTACCCGGACGCGCCCGACGAGTGCGGAGGCGGCTCCAGCGACTGCTCGGGCGCCGACTCGACCTGCGAGGACGACGGTGACTCGGACGGCTGGAGCTCGGAGAACGACTGCGACGACGCCGACTCCACGGTCAACCCGGAGCGGCCGGAGATCTGCAACGGGGTCGACGACGACTGCGACGGCGTCGTCAACGAGGTGGGATCGGCCGGAGCAGGCTGCGTCTACATCCCCGGGCGGGATCCGGGCGGCGACGGGTGGGTGGACATCGACTTCGGCTCGGACCTGCAGAACTGCGGCGGCTGCCGTGACGACTGCAACCCCGCCTGCGACGGAACGCTCTGCCAGGCCGACTCCTGCATCGACGGTCGCTGCACCTGCGACGGCGGCAGCACGTGCGGCGGCGGCGAGGACAGCTACTGCTGCCCGGACGGCTGCAAGAACCGGAGAACCGACGTGCGCAACTGCGGGGGTTGCGGCGTCGTGTGCCCCGAGCCTCCCTGCCAGACGGCGAGCTGCGAGGGTGGAGTATGTCGGACCGATGCCGTGGCTGACGGTACGCCCTGCGGCGGCGGGCGTTACTGCTGCGGCGGCGCCTGCGCCGGCGATTGTCCGCCAGGGGAGAGCGACGACGAGCGATGCGGGCTGTGCGGGCGGCGCGAGCGCCGGTGCACCGGAGGTTGCACGTGGGGAACCTGGGGTTCATGCCAGGGCGAGGGCGTGTGCTCCTTCCTCGACCAGGACAGCGACGGCTGCGGCAACTGCGGGCACAAGGAGCGGACCTGCGGCGGCGACTGCCAGTGGGAGGGGTGGAGCCCGTGCTTCGACCAGGGCTGCGAGCCGGGCGAGGTGAATAGCCGCGGCTGCGGCAACTGCGGGACCGAGACGCAGACGTGCCGGAACGACTGCACCTGGGGCAATTGGAGCGGCTGCGGCGGAGAGGGAGCCTGCTCTCCCGGCCAGAACGAGGACGAGGTGTGCGGCCGCTGCGGCTCGAGGAGGCGCACCTGCTCCCAGCAATGCGGGTGGGGCGCGTGGGGCGGCTGCGGTGGCGAGGGTGCTTGTACGCCGGGCGACAGGGACCCTCAGACGTGCGGCAACTGTGGCAGCCAGGAGCGTGTCTGCGGGGCCGACTGCGAGTGGGGCGGCTTCGGGAACTGCAACGGCCAGGGCGAGTGCGATCCGAACGGAGCGCCACAGAGCGAGCCCTGCGGACAGCTCTGCGGGACGCGCGAGCGCTCGTGCACCGCCGCCTGCGCTTGGGGCAACTGGAGCAACTGCGGGAACGAGGGCGCATGCCAGAACGGCCAGACCCAGGACGAGGTCTGCGGCAACTGTGGCACGCACTCGCGGACCTGTGCGAACTGCCAGTGGCCCGGCTGGGGGAACTGCACGGGCGAGGGGGACTGCACGCCGAACGAGCCGGACACGAGACCCTGCACCCGGTGTGGTACGGAGACGCGGACCTGTACCTCGAGCTGTGCCTGGGGAGACTGGGGAAGCTGCACCGGCCAGGGCGAGTGCACGCTGGGGGACACGCAAAGCTGCGGCAACTGCGGGACCGGGTCCCAGGCCTGTGGCCCGGGCTGCTCGTGGAGCGGCTGCGTCGGCGAGACCGGGTGCCAGCCGGGCGACACCCAGAACGAGGCCTGTTCCCCGCCGCCCGGAGGAAGCCGCTCGCGGACCTGCACGGCCGGCTGCCAGTGGGGGGACTGGTCCACCTGTTCCTGAAGACTCAGCGCCGCATCCCGAGCTGATCTTCGAGGAAGGCGTAGGCGCGGTCGAAGCGCCGCACGAGGTCGGTCAGCCGCGTGCCCGCGCCGTGGCCGACCTGGCGCTCCATGTGGAAGTAGATGGGGAGATCGCCCGCCTGGGCCTCCTGCAGCCGGGCCGCGAACTTCGTCGAGTGCCCCCAGTAGACACGGCTGTCGTGGTCCGCCGTCTCGACGAGGACCGCCGGATAGCGAACGCCGTCTCGCACGCGGTGGTAGGGCGAGTAGCCGTACAGCACGCGGAACTGCGCCTCGTTCTGCGCGGTCCCGTACTCGGTGACCCAGAGCTCCGCAGGCGGAAAGCGATCGTAGCGAAGCATGTCGTACAACCCGACGTAGGTCGTGGCCGCGCGGAACGCCTCGGGGGCTCGCGTGATCATCGCCCCCATCAGGAGCCCCCCGTTCGAGCCTCCCGTGATCGCGATCCGATCGGGGCTCGAGATCCCGCTCGACGAGAGCCATCGCAGCACGGCCTCGAAGTCCTCGAACACCCGGGGCTTGTTCTCCAGGTTCCCCGCGCGGTGCCAGGCCTCGCCGCCCTCGCCGCCGCCGCGAAGGTTCGCGACGGCCCAGACGCCGCCCTGCTCGAGCCAGAACAGGGCCGTCCGCGCGAACGTGGGCAACAGCGAGATGTTGAAGCCGCCGTAGCCGTTCACGAGGACGGGGTTCTGGCCGTCGCGAGCCATGCCCCGCCGGTGAACGAGGTACACGTTGATCGGCGTGCCGTCCGCCGAGGGGACCCGGGCCTGCTCGAGCTCGAAGCCGCTGACGTCGAAGTCGCTCGAGACCTCCGCCAGCTTGTCGAGGCGTGCGGCGCGCAGATCGAACGAGTACAGCGCGGGCGGGAAGAAGAAGGAGCTCCAAGCGAACGCGACCCTGTCCGCGCGCGGGCTCGCGGCCAGCCCGTCCACGGACCCGCGCGTGGGGAGCTCGATCTCGCGTTCGAGCCGGCCGTCGGGCCGGTAGACGTGCAACCGCGATCGCACGTCGTCGATCGTGTGGACGACGATCCGGTTCGCCGAGAGCGTGAAGGCGTCGATCGTCGCCGGTCCCTCTGCGACGACGTCCGTCCAGGTCTCGGGGCCCGCTGCCGTTCGTGGGTCGGCCGTCGCGATCCGGTAGCGTGGCGCGCCGACGTTGGTGTGGAGCCACAGACGCCCTCGATGGACGCGGCCGGTGGTCAGGTCGTCCGTGCCGACGACCACGGGCCGCGGCGTCGCCGCCGAGCCCGTGGCACGCCGGTCCAGGAGATACACGTCCGACGCCGACCAGCCGCGAAAGACGTTGATGGCGACCCAGCGGTCGTCGGGCGAGACCTCCGCGCCCGGGAAGTCGGTGCCCCGCTCGCCGCCGAAGATCAGCGGGTCCGCGGCCGGGTCCGTTCCGAGGGCGTGGAAGAAGAGGCGAGGGAAGTACGTGTCCTCGTGGTCCGGGTCGTAGGCGGGCTCGCCGGGGGCCGGGTAGCGGGTGTAGTAGAAGCCTCGCTCGTCGTTGAGCCAGGAGATCCTCGACCACTTGGTGCGCGGGATCGTGTCCGGGAGGATCCGACCGGTCGAGACCTCCGCGATCTTCAGCGTGCTGCGCTCGTCTCCATTGTCGGAGAGGCCATAGGCGACGAGGCGGCCGGACGGCGAAGGCTCGTACCAGTCGAGCGCGACGCGGGGACCGACCGTCACGGGATCCACGACCGGCTCTGCGCGGACCCGACCACGCTGCGATACGTACAGCGCCGGCTGCTCTCGCTCGCCCTCTCGGCGCAGGAAGAACACGCTGGTGCCACCGATCGCCGGCCTGGTGATCACGCCGATCGAGAGCAGCCGCTCGAGCCGCTGGAGCCTCGCCGGGTCGGCCAGTCGGGCCAGCGCTCGCGCGGTGCGGTCGTTCTGCGCGTCGATCCACGCCTTCGTGGCAGGCGTGTCCGACTCGAGCGAACGGTAGGGGTCCGCGACCACGACGCCGAACATCGTCTCGCTCACGGCACCCGCGCGGGCGGTCCGGTTCAGCTCTGAGAGCGCGGCTCTTACGGGGTCCATCTCGGAGGGTGGTCGCTCGGCCGGCGCCGAGCGTAGCGCCTTCGCCGCCGTGCGCGTAGCACCGGGGGGGGCCGCGGTCGGGCCGCCGCATCCTGGGGCAAGCGCCAGGACGAGGATCGATAACATCGTGGTTGACGAAGTCATGTCGGCGGTCCTGTACTTGGGGACAAAGCGATGCGCAAGTGGTCGATCCTCGCCCTGATGCTCCTCGAGGCCTCGCAGGCCCGGGCTGCCGAGCGCGAGCTCACGACGATTGCCGCGTTCTGCCAGGTGTGCCGTGCAGCGAGGCCCACCGATCGGGTCGCCTTCCCGGGCGACGCGTTCCAGCGCGGACAGGCCCGCATGAGGCACGCGGAGGCCCGGCTGCAGACGCTCGAGACGCTCTATCGCGCCACCCTTCCTCAGGGTGCGTTCCGCTTCGGCGAGTACGACTTCGAGAGCGGCGTCCTGCCGGTCGACACCCGACATGCATTTCGGTTCTTCGGCGGCGTCGTGACGCTGTACACGTCCAGCAACGAACCGATTGCCTTCGAGGTGGAGCCGGATCGCGCCAGAGCGCTGGTCGATCAGGTCGGCCGCGGACGCGCGCGGCTCGTGATCGGCTTCCTCGTGGCCTTCGACGACACCGAGTCGGATCCGTGCCTGGTTCGACCATCGGGCTCCATGGCCGTGCGGGCGGATCTGGCTTTCTCCGAGGTGGTCGACCCGTCAGGTCGCGTCCTGGCGCGGATGCAGACGGAGCGACTCGACGAGGTGCTGCCCTCGAGCCCGCCGGAGCCCGGGCCTGGGGGAAGCGCGCAGAGCCCCACCATGGACGCCGGCTCGGTGACCGTCGCACCTCCGACGGTCACGGGCGACGCGAGGCGCAGGGCCGCGATCGACGCCTTCATCGCGGGGGGGGGCGCCACGATCTCCGCGCTCGTCCGCCCGTGTCGGGCCGTCGGGGCCAGGGCCGGGGGTCGCACGCGCGGCAGCCTCGTGGTCGCGATGGACGTCGACGCCGCGGGTGCCGTCTCGGGCTTGCGTGTCGAGGTCGACTCCATCGGAAATGGGGAGCTCGCCCGCTGCGTCGTCGAGCGGATGGGTGGCCTCCGCTATCCTGGCGGCTCCGGCCGGGGCAGGGTGCAGGTCTCGCTGCCCCTGATGTTCACCGACGAGTAGCGCCATCACGGTCCGTCGACCTGAGCGAGGCTGCTCCAGAGGTACCAGGACGCGACGGTTGCGTATGGGCGCCACGGCGCGCCGATCCGGACCACGTCCCGCGGCCGCGGCAGAGAGCGCAGCCGGTAGGCGCGCTGGATAGCCTTCTGGATGCCCAGGTCGAGCTCCGGCAGGACGTCCTGCCGACCAAGCTGGAAGATGAGGAACATCTGCGCCGTCCAGCGGCCGATCCCGTGGACCTGCACGAGCGTCTCGATCACCTCCTCGTCGGCAAGGAAGTCGATCGAGTCGAGCGCGACCTCGCGGCTCGCGACCTTCGAGGCGAGGTCGCGCAGGTAGCCGAGCTTCTGCCGCGACAGCCCGGCCGCGCGCAGCCGATCCCCGGGGGTGCACAGGAGCTCCTCCGGCGATGGCGTCCGACCGCCGTGGAGCTCCTCGAAGCGGCCGTAGATGGTGGCGGCGGCCTTGCCCGAGAGCTGCTGGTAGACGATGGCGCGGCAGAGGGCGCAGAAGTGGCTCCGCTGGGCGTTGACCCGGAACCGGCAGCGCCCTACCTGTTCGATGACGCGGGCCAGCTTCGGGTCCGCCGCACGCAGATGGAGGACCGCTCTTCGTCCTGGTGAGATGCTCATGCGACGAGAAGACTCGCGCAAAGGCGAACTGGCGCCAAGATTCGCAGAGTGGATGAGCCTCGAGGACATCGGCGCGAGGCCGCACAGGGCAATGTGCCACAAGCGATCTGAGATCAGTCAGCCTACTCGACGGGTGACAAGGAAATGACTCGTTTTTCGACCGGGTATCGGGCTTGCTTGGGGCCAGACGGTATGAGACATGTCATCTGGCTCTTGCTGGCCGGCGGGCTCGCATGTACCGGCAGCGAGCCCGCCACCAATGACGCCGTCGTCTCCGAGCTCCGCATCCGTCCGGCGAGCCCGGTCGTGTCTCGTGGACGAAGAATCCAGCTCGTGGCCGAGGCGATGACCGCCGACGGCTTCTCGTACGATCAGAACTCCGTGGTCGCCTGGTCGGTCGCCGACGAGTCGATCCTCGCGGTCGACGACATCGGCATCGCGCGGGGAATGTCCCGCGGAGCCACGACGGTCACCGCGACGCATCCGGATGGTCCGATCGCGAGCGTGGACGTCGAGGTCCTGGCGGACGACGTCGAGTCGGTGCGCGTGGCTCCCACGGGCCCGGCCGTCGAGGTGGGCGACTCGATCGAGCTGACCGCGACCGCGACGCTCCAGGACGGCTCCGAAGAGGACGTCACGCAGCAGGCGAGCTGGGCGTGCAACAACCTCGCCGCGGCGAGCGTCGACGATGGCGAGAACAAGGGCAGGGTCACGGGCGTCGAGGCCGGTCAGGCGACCATCGCTGCGACCTTCCTGGGAGTGCGCGGGACGACCAGCCTCACCGTCTCCGATGGAGGTGAGCGATGAGAGCGCCGGCCAGGGGCTCGAGCGCGTGGGCGCCGATCATGTCACTCGTCTGCGGTCTCGACGGATGCAGCGACGCCGAGCCGGAGCGCGTCGACCTCCCGGCGCCCCGGACGGGTTTCCAGCTCGGCACGGGCTCGTTCGACGTGCCCGCCGGGAGCGAGCTGCAGGACTGTTACTACTTCCGCGTGCCGGAGGCGACCAACGTCAACCGGTTCGAGATCGCGCAGGCCGGCGGAACCCACCACATGAACATGTTCCGCGTCTCGGAGCCATCGTCCTTCGACGACGGCGAGGTCCAGCGCGGCTGCTGGGACAGCCTTCCGTTCCAGGACTGGGGCCTCATCGTCAACTCGCAGGTCTCCTCGGGTGCGCGAGGCGGCGGAGTGGTCGAGTGGCAGCTCCCCGAGGGAGTCGCGGTCCGGCTGACCGAGGGCGAGCTGATCATGATCCAGACCCATTACGTCAACGGCGAGACGCAAGAGACCTCGAGCGGCCTCGGAGAGGTGGTGATCAACTTCCACGGCATCCCGGACCGCGAGGTGACCGCGGAGATGGGCTCGATGTTCGCGAACAACCGGAACCTCTACCTCAAGTCCGGCGAGGACGCCTCGTACACCTCGGTCTGCCGGGTTCCCGACGCGATCCAGCTCCTGGCGCTCTCCGGCCACTTCCATAGTCGGGGGAGCGAGTTCACCGTGGCGGTCGCCGACGACCAGGGCAGGGCCGGCGACGTCCTCTACGAGAGCACCGCCTGGGACGACCCGCCATTCCAGACACTCGGCGAATCAGGGGTGGCGATCCCGGCTGGCGGGGGGCTCTCCTATACCTGCTCCTTCCACAACGGCGAGGACTATGACATCGTGTTTGGTCCCCACGTCGAGTTCGAGGAGCATTGCAACCTCTTCGCCTTCTACACCCCGAAGCTCACCGATCAGGGAGCACTTTACTGTTTCTAGGGCTCGCGCTCGTCATCGCCGGTTGCGGCGACGACGACGGCGACGACTGTCCGGCCGAGGGAGACGCCGACTGCTCGGCCGCCCATGACGTCGAGGGCAGCTTCGACGTCGGGACCGGCGATCCGGAGCGGCCGGATTTCTTCGAGCTATCCGCCGACGGGAGAGTCGACCTGTTCCCCGGGCCGCAGCAGGGCTACCACGGCTTCTTCCAGGTGCGGGCCAAGGGGATCTGCCCGAACCGTGTCGTCTTCCGCCGCAGCATCCGCGAGCCGGGGGCCACCCAGGTCATCCGATACCAGGAGGACCGCTTCCGTCTCGTCGACGACGGCGCCGGCAGCTTCACGCTTCCCCGCGGGCAGGCCACGTTCATCTGCCCCTCGAACGCGCCCGGCGTGGCCATGGGAGGACGCGAGCTCGACCTCGAGGTCGCCCTCGTCGAGGAGCCCTCCGAGTGCGACGAGCTTGCGCCGCGGACGATCACCACTCGCGTCACGATCGTGCCCACCTGCGCCGAGAGCGACACGCTCTGCTCCGAGGACTGGGTCGCCGGCTGCGCAGCTCCGCCTGAGTAGGGAGTTTCGGGACTCTCGCTTGGGAACTTGTTAACCTCGTCCCGTCCGTGGAAGCTGGCCGCACGATCGCCGATCGGTACGAGCTCGAGGTCGAGGCCGGAAGCGGTGGAATGGGTACGGTCTGGAGGGCCAGAGACCTCCAGGGCGGCCGCCCGGTCGCGGTCAAGATCCTCCACGGGCGCGGGGCCGTCGAGAGCGAGCGCTTCGCGCGGGAGGCGACCCTCCTCGGCCAGCTCGCGCACCCTGGAATCGTCCGCTACGTCGACCACGGCCGTACCGCCGACGCCGCTTACCTGGTGATGGAGTGGCTCGACGGCGAGGACCTCGCCGGCCGACTGGCGCGCGAGGGCCTGACGGTCGCGGAGGCCGTGACGCTGCTCGGCCGTGTCGCCGACGCCCTGGCCGCCGCTCACAGCCGGGGCGTCGTGCACCGGGACATCAAGCCGTCGAACCTGTTCCTCTGCGAGGGCCGGATCGACCGGCCCAAGATCGTGGACTTCGGCCTGGCCCGACGAGTGCGAGAGCAGAGGGCGCGCGCAGTCACTCGTACGGGGACCATGATCGGCACGCTCGATTACATGGCGCCCGAGCAGGCGCGGGGCGAACGCGAGATCGACTCCCGGGCCGATGTCTTCTCGCTCGGCTGCGTGCTCTTCGAATGCCTCACCGGGCGGACCGCGTTCGGCGGCGAGCACGAGACCGCGGTGCTCGCGAAGATCCTCCTCGACGAGCCGCCCTCGGCGCGCGAGCTCTCCGAGCAGGTTCCGGAGGAGCTCGACGATCTGTGCACGCGCATGCTCGCCAAGGATCCCGACAGGCGACCACGCGACGCCGCGAGCGTACTGGGCGAGCTCGGGACGCTGGGCGAGATGCCGGGCAGTGGGGCCGCGCCGGTCGTCGCCCGTGGTCCCGCGCTCACCGCGAGCGAGCAGCGGATCGTCTGCGTGGTCCTCGCCGCCGCCCCGGCTGCGCGGTCCGCGGGGGAGATCCCGCCGACCGTCTCGGTGGAGGAGGAGAGCGAACGGGTGGAGGCGCTGCGCGCCGCGGTCGCGCCCTACGGCGCTGTCCTGGAGGTGCTCGCGGACGGCGCCGTCATCGCGACGCTCGCCGGGGAGGAGATCGCCACCGACCAGGCCGTGAGGGCCGCACGCTGCGCGCTCGCGCTCCGCGAGCTGATCGCGGACGCCCCGATGATGCTCGCGACAGGACGCGGGATCCTGGCCTCGGGCGCCCAGAGGCCCCCGGTCGGCGAGGTGATCGATCGCGGCGTTCGGGCGCTCGAGGGCTCGTCCGCAGGTCGGGTCCGGATCGACGAAGTGACCGCGGGCCTGCTCGACGCACGCTTCGAGGTCGAGCGGAGCGCGGACCACATCACCCTCACGGGCGAACGCGACTGCCTCGAAGTGGCGCGTCCGCTTCTGGGCAAGCTCGTCCCCTGCGTCGGCCGCGAGCGCGAGCTCAGGTGGCTGGAAGACCTCCTGGACGAGTGCGCGCGCGAGCAGGTCGCCCGGGCCGTCCTGGTGACGGCGCCCGCCGGGGGCGGAAAGTCGCGCCTGAGGCAGGAGCTGCTCAGAAGGCTTCGCGAACGGCAGAGGGCCGTCGAGGTCCTGTACGCGCGCGGCGACTCGCTCGGCGCCGGGGCGCCGTTCGCGATGGTCGCCGACGCCATCCGCCGCGCGGCCGGCATCGCGGACGGAGAGCCGATCGAGACGAGAAGGCGCAAGCTCGCCCAGCGGCTCGCCAGGGCCGTCCCGCAGGCGGAGCTCGGTCGAAGGGCGGAGCTGCTCGGCGAGCTCGCGGGGATCCCTGCCGGCGCCGAGGCGAGCCCGGCCCTCCGCGCGGCGCGGGCCGACGCGGTCCTGATGGGCGACGCGATGAGGACAGCATGGGAGGACTGGCTCATCGACGAATGCGCGCACAAGCCGGTGCTCCTCGTCCTCGAGGACCTCCACGACGGCGACGGCCCCACGGTCCGCTTCGTCGACGCCGCCCTGCGCAACCTGCGCGATCGGCCCCTGATGGTCCTGGCCCTCGCTCGGCCCGAGGTCGCCGCGGTCTTTCCCGGGCTGTGGGAGGAGCGCGACGTGCAGCAGCTTCGGCTGCCGCCCCTGGGTCGCAGGGCCTGCGAATCGGTCGTCCGGCTGGTGCTCGGCGACGACCCGTCACCCGAGGAGATCGCCCGGATCGTCGACCGGGCGGACGGCAACGCCTTCTTCCTCGAGGAGCTGATAAGGGCCGTGGCGAGCGGGGCGCCGGGTCTTCCCGACACAGTCCTCGGGATGGTCCAGGTGCGGCTCGATGCTCTCGGGGCCCCCGCCAAGCGCGTCCTCAGGGCGGCGAGCATCTTCGGCGACTCGTTCCCGCGTGACGGGCTGGTGGCCCTCCTGGGCGAGGGAGGGCAGGGGCCCCGGGCGGCGAAGGTCGGAGAGATAATCGACGACCTCGTGGAGCGCGAGATCCTCGTCCGTCGTGGCTCGCCGCAGGTGCCGGGCGAGGAGCTCGTCTCGTTCAGGCACCGGATCCTGCGCGAGTCGGCGTACGCCATGCTGACCGAGGAGGACCGGGCTCTGGGACACCGGATCGCGGGCAGCTTCCTGGAGCGCGTCGGCGAGCCCCGCGCCACCGTGATCGCCGAACACTTCGTGCGCGCCGGCGAAAGACACCGTGCGATCGACTGGTATCGAAAAGGCGCGGAGCAGGCGCTCGAGGGAAACGACCTCGAGGCCGCGATCGACCTTGCCCACCGCGGAATCGACTGCGGCGCAACGGGTGAGGTCTCGAGCGCGCTCCTCCTGGTGCAGGCCGAGGCGCACTTCTGGCGAGGCGAGCTCCAGGAAGCGATCGACCGCGCGGCCGCAGCCACGGGTGGGGGCGCGCCCGGCCCCCACGGCGCCGGGCTGGTCCGCGGGAGCCCAGCTTGGTTCGGGGCGGTGGGCCTCTCCATCATCGCCGGCGGCCAGCTCGGGCAGTACGACCGGGTGGGCGAGCTGGGCCGCGCGGCCGCCTCTGCGCAGGCGGCGGACGAGAAGGCCGAGAGCGCCAGGATCGTCTGCATCTGCCGGAGCGCCGTCATGCTCATCCTCGCCGGACGCTACGGCGCCGTCGATGCCTTGCTCGAGCACGTGGGCACGATCGCCCCGGACTTCTCGCAGCTCGAGAGATCGGCCGCGGCGTGGGCCTACAGCGTCTTCGCCATCCGCGCGCACCAGATCGGAGACCCGGCCGCGGCGCTGTTCGGCAGCGAGGCGGCCCTCGCCGCGTTCGAGGAGGCGCGCGATCAACGAAACGCCTGCCTCGCGCGAGCCACGCTCGGCTTCGGCTGCGCGGAGCTGGGCCAGTACGAACGCGCCGAGGCCGAGCTCACGAGGGCGCTGGGGACCGCCGGGCGGATGGGGCTGCACAACGTGGCCGCCTATGCCGAGCACAACCTGGGCTACGTCCTGGGTCGCCGCGGCAGGCTCGAGGAGGCGAGGGAGATCGAGGCGCGTGCGGTCGCGTTCTTCGAGAAGCAGGGGGATGGCAGGTTCGAAGGGGGATCGCGAACGTACCTGTCGTCGATCCTCTGCATCCAGGGACGCCACGAGGACGCGGAGCGGCAAGCCAGGCGAGCGGCCGAGATCCTGTCCCTGGCGCCCTCGTCGCGCGCGGTCGCGCTCGCTGCGCTCGCCCGCGCGCTCCTGGAGCAAGGGAGGGTGGGCGAGGCGCTGCCGGTAGCGCGCGAGGCGCGCGGGATCCGAGACTCCCTCGGCGGGATAGACGAAGGCGAGGCCATCCTCGACCTGGTCTTCGCCGAGTCGCTCGACCGTGCCGGGCTGCGCGCGGAGGCAAGGGCGGCAATCGCCGACGCACGCCAGCGGCTCCTCGCGAAGGCCGACGGCATCATCGATCCGATCCTCCGAGCGAGCTTCCTGTCGAGCGTCGCCGAGAACGCGCGGATCGTCGCCCTGGCGGACGCCTGGGGAGGCTGAGGGCCTGCCGCGAATCCCTACTGCCGCCCAGGAGAGGCCTCACCGCGCGCCAGGGCGGATAGCTCGCGGAAGTAGCGCTCGCAGAGGACGTGCAGCGCGCGGACGGTGGAGCGGAACGCGCGGCGATCGAAGTTCGAGTCAGTCGAGACGACGGCTCCAAGGCGTGTCTCGCCGTCCGACGGATCCCACTCGAGCTTGCCGACCAGCATCTCGTTGTTCATCTCCATCATGCGACGCAGCGTGGGCAGGAGGTGCGCGCTCGAAGCGGGGAGCATCAGGTAGCGGTTGGCCCACATGTACACCGTGTCGCTCTCGTCGCTGTACTCCATCACCATGTCGAACGTGACGCCCAGGCTGTTCGATCGGTAGCTGTAGCGACAGCGCCCGAGGTTCGCGTTCTCCGTCGTGCACCGGGCCTGTAGGCCCATGTGCTCCAGCTCCTCGCGGACCATCGGGAGGTAGCGCGGCTCTTGCGGCTGGGCTGGGGGCTCTTGGGCGAGAGCGGTGGCGGGGATGCTCGCCGAGACCAGGAGCGCGAGGCGCGTGAGTGACTTCATCGGTTTCTCCATCTGGTTACTCGATCCACGTGAAGCGCCGATCGGCGGGTGAGGTTATACCCTGTCCGGGCCCGGGCAAGAGCAGCAGAAACGCCCTTCCCTTGCAGAGCGACGGGTGGACCTCGCCGAAGGCGCGGCTGTCGGTACCGCTCGGCCGGTTGTCGGCGAGCAGGTACCAACCGGACTCGACCTCCACCTCCCGCATCTGCACCGGGTGGGCGGGGTCGACTGCCGTCAGCCAGCTCCGGCCCGAGCCGAGCGTCTCGCGAACGAGGCGCAGCTCCTGATCTCCCGTGAGGCGGAACGTGTCCGGCTCCGGTGAGGTCACGGCGACCGCCGTCCCGTTCAGGAAGAGAGCTCCGCGCTCGATCGCAACCTCGTCCCCGGCGACTCCAACGAGCCTGCCGATGACCCGGCGTCCCGGCTCCCTCGGGTGCTCGCAGACGACCACGTCGCCGCGCTCGGGGCTGGCGCGCGTGTAGACGGCGATCTGATCACCGGTCAGGATGTTCGGAGCCATGTAGTCGTGTCCGAGCTCCTCGATCTCGAAGAGGAGGAACTTGGCGACGACGAAGGCGACGAGGAGGACGAGGAGCGTCCACCCCGCGGCGCGGCCCAGACCTCTCATCGAACCACCTCGAGGAGCGCATCCAGCCGGCTCGCAGCGCGCAGCACCGCGACTCCCGCGGCTCCCGCGCCGAGGGCCGCGCGGGCGTTCGTCTGATCGATCCCGCCGATCGCCAGCACGGGGATCGCGAGACGGCGAGCCGCGGCCCCAAGGGCGCCGAGGCCGACGCCGTCACCCTTGCCCGGCGAGGCGAAGACCGGGCCGAAAACGGCGTAGTCTGCGCCCGTGGCCCGGCCGAGGTCCGAGTCGGCGTGCAGGGAGACGCCGACGAGCGCCTCCGGGCCGACCACTCGGCGGGCGTCCTCCACCGATAGCCCGACCTCCGGCAAGTGCACGCCGGCCGCGCCGGTCGCGCGGCACACGTCGGCGCGGTCGTTGACGATCACCCGCGCTCCGGCCGCGCCGAGCTCGCGCGCCGCGACGGCGAGGGCGCGGCCGCTCGCAGCGCGATCGCGGATCTGCACGGCCACGAAATCCTGCGTGGCGGCGCGGCCGAGCTCGATGTGCGCGAGATCCACGACGAGCATCAGGCGGGGTATCACGGCCGCCCTCCCGGATCCTGGCCGGCGTCGGCAGCCTCGAGCCGCATCCTCGCGCGCTCGGCCCACCGGCTAGAGGGGTAGCGGTCGACGAGGAACCGCCAGGTCTCGCGAGCCGCCCGGCGTTCGCCCCGCGCTTAGAGGCGTCTTCCCAGCGAGTAGACGACCTCCGCCGCGTCGTCTCGTCGCGCGTATCGAATGGGCTCGGGGTCGCCGCATTGCGCGGGTGCGGCGCCCAGCGTGGCCACGGTCGAGAGCAGTAACAGCGACGATCGCACTATCCGATCATCCCGCCCAGGGGGCTGGACGCGCTCGCGTGGAGCTTCGGCTCCACCCTGCCGGCGAGGAACGCCTTGCGACCCGCGCTCACGGCCTCGCGCATCGCTTGGGCCATGAGCACCGGGTCGCGCGCACCTGCGATTCCCGTGTTCATCAGCACCCCGTCGCAGCCGAGCTCCATCGCTATTGCCGCGTCGGAGGCCGTTCCGACTCCGGCGTCGACGATCACCGGGACTCCGACCGTCTCGCGCAAGATCCGGATGTTCACGGGATTGCGGATCCCCAGCGCGGAGCCGATGGGGGCGCCCAGAGGCATCACCGCCGCGCAGCCCGCGTCCTCGAGCCTCCTGGCCACGACGGGATCGTCGTTCGTGTAGGGCAGGACGACGAAACCCTCCTTGACGAGGATCGGCGCCGCCTTCAAGAGCTCGCCCGTGTCCGGAAAGAGCGTGCGCTTGTCGCCGATCACCTCCAGCTTGACGATGTCCCCCGCGCCGGCCTCGCGGGCGAGGCGGCACGTCCTCACCGCGTCCTCGGCGGTGTGGCAACCCGCGGTGTTGGGCAACAGCGTGTACGGCCTCAGCGCCGACCAGAACTCGGCTTGCCCGGCGTCCCCGAGCGGGATCCTCCTGACCGCCACCGTGACGATGGACGCGCCGCTGGCGGCGAGCGCGGCCTTCATCTGGTCGACCGAAGCGTATTTCCCGGTGCCCAGGAGGAGGCGCGACGAGAAGGAGCGGCCGGCGAGGACGAGGGGGTCGGATCCGTCCGAGATCTCTCCCATCACTTCAACCTCCTCCCACGAAGTGGACGATTTCAACGGTGTCTTCGGCCTGAAGGACGTGAGTCGCGTGACGCGCGCGCGGGATCACCTGCCGGTTGACCTCTACCGCGACGCGGACCTCCCCGAGCCCCAGCGCGCACAGGAGGGCCGCAACCGTTGCTCCCCGTTCGACCGAGCGCGGCTGACCGTTCACCTGGACCTCGATCGACGCCTGCGTCTCGTCCATCGCGAAGCGGCGGTTTAGCCCAAGGGTGCTCGTCGTGTAAAGCCGGCCACGCAGGGCGTCACCTCCGACACGGCGGCACCCGCGAACTGCCGGGCGCCCCATTGGCATGTCTGTTGACTGAATCCCCGGATGGCTGGTACTTCAGATGCCGCGACGAATGTGGACAGGGCGACCAGCGGCCGCAAGGCTCCGTTACTCGCTTCCACTGGAGGCGCATCGCCCGACGTGTGCCGAGGTCGATCTCGGTGCGATCGTCCACAACTTCGAGGTGATGCGGGCCGTCGTGAGCCCCGCCGGGGTGATCGCGGTCGTCAAGGCCGATGCCTATGGCCACGGCGCGGCGGTGGTCGCGACGACGCTCGAACGCGCGGGCGTCGACGCCCTGGCGGTCGCGCTGGTGGAGGAGGGCCTCGAGCTCCGCTCGGCCGGGGTCTCGCGGCCGATCCTCGTTCTCGGCGGCGTGCACGCGGCCGCCGCCCCCGAGGCGCTCAGGGCCGGGTTGACGCCGGTCGTCTACGACGCAGGGCAGATCGGAATGCTGGCCGCGGCCTCTCGCGGACGACCTCTCGTCGTCCACGTCAAGTTCGACACGGGGATGTCCAGGCTCGGCATGGGCATCGGGCCTCTGGAGATCGCCCGACTCCACCGGGAGCTACTGCGCCACCCGAGCGTCAGGGTGATCGGAGCCATGACGCACCTGGCGAGCGCCGACGCCCATGACGAGGGGCCGACCCTCTTGCAGCTCGACCGGTTCTCGTCCGTCCTGGGCGGCCTGCGCCGCCGCGGGCTCGAGCCGGAGGTGCGCCACGCCGCGGCCAGCGCCGCCGCGATCCGCTTCGCCCGGGCCCGGCTTGACATGGTGAGGCTGGGGATCAGCTTGTACGGCGAGAGCCCCGTCGACGAAGGCTCACCGGGGCTCGCGAGCGCCATGCGCGTCCGAACCGCAGTCGTTCAGCTCCGCGAGATCCCCGAGGGCGCCACCGTGGGCTACTCCGGGACGTTCACGGCGTCGAGACGAACGCGGATCGCCACGCTGCCGATCGGCTACGCAGACGGCCTCTCGCGGCACCTGTCCAATCGGGGGGAGGTCCTGGTGCGCGGGCGGCGGGCCCCGATCGTGGGCAACGTCTGCATGGACATGGCGATGATCGACGTGACGGAGATTCCCGACGTTGCGGTCGGCGACGAGGTCGTCGTCCTCGGCCGCCAGGACGGCGACTCCATCACGGCGAAAGAGGTGGCCGCCCGCACCGGGACCATCTCGTACGAGGTCCTGACCTCGCTGTCCCGCCGGGTGCCGAGGGTGTACCTGCCGCCCGCCGGGCAGGGTGGGTAGCACAGTCCCCGAGGAGGCCCAGAGGAGCCCGGCGACGGCCGCGCTCGGCGCCGTTCTCCGCCTGCCGCGGGCGTTCGTCGAGGAGGTCGGCCAGCTCGCGCTCCTGGCGTGGAGCTCGGCGACGTGGTCGCTTCGACCGCCGTATCGGATCGCGCTCTTCGTGGAGGCCATGGAGTTCATCGGCTTCCAGTCCGTGTTCATCATCAGCCTGACCGGATGGTTCTCGGGCGGCGTCCTCGCGCTCCAGACGGTGTACGGCTTCCGACAGTTCGGCGCCGAGGGCATGGTGGGTGGAGTCGTCGCGCTCTCGCTCACCCGCGAGCTGTCGCCGGTCTTCGCCTCCCTGATGCTCACCTCGCGAGCGGGCTCCGCGATCGCGACCGAGCTGGGCACGATGCGCGTCACCGACCAGATCGACGCGCTCGCGACCATGGCGGTCAATCCGGTGCAGTACCTCGTAGTCCCGCGCGTCCTCGCCGGAGTGGTCATGATGCCGGCACTCTGCATGCTCTTCACGGTCACGGGCATGGTGGGGGCCTACATGGTGGGGGTCGGCAGCCTGGGGATCGATCCAGGCGTGTTCATGGATCGCGTGCGCTGGTACGTGGACGCCGACGATCTGTTCGGCGGTCTGCTCAAGGCCGCGATCTTCGGGTACGTCGTGACGCTGATCGCCTGCCGCCAGGGCTTCTGGGCGAAGGGCGGCGCCGCGGGCGTCGGGGTGGCCGTGACGAAGGCGGTCGTCTTCGGATCGGTCTCCGTGCTCGTCCTCGACTACCTCCTGACGGCTCTCATAACGCCCGTGTGACCGGGCGCGCGGTGCTATCGTAGGCGCACCGTGCTCGTCTGCCCCAAGTGCGGCAACCGGTACCCGGGGACGTTCGACCGCTGTCCCGTCGACGAGTCCACGCTCGGGGACGACCCGGCGGTCACGGTCGTCGAGCGGGCGCCGCCGCCACGGCCTGACCTCGGGCCGGACTACCGCGTCGCCGAGAGCATCGACTCGGGAGGGATGGGGCAGATCTGGCGCGCGTTGCACCTGCCGACGGGCCAGCCGCGGGCGGTGAAGATGCTGCGCGGAGCGGCGACACCGAGCGCGCTCAAGAGGTTCCTGCGCGAGGCGCAGACGCTCGTTTCCTTGCAGAGCCCCAACATCGTCCGCGTCTTCGAGATCGGCGACGCCGCGGGGAAGCCTTTCCTCGCGATGGAGCTCCTCGAAGGGGAGACGCTCTCGGCGCGACTGCGCGGCGGTACGCTGGGCGTCGGGCAGTCGCTCTCGGTCGGGATCGACGCCTGCACCGCCCTCGACGCCGCGCACGCCGCGGGCATCGTGCACCGCGACCTCAAGCCGTCGAACATCTTCCTCGCTCGAGCGCCGGGAGCGGGAACGGGTACGGGGGGCAGCCTGCCTCCGGACGCGGACGACTGGGAGCGCGCCGTCCTCATCGACTTCGGCGTCGCCAAGCCCGCGCAGTCCGTCGAGGCCGAGCTCACCATGACGGGACAGCTCATAGGCACCCTGTCGTACATGGCTCCCGAGCAGGCCCGCGGACACGCGGTCGGACCGGCCACGGACATCTTCGGGCTCGGGGCGACCCTGTACCGCGCGCTCTGCGGCCGGGCTCCCTTCCGGGCCGACAGCGACCTCGAGATGGTCGCGAAGGTCGCGGCGGCGGCGTTCGATCCACCGCGCCGTCTCCGTCCCGACCTGCCCACCGGCGTCGAGGCGGTGCTGGTACGGGCGATGGCAGCCGAGCCCTCCTTGCGGTTCGCGGACGCGGTGGCCATGCGAGACGCGCTGCGCCAGGCCCTCGAGGTGGAGTCCGACGGTGAGACCTCGGCCGGCGGATCCGAGCCGACCTCCACCTCCATCCGGGAGCGCCGGATAGTCACCGTCCTCGTGACGGACCAGCGGCCCGGGATCGCCGCGCTGCCGGGCGTGGCCGCGGAGCTGGGTGCAGAGACGGTGAGCCTGCGCGGGCTCGGCGCGATGGCGATCTTCGGAGTTCGGGAGTCGGAGGGCGACGAGCCGTCGCGGGCGCTGCGCGCCGCCCTGCGCCTGCGCTCGCTGGGAGCGCGCTCGGGGGTCGGGACGGGGTACGCCAGGCCCGGGATGGGCGGCGAGGTCGCGGGCGAGGCGGTCGGGGCGGCGATCGATGCCCTGAACTCCGCCGAGCCGACCCAGGTCTGGGCCGACGCCGAGACGTATCGCCGTGCGCGCGGCGCCTTCGAGTTCGGTCGCGGCGAGCGGGGAACGCTCGAGGTCGTGCGCGAGCGCGAGGCGGGCGAGCCGCGCGGGAAGCGGACCACGCGGGCTCCCCTCGTCGGCCGCGAGCCGGAGCTCCTCAGGCTCGTCGGTGCCTTCGAGCGCGTGACCAGCGAGCGGCGCGCGGGGCTCGTGCTGGTCAGCGGT
The DNA here is from genome assembly GCA_016190375.1 of Deltaproteobacteria bacterium. Lineage (GTDB taxonomy): Bacteria > Myxococcota_A > Polyangia > JACPQR01 > JACPQR01 > JACPQR01. The sequence goes on from JACPQR010000156.1 coordinate 23,502, forward strand.
CCTCCGGGGATCGGCAAGAGCCGGCTCGCCCGGGAGCTCGCGGCCAGGCTCGCGGCCATCGCGCCCGAGGCGGACCATCTCGTCCTGCGAGGAGATCCGACGCGTCGTGCCACGGCGTTCGGCGCCTTCGCCACCGCCATCGCATCGCGCGCCGGTGTCCACGAGGGGCAGCCCTACTCCGAGGCCGGCCAGAGGCTCCTCGAGCTCGCGGGCTCGCTCTTCGACGCCGACGCGGCCGAGGCGACCGCGCCCTTCCTCGGGGAGCTCTGCGGCGTGCCCTTCCCTGGACGAGCCGAGGCGCTCGGAGCCGCCGCGGGCGATGCGGCCGCGATGCGCGATCGCTTGCGGCTCGCGGTGGGCGACGTGGTCTGCGCGATGGCCGGGCGGGCCACGCTCGTGGTCGAGATCGAGGACGCGCAGTGGCTGGACGGCCTGAGCTGGGATCTCTGCGAGATCCTGCTCGGGCGCGCGGAGACCCTTCCCTTGTTCGTGGTGGCGGTGACCCGACCCGAGCTGCTCGATCTCCGCGGGGAGCCACAGGTCGGCGAGCTGGTCCACGTCGCTCTGTCCCCGATGTCCCAGGGCGAGGCACAGAGGCTCGCGACCCACCTCGCTCCCGCTCTGGACGAGGAGGCGCGTGCGGGCGCCCTGGCGCGCGCCGGCGGCAACCCCCTGTTCCTCGAGGAGATCCTCCTCGCGATCGAGGCGGGCGAGCCGGTCCGTGCGCTGCCGCCGACGGTCGAGGCCGCGATCCAGTCTCGCCTGGACCACCTCGCGATCGACGACAAGGAGCTCTGCAAGCGGGCCGCGGTGCTCGGCACGTCGTTCTGGGAGGGCGCGGTCAGGTCCCTCGGAGTCGAGCCGTCCCCGGAGCGAATGCGGCGGCTCAGGGGCCAGGACCTCGTCGCGCGCCGGGCGAGCCCCCGGCTCGCGGGGGAGATCGAGTGGAGCTTTCGCTCGGCGATCGTCGCCGAGGTCGCGTACGCGCTCGTTCCCGAGGAGGAGCGGCGGACGCTGCACAGGCTCGCGGGCCGGTGGCTCGCGCAGCGCAACGAGTCCGACCCCGAGGAGATCGCCAGACACCTCTCGCTGGGAGGCGACGACGTCGCGGCGGCGGGATACCTCCTGGAAGCGGTGCGCCGCGCCGGCGCGGTGGGCGACGTGGAGACCGTCCTCAGGGTCGCGCCGTCCGCCCTCGAGCGACTCGACAGCCCCCACGATCGCGGAAGCGTGCACGCGCTGCGCGCGGACGTCCTGTACTACGCCGGCAAGTACGTCGAGAGCGCCGCCGACGGAGAGCTGGCCTCCACCCTGCTGCCGCCGGGTCCCGAGCGCACCCACGCGCTTCACCTTCTCGCGCTCTGCCGCCGGACGGTCGGCGATCTCGAGCGGGCCGCCGAGATCGCGCTCTGCGCCTCGCGAGAGGCCGAGGCGCAGGCGGACGGCGCGGCCACGGCCCGAGCGCTGGCGATCCTCGCGTCGGTCCAGTCCCAGGTCGGCAAGCTCTCCGACGCGCTCGAGACCGCGAGGAGAGCTCGCGACATCGCGGAGGCCGCGGGCTCGATGGTAGCCCGCGCCCACTCGATCATGGCCAACGCCTACGTGGTCTCGAAGGCGGGCGACCTCGTGTCGGCGCTGTCGTTCTACGAGCTCGCGGCCTCCGCCCACGAGCGCTCGGGCGATGTCCGGCTGGCCGTGACCGCGCGGATGAACCGCGCCTTCACGCTCCTCGAGCTCGGCAGGCTCGAGGAGTCCAGGGACGAGCTCGTCAAGGCGCGGATCGCGGCCGAACGCGTCGGCAACGCGCACACGGCGGCGTGGTGCGGGCACAACCTCGGCTACGTCCTGTTCCTGATGGGAGAGGCGGAGGAGGGCCTCCGCATCGAGCGCGAGGCGCTCTCGTGGGCCCAGAAGCACCGCGAGGCGCGACTCTTGGCCGCGTGCCGCCTCTACGTCCTCGCCATCCTCGTCGGGGCGAAGCGGACCGAGGAGGCGGCGGCGGAGGTGGAGGAGTGTCTCGGCGCGGCCGCCGAGAGCGCCGACGAGGGCACGCAGCTCGACGTGCGCGGAGTCGTCGCCGAGCTCCTCGTGGCGCAAGGCAGGCACACCGAGGCGCTCGAAGCGGCGCGGGCGCTCGGAGCCGCGTACGAAGCGCGGGGCGCCCCCTCGGAGATGGCGGCGGGCGCGTTCGTCGCATGGCACCGCGCCGCGACCGCGCTGGGTCACGTCGCCGAGGCGCGAGCCGCCATCCAGCGCGCCGTCGCCCACATCGAGAGCCTCGTCTCCCGAGCCTCGGACCCATCGGTCAGCGCCCAGATCTGGTCGTTGCCCAAGCACCGGGAGATCGCCGCGATCGCGGCCGATCTCGGGGACACGCACGAACGCGTCGCGCCGGTCCCCAACACCCCGTAATCGCTGCTGGTTCAGACCATACCGCGCGTTTCGCCTGAAGACCGTGTAGCTGCTAACCTTCTGGCGGCTGAATGCGACGCGAGCGCGACGTGCGGGCCGGCCGGGAAGCTCGTGAGCCTCCTGCGCCGGGGCGGCCCGACCCCATCCACATCCGCGTCGTCGATCTGTACAAGTCCTACGATGGCAACCAGGTGCTCAGGGGCGTCAACCTCGAGCTCGAGCGCGGGCGGATCAACATCGTCATCGGCGGGTCGGGGGCGGGCAAGACCGTGCTTCTCCGGCAGCTCATCGGGCTCGAGAAACCAGACTCGGGCCACGTCCTCATCGACGGTGTCGACATCGTCCCGATGAACGACGTCGAGCTCAACCAGGTCCGGCGCAAGTTCGGGATGGTCTTCCAGGGCTCGGCGCTGTTCGACTCGATGAGCGTCTACGACAACGTGGCGTTCCCGCTGCGCGAGCACACGAGGCTCTCGGAGAGGGAGATCCGGCAGCGAGTGCTCGAGCGCCTCGAGGACCTGAACCTGAAGGGCGCCGAGGACAAGATGCCCGGCGAGCTGTCGGGCGGCATGCGCAAGCGCGTGGGCGTCGCGAGGGCGTTGATGCTCGAGCCGCAGATCCTGATCTACGACGAGCCGACGACCGGCCTCGATCCGGTCCTCGCACGCAGCGTCGACGACCTGATCGTCGAGATGCGCGAGCGCTTCGGCGTCACGTCGGTGGTCATCAGCCACGACATGGCCACCGTTTTTCGTGTCGGCCACCGCATCAGCATGCTGTACAAGGGGGTGATCGTGGCGAGCGGCACCCCTCAGGAGCTCTCGGCGAGCGACGACGAGGTCGTCGTGAAGTTCCTGCGCTCCTCGGGGGTCCACCCGTCGGCGCTCTGACCGAGAGGCATCATGACCGTCCGTCTGCACGTGAACATCGACCACGTCGCCACGCTGAGGAGGCTGCGCGACACGCGGTACCCGGACCTCGTGACCGCTGCCCGGACGTGCCTCGGGGCCGGCGCCCGCGGGATCACGATGCACCTTCGCGAGGACCGCCGGCACGTCACCGACGCCGACGTCGACGCGGTTCGCAAGGTCGTCGCCGACTCGGGAGCGGTCTTCAACCTCGAGATGGCGCTGACCGAGGAGATGGTGTCGATCGCCTCGAGGCTGCGTCCAGACGTGGCGACGCTGGTGCCCGAACGACGCGAGGAGCGCACCACCGAAGGAGGTCTCGACGTCGCCCTGGGCGAGCGCGCCGTGACGGCGGCGGCCGCGAGGTTGGCCTCCGCTGGCATCCGGGTCAGCCTGTTCGTCAACCCCGACTTCGCGCAGATCGAGGCTGCGGCGCGCACGGGCGCCAGGACCGTCGAGCTGCACACGGGCGAGTACTGCGGTGCGACGGACGGGGCGGAGAAGGCGCGTGAGCTCGCCAGGCTCGCAGCGGCCGCCCAGCGGGCAGGGGCCCTCGGGCTCGAGGTCGCGGCCGGTCACGGCCTGTACTACGACGACGTCGGTCCCGTCGCGGCGATCACCGAGGTGGTCGAGCTGAACATCGGACACGGCATCGTCTGTCGTGCGGTCGAGGTCGGTCTCGAGAAGGCGGTACGCGAGATGGTCGCCGCGATGGGGCCGCGATGATTCCGTTCTACACGCGCGAGCAGATGAGGGCCGTGGATCGTGCGGCCATCACCGAGGTGGGGATCCCTGGAGTCGTCCTCATGGAGAACGCGGGGAGGGGCGCCGCGGAGATCATCGCCCAGATGCGGCCGCGCCGTGTGGCGATCGTCTGCGGTGGCGGGAACAACGGCGGCGACGGACTGGTCGTCGCGCGCCACCTGGCGATCCGCGGGATCGAGCGCGACGTCCTCCTCGTCGCCGATCGGGCGCGGATCTCCGGGGACGCGAAGCTGAACCTGGATGCCTACGAGCGCGCCGGCGGTTCGGTCATCGACGCGCCGGCGGGGCTCGGGCCGCATCGGGAGATCCTCGCGCGGGCCGACCTGATCGTGGACGCCCTCTTCGGGACCGGGCTCGATCGGCCCGTGGCGGGCGTCCACGCGGAGACCATCCGGACGATGGAGAACGAGCCTGCCCCGAAGGTCGCGCTCGACCTTCCGAGCGGCCTGGACTCGAACACCGGACAGCTCCTCGGCCCCGCGCTGCACGCCGCATGTACCGTGACGTTCGCGGGCCTGAAGAGGGGGCTCCTCGTCCATCCGGGCGCGGAGCTCGCCGGCTCCGTCAGGGTCGTCTCGATCGGGGCGCCACCTAGCGTGTTGAACACCGTCGGTCACGACGGCGAGTTGCTCGACGAAGGAGACGTGGGGGCGGCGCTGCCCAGGCGGCAGCCGACGGCTCACAAGGGTACCGCCGGGCATCTCCTCGTCGTCGCGGGCTCGACTGGCCACACCGGCGCGGCGCTCCTCTGCGGCGACGCCGCGATGCGGGCCGGCGCCGGCCTCGTCACGATCGCTACGGGCGCGCCTGCCAGGGAGGCGCTGGACCACAAGGTCGTCGAGGTGATGACGGCCGAGCTGAGCCGCGCTGGGCTGGAGGAGCTCGCGCAGAACAAGGCGGCCGTCGCGATCGGCCCGGGATGGGATCTCGACGAAGCTGCCCAGGGGATGCTCGCCGCGGTGCTCGGTCTGGATCTGCCGACCGTCGCCGATGCCTCCGCGCTCACGCTCCTCGCTCGTGACTCGACGAGCCTGCGGGGTCGCGGTCGACCGGTCATCCTGACGCCGCATCCCGGCGAGATGTCGCGGCTGGCCGGCGTCGCCGTCGGGTCCGTGCAGGCCGACCGCATCGGCATCGCCCGCGAGACGGCCAAGCGGCTGGGCGCGATCGTCGTCCTCAAGGGTGCGCGCACCGTCATCGCAGAGCCGTCGGGGCGGCTGGCGATCGCGCCGTTCGACAACCCGGGGCTCGGTAGCGGCGGCACCGGAGACGTCCTGACGGGGATCATCGGAGCGCTCCTGGCCGCGGGGATGGGAGAGGCCGAGGCAGCGCGCATCGGAGTGATGCTCCACGGCCTCGCCGGCGATCGCGCCCGCGAGCAGCACGGCGAGCGCGGAATGATCGCCCGCGACGTCATCGCCGCGCTGCCGGGTGTCATGGTTCGCCCGGGCTGACAACTTGTCGCTGCCTCCCTGACTCCACGTTCGCGTGTCATTTCTGACAGGCATGTCAGGCCGAAATCCTTGAGGAAAGCCGCTCCGGCGGGGTGGCACCTCGATTGCTGCTCTCCCGGCCCATGCAGACGAGCCTCGAGGTCGCGTTCCGCGAGCAGGCACTTTCGCTTCTCGACGCGCTTTACGGCACGGCGGTCCGGCTGACCCACAGCCCCGCCGAGGCCGAGGACCTGGTCCAGGAGACTGTGATGCGCGCGTATGCCTCGTTCGAGCATTTCGAGCAGGGCACCAACTGCCGCGCCTGGCTCTTCAGGATCCTCATGAACACGTTCATCAACGGCTATCGCCGGCGCCGTCGCGAGCGTGTGCTCCTGGACACGAGCGTGGACCCGCTGCTCGCCGAGAAGCTCCTCTCGGCCGCTCAGAGGCGCGCGGGGCGGCCGATCGACATGGCCGACTCCGCGATGGCCGACGAGGTCGACCGTGCGCTCCGCGAGCTTCCTCCCGAGTACCGGGCGGTGGTCCTCCTCGTCGACGTCAGCGAGCTGTCCTACAAGGAAGTGGCGCAGGTGGTCGGCTGCCCGCTCGGGACGGTCATGAGCAGGCTGCACCGCGCCCGGCGGATGCTCTCCAAGCGCCTGCAGGGCTACGCCGTTCGCGAAGGCTACCTCAGGCCCGCGCTCCTCGTTGCTTGATATCCTCGGCGTGTGTCGCGCCTCTCGCCCTGCGTCGCGCTGGCCCTGTTCACGTGCTCGTCGCCGCCGGCGGCCTGGCGAGAGCCGCTTCGCGTGCCGGAGCACATCGAGGTCCGGCTCGACGTGCCGCCGAACGCGCCCGGTGAGGGAGAAGACCTCGCCCTCGGCTCGTTCCGGCTCGAGCTCGGCGAGCCCCGTCTGGCGGTCCTTGGCGACGAGGTGGTGCTGGTCACCGGCTCCGAAGCGGGACCGCAGATCTTCCGGCTGCAGGGAGGCGAGCTCACGCCGATCACGCCCGACTCCGACGACGCCCGCCGGGCACTGGCCCAGATCGCGGTTCGGGACCCGGAACGCGCGGGGCAGTCCAGGATTGCGGTCTCGACCGGCGGCCGGGCGATCGTGACCTCGTGGCCTGCCGATGGGGCTCGGCCGGCGAAGCTCTCGATCCAGGTAGAGGGGGCCCGGTCTGGCGCCGCCGTGCCCGATCTCGTCGCAGAGAGCTCCTGTCCGCCAGTCCTGCTCGCGGTGGCGGCCGACCCGATCCGGGTCGTATGGCTGGATTGCGCCGGTGACCAGAGCGAGCGGCGAAGCACGCTTCGCCTCTCGAAGCTGGTCGACCTGGCCTGGGTGCACTCCGACGCTCCCGAGGCCCTCGTCGCTCCTGGCGCCACCGTCGATTCCCTCTTCACGGGTGCTCGCGTGCTCGCTGCGGTGCTCGAAGCGGGCGGGCGAGGAGCGATCCTCGCCCATGACGGCGACGAGTGGGCGTCGCTCGCCGAGCTCCCGGCGATCAGAGTGGGTCGTGCCGGGCCGCCGCTCCTGGCGACCGACGGAGCTCGGGTCCTTGCCGCCTGGCACGAGCCGCGCGCCAGAGGCTCGAGGATCCTGGTACGCGAAGCCACGCGGGGACGCTGGCCGCTCCTGGGTCGTGACGGCGTCGACACGTCGCAAGGCCACGCCGGAGCCAGACCCGCGGTGGGCTACACCGATGGCCACCGGATTCTGGTCGGCGTCGAGGCCGGGGGCCTTTCCGCCATGCGCTGGGACGGCGAGGAATGGCGGCGAATCGGAGGTCGCGTCGCTGCGGGCGGCGGCGCGTCGATCGCCGAGGTCGCGCTCGGCGGAAGCAGGGGCGCTCTCGTCCTGGTGTGGTCCGCGGGCGGTCGCGTCTGGCTTGCCCGCCGCGCGAACAGAGGCTGGCAGGTCGAGGATGCGCCCCTGGCCGAGCATGCGGCCGCGATGGCGTTCGCTTCGACCCCGAGAGCGCTGGCGCTCGCGTGGCTCGACGACGCCGGGCACGCCTTCGTCCGACAGGGCGAGCCAGGTGCTGGGCTCGGGCGCTCGGCGTCGGTCCCTGGCTCCTTCGTCGCGCTCGACGCAGCGCTCACGGAGTCGGGCACGCTCGTGGCGCTCGTGCCGGCCGATGGCACACCGCGTGTCGCCCTTGCCCGCGGCGCCGTGGTCGAGGATCTGGGCGGACCGTCAGGGTCACGAGCGGCCCCGGCAGTGGCCGTTGCGCCGACGCCCTCCGGCGAGCCTTTGATCGCGTGGCCGTCACCCGAGGGTGTCTCGCTCGCGAGGCGCTCGGCCGACGGCTGGTCCTCGGTCGACTGTCCCGCCGCTCGAGGCCTCGGGCGCGGCGTCGACGCGGTGGACCTCGCGATCGTCGCGAGCCCGAGGCCGGCAGCGTGGGTGGCGGCGCGGCAGACGGCGGCGTCTTCCCGGGTGCGCGCCGTCATGTGCTCACTACGCGAGTAGCCTCGCGCGGCCGTTACCGCACCCGCACTTCCCTCCGCGTCCAGGCGGTGCCGCCGCGTCCGTCGCGGACGACCACCCAGATCGTGACGTCGGCCTCCTCGTCCGGCGCGGTCCAGACGCTGGCGAGGCTCGTCTCGATGGAGATCGGGTCGGGCGATCCACCCGAGCCGTCGCGGGTCCAGGTGCCGGCGGAGGCGAAGAACGAGTAGCCCAGGTACTCCTCGAGGTCCTGCACTCCGAGGTCGAAGCGGTAGACCGAGTACGACTCGGCGTCGCCGCCGGGCGCGGTCGGCTCGACCGAGACCTCGGCCCCGGGAGCGACCTCGAGGACCTCGGGCTCGGGCCATTCCGCCTCATCGTGGAGCAAGCCCGGAGGTGAGGGGTTGCGATTCTCGCTCGTCCCCCCGGGGAAGGCGGCGGATCCGGGGATCTGCTTGATGGCGTCTCGCCGTTCCGCTTCGCTCTCCTCGAGGGTGAGCTGCGCGACGAAGAAGAGCCCGCCGAACCCCATGAAGGTGTCGGTCTCGGCTGCTGCGGCGCGCAGGTCGTCACCGATCTCGAGGACGCCGGTGAGGCTGGACACCGGCGCGGATCCCTCTCCGAGGTCGACCGACCAGTCCGCGTCGGAGCACCGGAGCTCCGCGGTCAGCCCGCAGGCCCGCCACCGATAGGTCACTTCGCGGTCCGGATCCCTCGGGTCGGCGACCAGCGCGACGAGCTCCACGGGAGGGAGGTCGTCGTCGAGCAGGAGCTCGGGCGGCGTCGCCTGGAGCGCCAGGATGCGGAGATCCAGGACCTCCGAGGGGCTCTCGAAGTCGGCCGCGCAGCCGGCAACCATCGCGATGCAGATCAGGTGAAAGAGCCTCGCCGCCATCGGTCAGAACCTCCCTCGGATCCCGAGCGTCGGCAGGATCGGAAGCCCGGGAAGCGGAGCGTGGTCGCGGAAACGGTAGTCGTGCAGCGTCGCTTCGGGGTTCTGGGCGTTGTAGACGTTCTGCACGTCGAGGTAGGCCGAGAAGCGCCAGAGGTCGAACGTCCAGGTCTTCTCGATCCGCAGGTCGAGCTGTGTGAAGAGCGGGCCGCGCTGATCCCCGGGCTGGCCGGTCTCGGCGCAGTAGCCCCCGGAGTCGGCGTCGAACGTCGATCCCAGGATCGGTGTCTCGGGGCGTCCGCTCACGAGGCGGAACCGCGTGCCCAGCTCCCACCCGCCGTCGAGGCGGTAGCTCGCGACGACGATCAGGTTGTGGGTCTGATCGAAGAAGAAGGGCTTCGCGGGGCGCTGGGGCGAGGTCTGCATCTCCGACCTGGACAGCGTGTAGGAGATCCAGCCGTACAGGCGCCGGGTCGGCTCGTGCCTGACGAGGACCTCGAGTCCATACGACCGCCCCTCGCCGTCGTTCGAGAACAGCTCGCGCTCGAGCGCGTCCGCGATCGTCACGTCCTCGGACAGGACCACGAGGTCGCTGCGAGACGAGTAGAACGCCTGCACGTCGAGGGTCAAGGACTCCGCCAGCACGCGCTCGAAACCCGCGGCGTACTGCTCGGACCTCTCCGGGTCGAGCCGCGGGTTTCCGAACTCTGCGTCGAGAAACTGCGGCGGCGCGGGCTGGTGGTACATGCCGAGCGCCGTCTTGAAGGTCGTCTTGTCGTCGAGCGAATACCGGAGCGTGAGCCTCGGATCGACGACGAAGGGATCGACCTCGGCGTAGGAGTAGCGCTCGAAACGCAGGCCGGGGATGAGCTTCAGACCGCCGGGGATCTCGAGGACCGCCTCCGCCCATGCGCCCAGGTTCGTGTAGGTCAGGTCGCGGTCGACCCGTTCGTTGTCGCCGAGGTCGCCGGAGTCGTTGACCTCCCTGTTGCCGTCCGCCTCCCCTCCGCCGCCGTGGGAGCAAGGAGCGTTGAGCGTGCGGTAGTTCGGAAGGACCGGCACCATCGCGGTCACGGTCTCGGCGAGGTGCTCGAGGTCGAGCCCCGCGCGCAGCTCCACGGCGGGCGAGAGCCGGAAGGACAGGTCCTCGCGCGCGCGGTAGCTCGCGAACCCGAGCTCGACGCTCGTGCCCGTGCCCGCGTCGAGCGTCAAGAGGTCGTACCCGATCTGGGGGCTGAAGACCGAGGTGACGCCGCGTGCGATCTCGGTCTTCCAGGTCGCCTGCGCGCGCCAGAAGCCGACATGCGCGTCGAGCTCGACGTCCCTGGCGGCGTCGGGGTCGGAAGAGGCGACGTCGAGCTTGTCGTCCGAGCCGAAGACGAGGAAGGAGATGCGATTGCGTGCGCCGAGCTTGCGATCGACCCGGAGCTGCAGGTCCCAGTAGACGGGCACGACCGCGACCGAGGCGCCGTCCTCCGAGTCCGGCAGGAAAGCAGGCAGGATCGCGTCGACGTAGGACCTGCGCGCCGCCGCCGTGACGGTGAATCCGAACAGCGGTCCCTCCGCGAAGAGGCTCGTGTCGATGAGGTCGACCTCGGCGTCGCCATGCCAGCCGGTCGCGTCGCCCGGATGCGTCCCGACGTCGATCGCTCCGCCGATGGCCCTCCCGAAGCGCGCGCCGAAGCTGCCCGGGTAGTAGTCGATGCGCTCGAGCACGTCGGCGTTCAGGACCGACGGGCCACCCAGGAAGTGGTAGATGGCCGGGACCTCGTGACCGTCGACGAAGACCGCGCTGTCGTCCGGTCCCGTGCCCCTGACGAGCAGGACCCCGAGCGCGAACGGGGCTCGTGCGATGCCGGGCAGGTTGAGGATCGCCCTCAAGGGATCGCCGAACGTCCCGGGCACGCTCCGGAGCTCCTCGCGTCCCAGCGAGCGGCGCGCGACCTCCTCGCGCGGGCGTTCGGCCCTCACCACCGTCTCGTAGGGGTTCCCGACGCCTTCGGGCTCGAGGCGGAGGACCTCCTCGAGCCGCTGCCTGGGCTCGAGGATGACCGTGTCGTGAAGGGGGCGGAACCCGCCCGCGATGACCGAGAGCTCGTGGGAGCCGGCCGCGACTCCTTCGATCTCGACGGTGCCGTCGGCCGCGCTCACGCCGACCGCTTCACCCACCGTCACGGTCGCGCCCAGGATCGGCCTTCGGGTCCCACGCTCCACCACGGTCGCGTGGTAGATGGACTCGAGCCCATCGGGCTCGGCCAGGGCTGGAGCCGCGAGCATCAGGACGAGAAGGGTGGTCGCGCGGGCCACGAGCACCGAAGCTACCACGGTCGCCGGAGCACCCGGGCACGCTCGGGGTGGAAAGATCTTCGCCTTGAATAAGCGAGCTCGCTTGCGCCTTGACCTGGCAGATGTCACACGAAGCGCCGGCGCGGAGGCTATGCTCCCGGCCGGTCGGAGGCGCTAGCGAAAGGACGGGCGATGCTCGAGGCGACGACAGTGAAGGGTGACGGGCGAAGGGACGCGACGAAGGCCGAGACCGGCGCGCGGATCAAGGAGGCCTTCGAGCGGCTGAAGGCGAACAGGTGGAGGATGGCGGCCGCCAGCGCCCAGGAGCGGATCGCGCGGCTCGTGAGCCTGCGGCACGCGATACTTCGGCGGCGTGGTGAGCTCGAGGAGGCGCTGCGTGCGGACTACCGCAAGCCGTCCGCGGAGGCGGAGCTCACGGAGCTGCAGCCGGTCCTCGCGGAGATCAAGCACACGATCAAGCACCTGAGGCACTGGATGGAGCCCGTGCCCGTGAGCTCGCCGCCGACGTTGTTCGGCACTCGCAGCATGCTCCGCTACGAGCCGAAGGGCGTCGTGCTGCTCCTCTCGCCGTGGAACTACCCCTTCAACCTCCTCCTGGCGCCGCTGGTCTCCGCGATCGCCGCGGGCAACTGCGTGATGTGCCGGCCGTCCGACAAGGTTCCCGCCACGAGCCGCTTCGTCGCGAGCTTGCTCCAGGAAGTCTTCCCGGAGAACGAGGTCGCGATCTTCACGGGACCATCCTGGATCGCGACGCTCATGCTGGAGCTTCCGTTCGACCACGTGATGTTCACCGGATCGACCCGCATCGGGAGAGACGTCATGGCGGCAGCCTCCAAGCACCTCGCCTCCGTGACCCTGGAGCTTGGCGGACAGTGCCCCGTCGTGATCGACGAGACGGCCGACGTGGAGGCGGCGGCCGAGCGCGTGGTCTGGGGGAAGTACCTCAACGCCGGTCAGACCTGCGTCGCGCCGAACCACGTGTTCGTGCACGAGTCACGCGCCACGGAGTTCATCGAGGTCGCAAAGCGGACCGTCGCGCAGCGCTACGGCGGCACCGAGGACGAGCGCCGCAAGAGCGAGGACCTCTGCCGCATCGTCGACCCTGGCTCCGTCCGCAAGCTCCATGACCTGATCGAGCGATCCGTGGCCGCCGGCGCGACGCTCGAGATCGGCGGCGTGCACGACGTGGAGGAGCGCTACCTCGCTCCCACGATCCTGTCCGGCGTCAAGGATGGCTCGCCGATCATGCAGGACGAGATCTTCGGGCCCGTGCTGCCGATCCTGTCCTACCGGAACCTGGACGACGTGCTCGGCTCGATCCGATCACGGGGCAAGCCCCTTGCCCTGTACGTGTTCTCCAGCGACCGCTCGAGCGTCGAGCGGATCCTGGCAGGCACCACGGCCGGCGGCTCCGTCGTCAACAACGTCATCCTCCACCTCGCGAACCCCGAGCTCCCGTTCGGGGGAGTGGGCGAGAGCGGTCTCGGCAGCTACCACGGCTTCTACGGATTCAAGAACTTCTCCCACGAGCGAGCGGTCCTCGTGCAGGGCCGGCCGGCGCTCCTGGGGATGTTCTACCCGCCGTACACGCGCAAGGTCCGCCGCGCGATCGGTCTCGTCACCCGGTTCTTCTCGTAGCGTCTAGCGCGTGCACTGCCAGTGCACCGTGTAGCAGATCTCGGGTGCCGTGCAGGAGTTCGATCCCTCGTAGAGCTCGCGACCCGCCTCGTACTCGTAGCCGCATACCGTACCGAAGGTCCCGCCGAACTGTCCGTAGGTCTCGTAGCCCAGCGCCTGACAGACGTCGTTCATGTCGTAGATGCCGCCGTCGGCGGTCGCCGCGGAGACCCAAGCGTCGTCGCAGTCCGCCCGGCACACGGTCCACTCGCCCTGACTGGCGCCATCGCTCCCGTCGAGCCCGACGTCGGGCGGTGAGAACCCGCCACCGCACTCGGAGTCCTCGCAGCCGGCCTCGTCGGTGAGGCCGTCGCAGTCCTCGTCGGCCAGGTTGTCGCAGATCTCCGTCTCCCCCTCGGGCGGCTCGCAGACGCGGGCCTGTCCCTCGCAGACCCAGGTTCCGTCGGCGCAGTCGCCGTCCATGCCCGTGTCGCAAGCGTCGCCCAGGAGCGGCACGTCGTCCTCCCACCCGTTGCAGTCGTCGTCCGAGCCCATGTTTGCGCAGGACTCCGGCTCGGGGTCGGAGTTGCTCTCGCACTCGATCTCGCCCCCGACGCAGCGGGTAGTGCCCATCGCGCATGCGCCGTCCAGGGCGGTGTTGCAGAGCTCGCCTCCTCCGGGATCCCCATCGTCGATCCGGCCATCGCCGTCGTCGTCCCGCCCATTGCAGATCTCGGTTCCCTCGTCCGCGTCGCCGTCCGAATCCGTATCGGAGTCGGCGTCCGTATCGCCGTCGCCGTCGGTGTCGGTGTCGGCGTCCGTGTCTGCATCGGCGTCGGTGTCGGCGTCCGCGTCGCCGTCGGCGTCGGCGTCCGCGTCGCCGTCGGCGGAGTCGTCATCGTCATCGTCGTCGTCACTGCTGACCCGCCTGCTTCCGCAGGCAGCGAGGGAGCAGAGGAGCGCGAAGATCAACAACCGGTAGGGGAGGGGAAGTCGCATTGGAGCCTCGACCGGGTAGAATACGCCGCCAGCCCGGCGATCTCCCCCCCGAAACGGGCGCCCGCCGAGACCTGACGCGAGCTGCGCTCCCGGAAGAATCTGGCGCACGAGCGGCAGGTCGTGTTGCACAATCGGAAGGGCAGAGAGGCGAGCCCACGATCCCTGGCTGATGTCGACGATTCTGAAGCGGAGCGTGCCTGTGGGGCTTGCCGCCTCGTTGGCGGCGCTGTCGATCCTCCCGGTCGCAGCCCGGGCGCAGCAGTCGTCGCCGACGCGAGTCACGATCCTAGCCGGCTCCGACTGCCCTCAGACGTGGACTTGGGAGCTGTCCGCGGCGCTGCGGCGTGTGGAAAATGCCCGGCCCCACGTGCTGTCGCCGCGGACCGTCGGCCCGGTGGCGCGCCGGGACACACAGGCGACTCTCCGCGATCGCCTCCACGCCTCGATGGCGGCTGCCGAGCGGGCGTTTCGCCAGGCGGACTTCGAGGAGTGCGTGGCGGGCGCGCGCGTGGTCGATGCCGACCTCGTGCCGCGCCTCGCCGAGCAGGGCCTCCTCGCGGAGCTCCCACCGTTCCTGTCGATTGCGGCTGCCTGCGAGCTGAAGCGCGGTGCCCCTCGCTTGGCTCTCGAGCGCATCCTCTTCGCCCTCGCGATCGATCCCGGCTTGTCGTTCAACGCCGACCGTTATCCGCCGGACGTCGCGGGTCTCATCGACGAGGGGCGCAGCAGTCAGGCGAGCGTGGCTCCGCTCGAGATCGTCCCCGACCCGAACGTCCCTGACGCGAGGGTCGAGATCGACGGCCGTCCGGTGACCCTGCCGCCCGACCGAACCGTGATGTTGCCGCCTGGTCCGCACGCGCTCGTCGCGCGGGCGAGAGGTGCTGCCACCCTCGTACGGCCGCTCTCGGTTGCGGGCGCCGGCAGGGTCGCGCTCGAGCTGACGCCGGCCGACCCGAGCTCGGCCCTCGCGCAGATCGGCGGCGGCCTGCGCTCGGCCGATCTCGACGACTCGGCCGCGCGGGCCGCAGCCGCCGCCGACGGATCGACGATCGTGCTCATCATCCGGCGAGCGGAACGAGGGACGTCGGGTGTCGGCGGCGCTCGGGTGGAGGTCGTTCTTCGGCAGGTGGTGGGGCTCGCCGTGTCACAGCTCGGCCGCGCCAGCTCCCCCGAGCCGGAGGACGCCGCCGCGTGGTCGCGGCTCCTCGATCGTGTCCATTCGTCCCTCCGGGCGCCCGACAGTCGCAGCGTGACCGGCTCCGGTGTCACCTGGTGGCCCTGGGCCGCCGCGGGGGCGGTGGTCGTGGCGGCTGGCGCCATCGTTCTGGCCGTGCTCCTGGACGAGCCCGAGCGCGCACAACTGGTGCCCGGGGGACTATGTCCAACTCCCGACACGGCCCTCGAGGATTGCTACCCATGGCGCTGAAGAACGTGGCGGCGGCCGCGCTGATCTTGGTGGGTTGCGACCAGGAGATCGAGAAGCGCGTGTACTACGTCGTCTCGGAGTACTGCAACGAGTGGAGCAACTTCATGGCGGCGGCACGCGACGCCGACGCCGGGACCGACGCAGACGAGGGGGCCGGCGAAACCGATGTGTCCGGCGACATGGCGCTCTTCGATGTCGAACAGCTCTCGGATGCCACCTACGAGCCCGTCCGGGCACCGCTGTGCCGGTCCGCGCGGGCCGAGAGCGACAGCCTATTTTGGTCGTACATTGGTGTGGGAACCAGCCTCATCGGACAGACGCCTAGGGTCGGGACGGGACATCGCTACCGCCTCCTGCTGGGCTTCTACCTGGACGACCCCGCCTGCGATCCGGACGACTTCCTCGTCTGCGGGGTATCCAACGACATCACCGTCGACGACGATCCCGTCCGGGTGCATCTGCTTTGCCCGGCGGTCGACCTTCGAGAAGAAGGCTGCGAGGAGCCGGAGGCTTGTGGGTTCTCGAGTGAACACTGCGCCGGGGGAACGTGCAGTGACGGCGGCTTCGAAGACGAGCGTGCCCCGAGCTCGAAAGCGGACCACGGCTGGTGCAAGATGGTCCACGACAACTTCATCCCGCCATGAACCCGAAGGCCGAAGTGGCGTTTGGGCCGCACGCCAGGACCGCCGCGATCGCCTTGCCGCCGCGCCATGGGGGCGCTAGCCTCGTCGCTGACTTGTACGAGATTTCGGATGAGGTCCGGTTCGCCGCCGCGCATCGCCTGCGCTTCACCGATGGCGAGGGCGAGCGGCTGCACGGCCACACGTGGCGCGTGCGAGCCACGCTGCGATCGAGGAGCCTCGATCGGCGAGGGATGGTGAAGGACTTCGCCGATCTGCACGCGGCGCTGGCGGCGACCGCGCTGCCATTCGAGAACCGGCTCATCAACGACGTCGTCCCGTTCGACGACGAGTCTTCTCCCGACTCGAACCCTTCGGCGGAGAACCTCGCGAGCCTGTTCGCGCGCGAGCTCCAGCGGCGGCTGTCGGACGGACGGGTCACGGTCCACCGCGTCGAGGTCTGGGAGACCGAGACCTGCTGTGCCACGTTCTTCCCCGAGTGAGATCGCCCTGAAGGTCCGCCGGCTCGCGCGCCGGATCGTCGACCCGCTTCCGCCGACGCCCCTCGGGCTGGCGGTCGCCGCCGCGAGCGCCCTCGCCCTCGGCCGCTACGGTCTCGAGCGGCTCGACCTCGTGCTGTTCGTCATGGGCGCGCTCGGTCTCGCCCTCTCGGCGATCTCGCTCCTGACGGTGAGCCTCGCGGGGATACTGCTCAAGCTCCGAATCAAGCCACCTTCGAGCGAAGGCGCCGCGCGCCGCGTGGAGGCGAGGAGCGTATTCCGGACGGAGTTCTCGGCCCCTCCCTACTGGTTCCTGCCGCTCTTGCGCGTCGGCTGGGAGTGGGAGGAGCCGCCCGGCTTCGACGTGCACGCGGTCTCGACGCCAGGGCGGCAACTCGAGGACGTCGTCGCCGCCGAGCGAGGGATCTGGCGACGAATCGTGCGCCGCATCGTCGTCGAGGACGCCTTCGGGCTCTTTCGGGTTGCGTTCCGGTGTACGGAGCAGCGCGAGCTGATCGTCCTTCCGCATGCCGGAGAGCTGCGGCAGATGCCGGTCGTGCGATCGCTCGCCGCCGGCGACGACCTGTCGCATCCCCTCGGACTGCCGGAGGGAGACCGGGTCGATACCCGCCGATACGCTCCGGGCGACCCCGTCCGCCTCATTCTCTGGAAGACCTTCGCGCGGACCAGACAGCTCATGGTCCGCGTGCCCGAACGCGCCATCGCCCCGGCGCGCCGGACGCTCGGTTACCTCGTGGCGGGCCCGTCGGACGAGCCGGCCGCGGCGGCTGCACGGGTCGCGATCGAGTCGGGCGCGTTCGGCTCGGATTGGCTGTTTGGCGCCGATGGCGATCCGACGCCAGCCAGCGCCCTCGACGAGGCCCTCCTCAGGATCGCCGGCTCCTCGCGGGCGCGAACGGAAGGCGCGGTGCAGCTCGCGCGCTTCATCCGCGAGAACGACAGATTCGCCACCTCGCGCGTCGTCCTGTTCGTTCCTCCGCGACCCGGGCCCTGGCTCGACCTGGTCTGTTCGTTCGCGCTCGAGCGGCCGCGCGGGATCGACGTGGTCGTGGCGACCGACGGGATCGCGGGGCCCCCAGCGAGCGCAGCTCGCTGGGGTGCGACCCTCCGGTCGGCGGCGTCCCGCGCGTTCGGAGCGCTCCTGGCCCGCGGGCCGGCCGTGCGCCGGACCCGCGCATCCGAGATCGACGCCGTGCTCACGCGACTGGCACACGCGAGGGTGCGCGCGCTCCTCGTCGACAGGGCCAGCGGGAAGGCATTCGGCAAGGAGCATCAGCGGGCCCTCGCGCGGGTCGAGCGAGCAGCATGATCGATCGCCGGCGGGACAGCTTCTTCGTCGTGGCCCTTCGCGCCCTCGCCCTGGGCGTCGTCGGGCTCGCCTTCGCGTGGCGCGTCGCGCTCCCCGAAGGCTTGGCCGCGGCAGGGATCGGGGCGGCGCTCGGAGTGTTCTTCGGCCAGCGCCTCGGCGAGTCGCGCTACAGGACGGTGTTGGTCCTCGCGACCGCCGCCCTGATGGTGGCCGCCGGTGTCACGGGTCGGGCGCTCCTGGTCGGATCCACGGGCCTGGTCGTCGCCTTCGGGATCGAGCGCGCCCTGGTCGTTGCCGACGTGGTCCAGTACGGGCTCGGGCTCGCCGGAGCGAGCGCGTTTCTCAGGGCCGCGGCGGTGCGCGTGAGGACGCTCGTCGTCCTCGAGGTCGCGGCCGCGGGAGCTGCCCTGGCATCTCTCGTGGGCGCGCACCGCGACGGTGCAATCAATCGTCCGATGGAGCTCGCCGACTGGGCCTGGGCGCGAGGCGAGGACCCGGCGGTGCTCCTCGTGTGGCTGGGCGCCGCCGCGACGGTGGTCCTCGTCGTTCTCCTGCTCGGAGAGCGGCGGGCGCGCCGGGCGCCGCTGCACATCGCGGCCGTCGTCGGGTTGCTCGCGCTGCTGCTCGCGGGGATCCGCGTGTTCGGTCTTCCGGCTCCGCCCGCCGCCGGCGACCTGGGGCTCACCGGAAAGCCGCAGGCCGGACGACCGGAAGGCAAGGCGAATGCCCGCGGGCAAAGAGGCGGCAGGTCGGACCAGCTCACGGATCTGCCCTTCCGCGACGAGTACTCGAGCTCGGGAGGCGACGCGCCGGTCGCAGTCATCTTGCTCCACGACGATTACTCGCCGCCTTCGGCCGCCTACTACTTCAGGCAGGCGACCTTCAGCCAGTACAACGGGCACAGGCTCGTTGCGCCGACGCGCTCCGACGTGGACCGGGACCTGTTGCCGAGCTTCCCGACCGATCCGGTCACCGTTGCCGAGCCGCCCCCGTCCGACGGCCGAGCACGGGTTGCGACCACGGTCGCGCTCCTGGTCGACCACCTGAAGCCATTTGCGCTCGAGTCGCCGCTGTCGGCCAAACCCGCGCAGAACCCGGACCCGGCGCGCTTCAGGCGAGCGTACCGCGTCTCGTCGCAGTCGATCGCCCAGCCCTACGAGGCGCTCCTCGGCCACGCCGCGGGTGAGCCGTCCTGGTCCGCCGACGTGCTCCGGCACTACACCGAGACGCCGCCCGATCCCCGATACGGGGCGCTCGCCGACGAGATCGTCCAGGGGCTCGTCCCCCAGTACGCCGAGGACCCCCTGGCGAAGGCCCTGGCGATCAAGGACTGGCTGGACGAGAACGGGACCTACAGCCGCAGGAGCCGTCACGCGGAGGCGCAGGACCCGACGGCGGACTTCCTCTTCGGCGATCGAACGGGCTACTGCGTGCACTTCGCGCACGCGGCGACCTACCTGTATCGCTCCGTCGGCGTCCCCGCGCGAGTGGCCTCGGGCTACGCGGTCGGCGAGCAGAACCGGGCCGGCGGGTCGAGCATCATGGTCCGCGGCAAGGAGGCCCACGCGTGGCCCGAGATCCATCTGTCCGGCGTCGGCTGGCTGGTCGTCGACATCCAGCCGCACCGTAGCCTGGAGCCGCCCGATGGGCCGCCAGATCGGGACCTTCAGAGGACGCTGGGGGAGATGGCTCGGGGACAGCACCGTCCCGAGGACAAGCGACACGAGGAGGGGCGTGGCCGGGGGCGCGAGCTCGTCCGTGCGGCCTCTCGGGTGCTCCAGGCCCTGGGGCGCGCGCTCGGTCCGGTCGCGCTCGGAGTCCTCGTTCTCCTGTACGCGATCAAGCTCTACCGCCGCTTCCTCGCGTTCCGGCTCGTGGGACCGGTGGCCCGGCCGAGGCTGGCGTATCGCGCCGCCCTCGACCGGCTCTCGGAGGTGGGTGCGACCAGATTCCGCGGTGAGACGCGCGAGGCGTTCGCGGCGCGAATCGAGGGGCTCTCTCCGACGTTGGTCCGACTCACCTGGGCGCACTTGGCGGTATTCTTCGGATCTCCGGGCGGCGTCCCGGAGAGGGATCACATCGGCAGGATGCCCGGCGCCGTTGGCCGCGAGGTCAGACGGCGGGTGCCGGCATGGCGCTGGGCGCTTGGACTCGTCAACCCCGTTTCGTGGCTGCAGTCGAGATGATGATGGAACAGCTGGATGCAAAGCCCCTGAACCCCTCCGGAGCGCCACCCTCGTCTCTCGCGGGTGCTCGCGAGGTGGCCGACCGGCTGCGCGCGCGGCTCGCCGCCGCGGTGCTCGGCCGGGACGAGGTGATCGAGCTCATGCTCGTCGCGCTCCTCGCCGACGGACACGTGCTGCTCGAGGACTACCCCGGGTCCGGAAAGACCACCCTCGCGAAGGCGCTCGGCGACGCGATCGTCGACGACCTGCCTGACGACGACATCCCGAGCTTCCGCCGGATCCAGTTCACGCCGGACCTGTTGCCGTCGGACGTGACTGGCGTGTCGATCTTCGACGCGCCGACCTCGACGTTCCACTTCCGCCGCGGGCCTGTGTTCGCCTACGTCCTTCTCGCCGACGAGATCAACCGCACCTCGCCCAAGGTCCAGTCGGCGATGCTCGAGGCGATGGCCGAAAAGCAGGTCACGGTGGACAACGTCACGCACAAGCTCGACGAGCTGTTCTTCGTGATCGCCACCCAGAACCCGCTGGACCTGGCGGGGACGTACCCGTTGCCGGTCGCGCAGCTCGATCGATTCCTCTTCAAGCTCAGGATGGAGCACATCTCGCGCGACGCCGAGCTCGAGGTCCTGGCGACCTGGCAGACGCGCCTCGAAGGCCCGGGCGACGAGCCTCGAGTGACCCGCACGCAGGTCATCGAGTCGCGGCGCGTCACGCGGGCATCGGTCGTCCTGGCCGCGCCCGTCCGCGAGTGCCTCGTGGACATTGCCCGGACCCTGCGCCTGGACAAGCGCGTCCTGCAGGGCGCCTCGACCCGCGCGCTCGTCCTCGCGCTGCCGGCGCTGCAAGCGCGCGCGATGCTGCACGGCCGCGACTTCGCCTCCGCGGAGGACATCGCGGTCCTGGCGCCGCGGATCTTCGGCCACCGCATCGAGCTCGCGCCCGGCGTGGACGATCCAGACGTGGTCATCTCCGAGTGCGCGGCCGGCCCGATCGAGAAGCTGGCGCGGGCGTCGCTGCGAGGATGAAGCGGCCGACCCTCGCCCTGATCGCGCTCCTCGTTCCCGCCGAGATCGGAGCGCAGGACGTCGATCCCGGGCTCGCCGGGACCGCCGAGGAGCGGCAGCTCTGGGCCTTGACCAGCGACCGCAGCTACGTCCAGGCACGCGAGCTGGCCGAGCGGATCCTGCGGGTTGCGCCGCGGTCGTGGGCAGCTCACTTCGCCCTGGGCGTCGTGCAGCACTACGCGGAGGGGAACCTTGCCCGGTCGCTCTACCACCTCGAGCAGGCGCGGGCGCTCTTCGAGGCGCGCTACGGCCCGACGCCCGACCCGTCGAAGCCCTGGAGGTGGCACGCCCAGACGCTGATCGAGGCGTCCTGGACGGCGCAGGACATGGAGCGCCCGGCCGAGCAGATCCGCTTCCTGGACGCGCACGACCTCGCGTACGACCCGGACTACGCCGCGCAGCACGCCTGGCCGTACATGAAGCTCGACCGCTTCGATGAGGCGCGCGCCTGGGCGGCGCGTGCGCTCGCGTCTGGCGACGAGTGGCAGCACAAGGTCGCGCGCACGGCGCTCTGCGCGGTCGAGTACGAGGCCGGCTCCAGGGAGGCGAGCTACGCCGCGTGCCTCGCGGCGGCGCGGGCGGTCGCGGAAGGCTCGGGCGACGGGGGCGTCGAGCTGTCGAACGCCGCGCTCGGGGCGATGCAGCTGTTGCGCTTCGACGAGGCGGAGCGGCTGCTCCGGGAGTCGACGGACAAGAGCGTCGAGGACTACGCGAACCCCTGGTCCGGGCTCACGGCGCTGTACACGCGGCAGGGGCGGGTCGCCGAGGCGGTGGCCGCGCTGCGCGAGGCACAGGACTACCGCATGCGCCGCCCGGCGTACCTCGGCCAGCAGGACCAGGCCGAGATCGAGTCGCACGTCGCGACTCTCCTCCTCCTGGGCGGGCGGGCGCCCGATGCGCTGCCGATCACGCAGAGGTCCCTCGACCGGCCTGACCGGGAGGGCGGCGAGAGCGGCGAGGCGTGGCAGTCGATCTCGGCGACCGCAGTCCTCGACGCGGTCGCGCACCGCGAGGCCGCCGAGATGGCGACCGAGGCCGCGAGCTGGGAGCCGTTCTTCGAGAGCCTCCTGTCGCGAGTCGAAGCGGTGCGCCTCGGCTGGCTGGCCTGGAGGAGCGAGCGGATGGCCGCTGCGCTCCTGTCCGATCCCGAGCGGATCGAACAGACCCTCAGGGTGGGTCTGCCCGGCGGCGCCTCGCTCCTCGAGGCGTGGCTGCCCGAGCTGTCCCTCCTTCTCGGTCCCGGGGTGGTTCGCGCCGCCGTGGGCCGGGCGAGGGCGCGCGAGACGTTCCGCCCCGTCCTCGCGTACCTCGACGCCGCCGAGTCGGAGGCGGCGCTCCGCGCGGGCGACGTCGCCGAGGCGCGTGCGCTCGCCGCGCGTGCGCTCCGGGACCTGCCGCGGGGCGAGGCGCTCCTCGCCGCGCGCGCCGCGGCGGTCGCGGGGGCAGCGGCAACCGAGGCGGGCGACGTCGGCGCGGCGGTCTCGAGCTATGGCCTCGTGATGCAGAGGGATCCGGCGCTGATCCGGCGGCTCGGTCTGCGGCTCCCCGTTCGGATCACGCACGACGGGTCGACCGTCGGTCGCGAGGCAGCCGATCTCCTGCGCGCCTCACCCCGCTTCGAAGAGGAGGCAGGCGCCGTGTTCGTCCTGAGCCTCGGCCGTGGTGAGGCCTGCCTGAAGGACCCGTCCGGCGCCATCCTCGATTGCGTGACGCCCCGCCCGCGCCGGCGCGGCCGGCCGGCGCGGGACGCCGGCGAGATCGCCCGAGAGCTCGTGGCCGCCCTGCACCGCGAGGCGTTCGGCGCCCGCGTGGACCTCACCCAGGCAGACCTGCAGTCGCTCGACGGCTCGACGACGAGCGCAAGCGGCCGCAGCGCGCGCCGCATCCAGAGCGTCATCGACTCGATCCTCCCGGACGCCCACGCGCCCTCCCCGCCGCGGGGCCCCTGATCTGCAGGCCTCGCGACGACCGCGTGAGGCCAGATCGGATAGGATCGCCGCGATGGGCCTGCGAGAGGCAACCGCTGCGATGGGCCTCTTGGTGGCCGCGTGCGACGCGGGGAACTACGAGGTGCGCATCCACGTGCCGGGTGGGCCGGACCGTGCGGTCGAGGTCGAGGTCTCGCTGGTCCGTTCGTGCGGCGAGGTCGTGGTAATCGGCGAGGCGCCCGCCTCCTCGTTGAGGACAGTGGTCGTCGTGGCCGATCGGAGCGGGCCGCTTGGACCCATCGAGGAGGGACCCTACGGGCTGTATGGGCGCGCTTGGGACGGGACTTGCCGCTTGTACGCGGCTGGTTGCTCGCAGATCCGGGTCGAAGGCGGAGGCAGCGGGGACCTGGACGTCTACCTCGCCGAGCTGTCGCCGCCGCGGGGCTGTGACGAGGGCGAGACGTGCAGGAGTGGCCGGTGCGTCGGGCCAGACGCCGGACTGGAGGTCGATGCTGGATCGGAGGCGGGCATCGACGCGGGGGCGGACGCCGGCTCCGAGCCGGATGCGAGCGTCGACGCGGGGGCGGACGCCGACGCGGGATCCGAGTGCGACATCGACACCGACGGAGACGGCCATTTCTCCGTCGAGTGCGGGGGACTGGACTGCGACGAGGGCGACTCCTCGGTCCACCCCGGGGCGGCGGACAACGCGGACCGGGGGACCTGGCTGGTCGAGACCGTCGATTCGGGGAGCTCGACGGGCCGGTACACTTCGCTTGCCGTGGACTCGGCAGGTGCGGCCCACATCAGCTACGCCACCGGAGCAGGGGGCCTGGGCCACGCCACGAACGAGAGCGGAGAATGGGCGCTCCGGACGGTCGCCAAGGTCGGCGACTACTCGTCCGTGGCAGTCGGCGCAAACGGAGTGGTCCACTTCGCCTACCACCAGTGGCTCGAGGGAGCCGGCGAAATCCGCCACGTCACGAACATCTGGAAGGGGGAGACGGTCGACGACGTGGACGGCGGTGGACAGGTCTCGATGGCGCTCGATGCGGTCGGCGGCGACGTGCACATCGCCTACTACGCGAGCGTCGAGGGAGCCGGAGACCTGCGCTACGCCACCAACCGAAACGGCGACTGGGAGACGCGGACCGTCGACGATACCGAAGGCGCCGGGGGGAACCCGTCGCTGGCGCTCGACGCAAACGGCGCGGTCCACATCGCCTATTCCCGATACGTGTGCCCGGAGGAGTGCTACCCCGACCCCGCGGAGCTGCGCCACGCGACGACGAACGTGGACGGCGAGTGGGTCGTCGAGCTGGTCGACACCTTCGAGGCAGAGGCCCGCAACATGAGCTCGTCATTGGCGATCGACCAAGAAGACGGCTCGGCTCACATCGCTTACTACTACTACACGGGCGAGCGGGACCTCCACTACGCCACCAACCGGAGCGGCGAGTGGGTGCTCGAAACGGTTGCCGAGGAGGACAACGCCGGAAACTACCCGTCGCTGGCGGTCGACGCGGACGGCGCGGTTCACATCGGCTACTACGATCAAGGCGGCGGCGCCGACCTCCGATACGTCACGAACCGCAGCGGCGACTGGGAGCACGATACCGTGGACACCGAAGGTCAAGCCATGTGGATGTCGCTCGCCGTCCACCGCGGCGATGTTCACCTCAGCTACCACGACTTCTCCTTCCCGGGATACCTGCGTCACGCCGTGAGCGGGCCTCGAGTCGACGGCATCGACCAGAACTGCGACGGCATGGACGGCGTGGACGCCGATGGGGACGGACACGCCTCGTGGATGAGCGGTGGCGATGACTGCGACGACGACGACGAGACGGTGTTCCCCGAGGCACCGGAGCTCGGGGGCGATGGCATCGACCAGGACTGCGATGGGTTGGTCTTCGACGAGTGAGAAGGCCCCGTTTCCGCTCGAGGCTGGTCAGGCCGTCTTCTTCCGCTTCTTGCGCTTGCCCTTCGTCGACTCGAGCGCCTTCTCGATCGTGGCGACGCAGGTCGACAGGACGCGGATGCGGGCCCAGTACTTGTCGTTTGCCTCGACGATCGTCCATGGGGCGCGCTTGGTGGAGGTCTTCTCGATCATCTCGCGGACGGCGGCCTCGTAGGCCGCCCACTTCTCGCGGTTTCGCCAGTCCTCCTCGGTGAGCTTCCAGCTCCTCAGGTGGTCGTTCTTGCGCGTCTCGAAGCGCCTGAGCTGCTCCGCCTTGGAGATGTGAAGCCAGAACTTGGCGAGGATCACGCCGGAGTCGACGAGCTGCCCTTCGAACTCCTCGATCTCGCGGTACGCGCGCTTCCACTCGTACTCCTTGGCGAAGCCCTCCACCCGCTCGACGAGCACGCGCCCGTACCACGTCCGGTCGAAGACGCAGATCTGACCGCCGTCCGGAAGACGGCGCCAGAAGCGATAGAGGTAGTGCCGGACCTTGTCCTCGCCCTC
This sequence comes from Deltaproteobacteria bacterium, assembly GCA_016190375.1. Taxonomy (GTDB): domain Bacteria; phylum Myxococcota_A; class Polyangia; order JACPQR01; family JACPQR01; genus JACPQR01. The sequence continues at coordinate 48,812 of JACPQR010000156.1, forward strand.
CGGCGCGGCGATGGCGTGGACCTCGTAGAGCCTGGGATCGAGCGGCTGCGTCAGCCTCCGGATCGCGCCGCCCTTGCCGGCGGCATCCCATCCCTCGAAGGCGAAGACGCAGGACAGGCCTTCCTCGTGCACGCGCTGCGCGAGGGAACGAAGTCGGATCTGGTTTTCCTCGAGCTGGGCGGCGTACTTCTTCGCCGAGAGCGCCTTGTCGAGCTTGACTCGATCGAGCAGATGACTCATGAGGCCGTCCTTCCCCGGCCGAGGAGCGCCCTGTCGTAGGCGTCGATCAGGGTCGCGTAGACCTTGCGGTTTGCGAAGTGCTTGTCGTTGGCCTCCACCACCGTCCAGGGCGCCTGTTCGGTCGAGGTCTCGGCCAGCATCCGGTCGACCGCCTTCTCGTAGGCGGAGTACCGCGCGTTCTCGTTCCAGTCGTCCTCGGTGATCAGGTAGCGGCGCAGCGGATCCTTGGAGTACTTCTTGATCCGGTCCGCCTGCTCCTTGCGCGAGATGTGCATCCACGCCTTGACGAGCAGCGTGCCGTCATCGACCAGGGCCTGCTCGAACTCCCGGATCTCGCGGTAGGCCCGGACGGCGTCCGCCTTGCTGACGCGATCGTCGAGCCGCTCCTTGAGCACGCGCCCGTACCAGCTCCGGTCGAAGATGGCCAGGACGCCTCTCCTCGGGAGGCGCAGCCAGAAACGGTAGAGCCACGGGCGATGCCGCTCCTCGGTCGTCGGCTCTCCGATCGCATGGACCTTGAAGCCGCGGGCGTCGAGCCGTTCGGTCAGGAGCTGGATGGCCGAGCCCTTGCCCGCGCACTCCCAGCCCTCGAAGACCACGATCGACGAGATCTTCCTGTCGAACGCGGCCTTGGTGAGGTCGGCGAGCCGCCGCCTGAGGTCCGGCAGCTCCTTCTTGAACGACTCCTTCGGCACGGACTGGGAGAGATCGATGTCGTCGAGCATCGGCGCCGGACGATATCACCAATCGGCGAGCTCCGAGGCCCTCGGAAGTCAGGGACCCAGGCCGTCGGGATCCGCGATGCGGACCACGCCCGGCGGGACGGGCTCGGCGCGGGCGAAACCGTGGAGGTCCGTCACCCCGGCCTTCAAAGCACCGTCCGCCAGGACGAGCACATAGCGGGAACGGGGCCGGATCGTGCGGCCATCGCCGGAGTAGACGTAGAACTCGGTCCAGTCCGCGTCACGGGGCCTCTCCCGCCGTGCGGGCTCGAGCGCCTCCTCGCAGGCTCGTCCCACCGCCAGGTCATGGTCCGTCTGCGCGCAGGTCCGCAGCCTGTCGACGATCGCCGGATCCGTCGCTCCGGCGAGGAGCCTCGCGGCGATCTCGCGCTCGAGCGGGCGGCCGGAACGGAGCGCCTCGACGAGGGATCGCGGGCTCGCGCACTCGCCCGCTCCGCCGAGGATCGCGGCACCCCGGAGCGCCGCGGCGGTCGTCAACGGATCGCGGTCGCGAGTGCGCGCGCACAGCTCGCCCACGGCGCCGCGGGCGCTCAGCGAGGCCAGGGAGCTCGCGGCGTTCGCGGCGACGCCCCAGCCTTCGTCGTCCAGCCCGCGCACGAGCGCGCGAACCGTCCCCTGCCCAGGGTGCCTGCCCAGCGAGAACGCGGCCGCCGCACGAACGTTTGCGGACTCGTCGCCGGCCAGCGCGCCGAGGAGCAGCACCCGCGCGGTCTCGCCGGGCAAGGGCCCGAGGGCGTCCATGACCTTGGCGCGCGTCCACTCGCTCGGGGCCGACGCCAAGGGAGCGAGCAGCACCGCACCCTCCTCGGACCGCGTCCTCGCCAGGGCGTCGATTGCCCGTATGGCGAGGCTCTCGTCGCGCCCGCGGGCCCTGACCCCGATGGCCTCGATCGCGTCGCTTCGGGGATGGGACCTGAGGACGAGCGAAAGCGCTTGCAGGACCGCCGCCCGATCGCTCGGCCGAGGCCTCGAGAGCCGCTCCAGGAGCGGCGCGACCGACGCGGGGTCGGCGATGCGACCGAGCGCGAGCGCCGCCTCGGTCCGAAGCTGCGGATCGCCGTCGTCGAGGAGCGCGAGGAGGCGCCCGGCCGCCTGGATCGCGCCGACCCGTCCGAGGGCCCTGACCGCCTCGAGGCGGATTCGGCCGCCGTCCTCGTCGGCGATCCTGAGGAGCGTCGGCCACGAGCGCTGGGCCCGAAGGAGCCCGAGGAGGCGCACGGCCAGGAGCCTCAGCGCCTCGGAGGGATCCCCGGCCAGGACGAGGAGCGGATCCGCGGCCCGCCCGTCGGGCGATTCCACGAAATTTCGCTCGAGGATCGGCTCGAGGGCCTCCGCGGCCGCGAGCCGCACGTCGGTACGCCGATCCGAGAGGCGCTCCAGGACCGGGACGAGAGCGCGCTGATCGCCGGTCTGCCCGAGCGCCGCCAGTACGCGCGTCGTGGAGACGCGGCCGGTCCCCAGGAGCTCGATCAGCGGCGGGCCCGCGGCGACGTCGCCGATGCGGCCGAGAGTCTCGACCGCCGCCGTGGCCACCTCGACGCTCCTGGGGTCCTCGAGGCGGGACACGAGTGACGGCGTCGCCGCCGAGCCTATCGTCGCCAGGGCGTCCATCGCGTCACGACGAAGCTCGGCACGTACGAGAGCGCGGACCAGCGCGGCGATTGCGGGCTGGGTCCCGATCTCGCCGAGCGCGAGGCAGGCACGCTGGCGGACCCGAGGCTCCCCGTCGTCGAGCAGCGTGACGATGGCGTCCACCGCCTCCTCTGCGCGCATCCGGCCCAGCGCGGCGATCGTCGCCATGCGGACCTCGATCGTGGCATCGCGGACCGCCCCGAGGAGCGCGGGGACGGCGCGGTCATCCCGGATCTGCGCGAGCGCCTGGACGACGCGGATCCGCACCCGGGTCTCGAGGTCCTGCACCTTGCCGATCAGGGGCACGACCGCGCGCTCGTCGCCGAGGTCGCCCAGGACGCCGGCTGCGGCCTCGCGGACCGAAGGATGCGAGTCGTCGAGCCTGCCCAGGATCGGCACTATGAGCTCGGGATCTTCGAGCGCTCCCAGAGCGAGGACGGCCGCGCGGCGCACGTCCGCGTCCGAGTCGCCGAGGGCTCGAGTGAGCGCGCCGGCGGCGCGGCCGTCCGCCATCACCGCCAGGGCGCTCGCGGCGGCTTCGCGGGGCTCGGGATCGGGGTCGCTCAGCCAGCCGATGAGCGTCGGAACGGCGGCGCGCTCCCCCCCGCGGGCCAAGAGGCCCGCCGCGGCCACGCGGACGTCGACGTCCGTGTCCTCGAGCGCACGGAGCAGGTGGGCTCGGGTCGACGACGTCGGGAATGTGCCCAGGGCGGCCACCACTTCGCGGCGGCGCGCCGGATCCGAGCTCCCGAGCCCCGCCGCGATCGAGTCGATACGGCCGGCCCAGTCGAAACCGACGAGCGCCGGAGTTGTCAGAACGACCACGAACCACAGCCAGCGGAGTCGGACCATTCGAGAACCGGATCCTGCCACACCGATCGGCACCCCGCGACCCCTGGCGAGCCGTCGCGTGGTAGCCTGGAGGACGATGCACGTCGCGCGCCTCCTGTCGCCGCCGGCGGCCGTGGTCTTCTTGGCGCTGGCGCCGGCTGGAATCGCGGCAAACCCCTTGCCGCCGCTGCCCGGCCCGACGCCGCCGCTCCCGGGGCAACCCGCTCGGCCGCCCGGCCGGCCTTGGCTCGGGGTCGCGATGGACGAGACTCCGGCTGGAGTCGTCATCAGGGACGTGATCCCCGGATCGCCCGCCGAGGCCGGGGGCCTCATGGACGGGGATCTCATCGATGGGGTTGGCGGTCAGCCCGTTCGCACGGCGGTGGAGGTCGCCGAGCGAGTCCTCGCCGCCGGAGTCGGCAGCTCGCTGCAGGTCCGCGTGCTTCGAGCCGGGACCACGCTGACGGTGACGACGACCCTCACGGAGGCGCCCGCCGGGCCCGGCGGTATGTTGCAGGCGCGCGTCGTCGGGCAGCCGGCTCCCGCGATCGAGGCGGTGTCGCCCACGACAGGCATCACGCCCACCCTCGCCAACCTGCGGGGCAGCGTCGTCGTCCTGGACTTCTGGGCCACCTGGTGCCGGCCCTGTCGCGTGGCCATGCGGCACTTCGCGGACTGGCACGTTCGATTCGGGGGGCGGGGCCTGAAGGTCGTAGGCCTGACGGACGAGGCGCCGGCGCTGATCGCGCGCACCTCGCGGACGATGCGCGTGCCGTACGTCCTGGCCACGGACCCCGGGGCGCGCACTGCCGCTCGTTATGGCGTCTCGGCGATCCCGACGATGTTCGTGATCGACCGGGCCGGCGTGATCCGGCACGTCTCGGTCGGCATCAGCCCCGTCGAGGCCGCGTCGATCGAGGCGCTGATCGAGCGCTTGCTCGGCCAGTCCGTCCCCGAAGCGCGCTAGCCGATCCAGCGATCGAGGAAGGCGTACGCATCGGACCAGCACCGGCGGGCGCTCCTCCTGAACACGAGCGCATGGAAGGCGTGCAGCTCGCCGACGTAGTACCGCGCCTCGCAGGGAGCCCCCAGCCGTTCGAGCGCGGCAGCGAGGCGGCGCGTGTCCGGAAGGAGCGGGTCCTTGGTCCCCACAGCCAGGAAGAACGGAGGGAGCTCGCGATCCGGACGCACGCCCCGCTCGAAGAGGAGGAGCGGGTCTGCGAAGTCGAGCCAGCCGGGCTCCTCCCGGCGCTCGCGGAGGTACGCGTCGGTGACCTCTCGGAGCCGGTCGGCGATGAACGGCGAGAGGCTGTCCTTGCGGCGCCGAAAGCGATCCGTGTCGCTCACCTGGAAGAGCCCGCAGAACGGCATCACGGCTCGAGGCTCGAGCCCGGTGTCCCAGACCGTCCTCGCCCACGGCTCGTCGCGGCGGTAGCAGGTCGCCACGGCCAGGGCGGTGACGAGATTCGCTCCCGCCGACTCGCCCGCCAGGACCAGCCGCCCTGGATCCCCGCCTAGCGAGGCCGCGTGGCTCGCCAACCACGTGAAGGCGCCGCAGGCATCCTGGACGGCGGCGGGGTAGGGGTGCCGCGGGGCGAGGCGGTAGCTGATGTTCGCCACCAGGAAGCCGCGCCTCGCGAACGCGAGCCCCATGATCCAGTGGCTGTCCTTCGACAGGATCCGGAAGCCGCCGCCGTGAACGTACAGGACCACGGGCCATGGCCCGGGGCTGCTCGTGGGGCGGTAGATGTCCAGCCGGTGCTCCGGAAGGCCGCTGTCCGTGTAGGGCAGGTCTCGGAGGATCTCCACGCCGTGTCGCTCGGGACGCGCGTTCGGATGCCAGCGGCCAGCCGTCGACGCTGCGCGAAAGAACGAGTCGACCAGGAGCGCACCGGCGCGCTGGCGGAGTCGACTTGCCCGAGAAGGCTTCTCCAGCATTCGACGAGTCACAGCATAGCACGCGCACTTCGCGCTACATTCTTCGCCGTCGTCGCATCGATGAACGAGATCCTCCACGGGTTCGTCCGCGCCCTGCGCCGCGCGGGACTTCGCATCTCGCCAGCCGAGACAGTCGACGCCTTTCGCGCCGCTCTCGAGGTCGGGCTCGAGGACCGCTCCCTGCTTCGCGCCGCGCTCGTGGGCACGCTGGCGAAGAGCCGGGCGGATCGCGAGCGGGCCCTGGAGTCTTTCGATCTGTTCTTCTCGGCCGGCAGCGAGCCTGGCGTCGATCTGCAGGCGGCCTTGCGCCGGCGCGGCGCCTCCGACGCCGCCATCGCTGCGCTACGGGGCGCGCTCGGTTCGGGCGGCTCGGGGCTCGGGGCCCTGCTCGGCGGCGCGGGCGAGCTCGAGCGCCGGCTGCGGTCCGCGGGATTGCAGGCGAGCGTCGAGACCATGCAGAGCCCGCTGCAGATCGGGATCTTCACGCACCGCATGCTCGCCGAGCTCGGCTGGCAGGACGCTGCCGACGAGCTGGTCAGCGCATCGAGGGAGCTCGGCGACTTGCTCGGCGACGAGGCCGAAGAGGTCGCCCTGCTCTTGCGCCAGGAGCTCGACGAGGTGCGGCGCAGGGTTCGCGATGCGGTCGGGCGAGAGTTCCTCCGCCAGCACGGGGGAGCCATGGACCGGATGCGGCAGAAGCTCCTCGAAGAGCGGGATTTCGCCTCGATGGGACCGGCGGAGGCGCGAGCCGTGAGGGACTCCGTCAGGCTGCTGGCCCAGAAGCTCCGATCGACCGAGAGCCTTCGCCGCAAGAGGGAACGTCGCGGGCGCTTCGATCCTCGACGCACGATCCAGAAGAGCCTGACGACCTCGGGAGTTCCGATCAGGCTCCAGTTCCGGAAGAGGCGGCGGGAGCGACCGCGCCTGGTTCTCCTCTGCGACATCTCGGACTCGGTGAAGAACGTCGCCCGCCTGATGCTCGAGCTCGTGCACGCCATGCAGGACGTCTTCGCTCGGACGAGGTCCTTCGTCTTCGTCTCCGAGATCGGCGAGGCGACCGATCTGTTCGCCCGCTACCCCGTCGAGCGCGCGATGGGCCTCGTCTGGTCGGGCGAGGTCGTGAACGCGTACTCGCGCTCCGACTATGGGCGGGCCCTCGGGCAGTTCGAGGCGCGCTTCCTCGAGAGCCTGAACAGGAGGACGACGGTGGTGGTCCTCGGCGACGGCCGAAACAACCATCAGGAACCTCGAGCCGAGATCCTCGCGAGGATCCGCCGTCGCTCGTCACGGCTCCTGTGGCTGACGCCCGAGCCGCGGGCCGCCTGGGGCTTCGGCGACAGCGCGATGCACCTGTACGCTCCACACTGCACCGGCGTCTACACGGTCCGCAGCCTCGCGACGCTGAGGACCGCCGTCGACGCCATCGTCCGGGCGCCGTGAAGAGGAATCGAACGACCGGCGCGATTGATCGACGCGTGCCGGGGCGCGGGCTCGGTCGTGCCGTCGCGATCGCCTTCTTCCTGCTCGTGACGCCCGTGATCGCCCGCGGCGAGCCGCTCGACATCGCCGTGCCCGTCGGGCCACTCCGCGTGCGGCTGCAGGCCGATCCGGACGTCCGCATCGTCGAGGACGTGCAGCTCGCCGACGTGGCCGTTTGGGAAGGGCGAGTCGGGCGAGATCCCGGGCGGGCAGCCGTCGTCTTCCTGACGGCCACCGGCGACGACGAGCCGCTGCCTGGCGCCGGGGCAGTGGGCGCGCTCGTCGAGGCGGAGGACGTCCGCTGGCGCGGGACCAGCTCCGGGCACCTGGAGCACGCTCATCCACTGGCAGGGCTCGAGTGGCGCGCGTGGCCACGTGTCGCGGTACGTACCGTGCTCTTGCCCGGCGGTTTCCGCGTCCTCGCCGCGGCCGGCGGCCGGCCGCTCCTGGCCGAGGGCCGCATCGGGGGACGGCGGGTGGTCGTCTGGACCGCCCCGCTCGGGGCACGGGCCAATCGCGATCTCGCCGCATTCCCCCTCTTGGGCTACGCGCTGCACGCCGTCACGTTCCGGGCGGCGGGGGCCCGGGTCGCCTCCCTGGGCGCGTGGCGAGGCGCGCCGATTCCCGGGGAACGTACGGCGGAGCTGGCTGCCCTCGCACTTCTCCTTCTGTGGCCGCTGACGATGGCCGCGTTCGGGATCGCGCGCCGCTCGAGACCGCCACCCGCCGAGGTGCTCGCGCTCTACGCGGCTCCGGGCGCGGCCCCCGAGTGGCGGGACCCCAGCTTCGCGCGCCCGCTCAGCGGCTTCTTTCTCTTCCTCGCCGGATCGATCGTGCTCCTGCCCCCCTACTTCTGGGTGGTGGGTGTGGTCGTTCCGAACCGGGTGCAACCCTTCCCGCAGGCCGACGGCATCTGGGGCTCGATCGTCGTCCTCTTCGAGGTCGTCTTCTACCTGTTCGACTTCGCGACGAACACCGCGTTCGTGCGCTTCTTCGCGGCGACGCGGATCCAGGAGCCCGCGAGGGCGCTGAGATACGCGCAGCTCTTCCTCTGGTGGCAGGCGCTCTCGGGGCTCCTCCAGCTCACCCTGGTCGTGGTCGTGGTGCTCGCGGGCCCACTGTCCGGGACGACCTACGCCTTGTACGGCTTCTTCCTCTTGCTCCACGGGATCGTGCAGGTCCCGGGAGTCTTCGGCATCGGGTACCACGTCCTGCAGGGCGCGCAGCGGTTCGACTACGCCTCCGTGGTCGACGTGCTCGAGAAGCGCGTCCTGTCGATCCTCGCGCCGCTCCCGTTCGTGCTCGTCTTGCGGGCATGGGGCCGCGCGCACCCCATGTACGGCGAGGCGTTCGGCGCGATCGTAGGGCTGGGGATCGGGGCCTACGTGACGCAGTGGCTGACGATGGGCATCGGTCTGTACCTGTGCAGGCGCGCGGGTCTCCCCATCCGCCCGCTCTTCGGGGCCTCGTTCGGCGGGCGCGAGATCCGCGAGGTCTTCGGCTACGGAGCCCGCGCCATCCCCGGCCAGGTCGCGTTCCGCGCAGCCAGCTCGGTCGAGATCGTCGTCTTGACGGCGATGCTCGCGAACTACACCGAGTGGCTGGGGATCTGGGGGCTGCTCCAGTCCCGTTTCAGCTACCTCGTGCTCCTCGCGTACGCGTTCTTCGACTCGGGCGTGCCCGTCTTCGGAGAGGCGCTCGGCGCCGGCAAGCGCTCGCTCGCCCAGTACCTCGTGGGTCGCTTCCTGCAGTTCGCGACGCTCTGGGGCGCTGTCGTCTTCGCCATCCTGGCGGCGCTCGGTCCGACGTTCATCCGCGGCGCGGTCGAGCCACAATGGCACCGGGCGGCAGGCCTGGTCGTCGTCGCCGCATTCGCGCGGGCGCTGGCTTGCCCCGGCTGGGTGTCGGACGCGCTGCAGCGAGGCGCCAACTACCCGCTCCTGTTCTCCTGCGTTCTCGGCGGCGAACAGGTCCTGCGGATCGCGCTTCTCTTCATCCTCGTCCCGCGGTTCGGCGCCGCCGGCCTCTTCGCGGCCATCGTCCTGTCACTGTCCACGAAGACGCTCGTCGCGTGGTGGCTCAATCACCGCGTCGTCCTTCCGCTCCGCGTGTCGCTCTGGCAGAGCCTCGGCGCGCCGGTCGCGGCCGGAGCGATCCTCTACGTGCTTCTCGCCGGCCTCGTCGCCGTCGTGGATCCCACCTCGCCCTCGGGTGCGCAGGCGGTCTTCTATGGCGGAGCCGTCGGCGCAATCGCCGCGGCCCTGTTCGTCCTCGGCATCGTGGGCGGCCTCGACGCCGATGGTCTGGGCGAGATCGACCGCGCGGCGCGCATGACGCCCGTGCTGTCGCCGATCGCCCGGCTGTTCGCCCTCGGCGCCCGCGCCGGTGCCCGGCTCTCGCCCTGGCACGGCCGTTTCCCTCAACCCGCGTCCGCCGACGCTCACGGCGAGGCGGAGGAGCTCACGCGCGCGTGAGTCACCTCGCCGGCGCGAGCCGCCACCGCAGCCGGAGGACCGCGGGCACGCCGGGCGGGTACGCACCCAGGAGCGCCTCGCGCTCGAGGTTCGGAGGCGGTGGGCCGAATCGAACGACGCCCTTCGTCTCGAACCGGCGAACGACCGTGACCGGCTCGGGCACCCAGTAGCGGCCCTGGTAGTACCCGCCCCCGACCTGCTCGGACCAGGACCGCCTCGCGGTGGTCACCGCGTCCGTCGAGACGATCGGTTCGCGCCCTCCGGTCGCGAGCGTCCATTGCCAGGCGGCGAGGTCGAGGAAGCGACCCGGGGCCGGCTCCTCGAAGGCGGCCGAGACCCGGACCTCGAACGCGAGCCGATCCCGAGCGTAGTAGGCCAGGGCGCGCGCGAGCTCGCGCGCGGCACGATCCACCGGCCACCGCATCGACCGTGCCCTGGCGCGCTCGGCTGCGACGACGAAAGAGCGGTCGAGGAGGACCGCGACGATCGTGATGGAGGCGGCGCCATCGGAGTAACGAGCCTCGCGCCCGAAGTACTCGGCGAGCGCGCTACGCGAACGCCGCGACAGAGACGACGGCACCGACTCGCCACGCGACACCACGATCGGCCCGGAAGCGCTCGAGCCGCAGCCGAACAGGATCGATGTCATGAGGACGGCCGTCCGGAGGGCGAAGCGCATCGACTGCGGTCTCGAAACCATGCTCACCTTGACCCACCGCTGGGCGGAGGCTACAACAAGACACGGCTGACAGGATGGCCACCTCGAGGCGGATGTGAAACGGCTGCACATCGAGACGTTCGGCTGTCAGATGAACGCCCACGACTCGGAGCGCGTGGCCGAGGTGATGCGACGCGCGGGCTACGAGATGGCGGCCACCGCGGACCAGGCAGACCTCCTGATCTTCAACACTTGCAGCATCCGCGAGAGCGCCGAGAACAAGCTGTACAGCGTGCTCGGCCGGCTGCGCCCCCTCAAGGAGCGCCGGAGCGACCTCATCATCGCGGTCGGCGGCTGCGTGGGCCAGCAGCAAGGTCATAGGCTCCTGAGGAGGGTGCCGCACCTGGACGTGGTCTTCGGGCCGGACGACATACCGGCGCTGCCCGACCTCGTCCTTCGTATCCAGCACGGCTTCCCACCCATCGCCAGGACCGAGCTCGACACGGACGATCCGTTCTTCCTTCCAATAGACCGGGCCAAGGGCGAGGCGAGCCCGAGCGCCTTCGTCACGATCATGAAGGGCTGCGACGAGCGGTGCACCTTCTGCATCGTTCCGCACGTCCGCGGTCCCGAGCGCTATCGCGCCGCGGCCGACGTGAAGAACGAGGTCGCCCGCCTGTGCGCCGGCGGCGTGAGCGAGGTGGTGCTGCTCGGGCAAACCGTGAACAGCTACGATGGCGGCTGCACGTTCGCCGAGCTGCTCGCGCGCCTCGATCGGGTGGAGGGCCTTCGTCGCCTGCGCTACACGAGCCCTCATCCGCGGCACGTCGACCCGGCGGTCGCCCGCGCGCACGCGGAGCTGCCCTCGCTCTGCGAGCACGTCCACCTGCCGGTGCAGAGCGGCTCGGACCGCGTGCTCAGGCGCATGCTCAGGCGACACACCCGCGCGGAGTACCTCGATCGCGTGAGGCTGCTGCGCGACGCTTGCCCGGGGCTCGGCTTGACGACGGACTTCATCGTAGGCTTCCCCGGCGAGATGCCCGAGGACTTCGAGGCGACCCTGAGCCTGGTCGAGGAGGTGCGCTTCGATGGTGCCTTCTCGTTCAAGTTCTCGCGCCGGCCGGGCACCGCTGCGCTCGATCTCGAGGACGACGTGCCGGAAGCCGAGAAGGACAGACGCCTCGCGCTGCTGATGGCGACGGTGGACGGGATCGCGGCGCGCAAGCGTCAGGATCGCCTCGGCGAGGTTCACGAGGTGCTGATCACCGGGCCGAGCAAGCTCGGCGGGACACAACTCACGGGTCGTACGAGACGCAACGATGCAGTGAACTTCCATCCTCCTCCGGACCGCGCCGGGGACTCGCGCGAATGCGCCGTGGGGGCCTTCGTGCCGGTGGAGCTGATGCGCGTCACGGCGCATGCCTTCGAGGGACGCCTCGCGGCGCAGGCCTGAGGGGAAAAGGGGAGCGGCGGATGCACGTGGAACTGGAGGTCTCGCAGGTCGCCGTGGATCCCTTCGTGAACTCGCCGGTCCTGGTGCTGCAGGAGCTGGGCGGGGGCCGCAAGCTGGTCGTCCGGATCGGCCAGATGGAGGCCGTGGCGCTCGTCTCCGTGCTGGAGAAGATCCCCCTGACGCGCCCGACGGCGCACGACTTCGCGCTGGCGGCGGTGCGCGCCTTCTCCGGCGAGATCGTGCGCGTCGACTTCGATCCCGGCGTCGACCGGAACCCGGCGGCGATCGTCGTGGTTCGGGGCTCGGGTGCGTCTTGCAAGTCCGAGGTGGCGTTGCCCGCGCGGGTCGTCGACGCCGTCGCGATCGCGCTCCGATCCGGCGCGCCAATCCGGGCTGACGAGTCGCTGCTCGAGGACGGGTCGCCTCTCACGATGGGTCTTTTCCCGAGCACGGCCGATTGGCCCACCGCCGCGGCCGACCTCGAGACGATCTCCGACGACGAGTTCCCGAAGTACAAGATGTGAACGCTACGGGCTATTGACTGCGCGTGGCCACGGAGGTATGGCGCGCCGCGATGAAGTTCAGCGTTCTGCTCGCGATTGTCCTCCTGGCGTCCGGCTGCGGGAATTCGAGGTCCGACGACGACGATTCGCCCGACGGCGACTCCGACGCTGACTCGGACACGGATTCCGACGCCGACGGCGACTCCGACGGCGATGCCGACGCCGATGGCGACGGCGATGCGGACCCGATCCACATCCGGATCGGTCACCTGAACATCAAGGAGGCCTCGACCGACAAGATCCTGGACGACGACGACGAGCAGGTGACCGCCGCGGCCGAGGTCCTGGGCCGCTTCGCCGCCGACATAGTCGACCTCAACGAGATCCAGTACGACATCGAGGACCTGCCCGTCCTGGGCATGCCCGGCGCGGACGACCGGACCGGGCCGGGCGGCTTCGACGGCGGCGCGGAGAACGCCCTGCGCATCGCCGAACGCATACATGCCGCGGCGCCCGAGGTCGACTATCCCTACACGCTGACGACCGTCGGGAACTCCGGCTACTACTGGGAGGGAGAGGACTACGGGGAGTGGTCGTGGGAGCTCCGCGGCTGGGGCGAGTGGCCGGGCCGGTTCAACACCGCGGTGCTGTCGCGTTATCCGATCCTCACCGACCAGGTCCGCGTGGTCCACGACTTCGCGTGGGAGGACCTGCCCGAGAATCGAATCCAGCAGATGCGGGACGAGAACGGGATGGAGGTGCCCGAGGGCTTCCCGCTCTTCGAGAAGGCGCTCAACGTCGTCCCGATCGACCTGGGTCCCGAGGTGCTCTGGCTCGTGCTCCTGCACCCGACCGCCTCGCCTGCGGCGTTCGATCCGATCAACCCGTACCGGAACTACGACGAGCTGCGGGCGCTGGCGCTCTTCCTCGACGGAGAGCTGCCAGGTGTCGAGCCCCTGCCGGACGGTGCGAGGTTCGTCGTGAGCGGTGACCTGAACGGGGATCCCGACGACGGCGACGGCCTCGACGGGGCCGTGGCGCAGGTGCTCGACCATCCATCGCTCGTCGCGGTGTTCCCCACCGGCGCCGGCACGCGAGGTCAGAACGGCGAGTACAACACGTTCCTCGGAGGCTGCGGCAACGACGACGGTGCGACGGTCGAGGACCCGACCGTGAGGTTCCAGATGCAGCTCGACTACGTCCTCGCGTCGGCGAGCATCGGTCCACCGACCGAGACCGGCCTCTTCTTCCCCGACTTCCGGACCGAGCGCGAGGACTTCGACCTCGCATGCCGAGCCTCGGACCACCGCTTCCTCTACATCGACATCGACCTTTGAGCCTTCCTGTCCGCAGAGTGGCGGCCTGGATCCCGGCCGTTTCCTACATGGCGCTCATCTTCGTCATGTCGTCCTTACGCTTTCCGGGCGTTGCACTGCCGCGCAACTCCGACAAGGGGATCCACTTCGTCGAATACGCCATCCTCGCGCTGCTCCTCCTGTTCGCGCTCAGGCGGTCCTCGACTTGGTCACCTCGTGCCCTGGCGCTCGTCGCATGGATCGTGGCGGCCGCCTACGGCGCCACTGACGAGCTGCACCAGGCGTTCGTGCCCGGGCGGTACTGCTCGGGGTACGACTGGCTCGCCGACGCGACGGGAGCCGGCCTGGCGGTTTTCATGGGCGCCAAACTCTCGAAAGGAAGATCGCGTGGCACCGACCATCCTGCCGTTTCGCGGTAAGACGCCGTCCATCGACCCGAGCGCGTACTTGGCGCCGACCGCCTCGGTCATCGGGGACGTGGTCATTGGGCCGCGCTCCAGCATCTGGTTCGGCGCGGTCGTGCGCGGCGACGTGTTCCACATCCGCATCGGCGCCGGCACGAACATCCAGGACAACTGCGTCGTCCACGTCACCCACGACCGGAGCGCCACGATCGTGGGCGACGACTGCACGGTCGGCCACGGCGCCGTCCTGCACGGCTGCGCGATCGGCGACCGGGTCCTCGTCGGAATCGGCTCCGTGATCCTGGACGACGCGGAGGTTGCCTCCGACGTCCTCGTGGGCGCCGGGTCGCTCGTCACGATCGGGACCAAGGTCCCGCCGCGCTCGCTCGTACTGGGCCGCCCGGCGCGTGTGGTCCGCTCCCTGACGGATGAAGAGGTGGCCGGGCTCGCCGAGGCCGCGCGGCTCTACGTCGACTTCCGGGGCGAGTATCTGGGAGCCTAGCGCGGCTCCGGCAGCCCCTTCGGATAGAGGACGGGTACCGGGCGCTCCATGCCCAGGTACAGCCTGTCTATCGCCGCCGTGATGGCGGAAGGCCTCGCGAAGAAGGCCTTGCAGCGGACGCCCGAGTGGGCCTCGATCTCGACGAGCGCTGCCCTGGCGTCGGGCTCGGACATCGCCACGCACAGGACGGAGCGTCCGTGCGCTTTCTCCTGGCGGAACGGGACAATCGTCTTCGCCTGGGCGAGGCTGAGCGGTACGAGGCTCGCGAGCGAGCCGGGCAGGGTCCACGAGGCGAGGTCGACCGTCGGGACTCCGTGGACGGACGACAGGGCGTGGCACAGCTCGGATTCGCCGAGCAGATGTTCGCCGAGAAGGGCGCGGGCGAGGCTCGAGCGGTCGCGCTCTGCCGCCGCGAGCGCCTGGTCGACACCGGCCCGACCGAGCAGCGCCTGCGCCTCCAGGTGCTCGATCAGCTTGTCGTCGCTCGCAGCCGTCCGGCGCGGCGCGGGAAGGGGAGGCGGCGGGGCCGGCCGGCCCTGGATCTCCGGTCGTTCGAGCCGGACCGGTTTCGACACGATCAGCTCCTGCTCGACGACCGGGGAATGGACGACCTCAGGGAACTCGTCCGGTACCGTCACGGTCTCGAGTGGCTTCTCCGGAACGAACGCGCGAGACGGCGGCCGCTTCGGTATTGCGCGCCCAGGCGCCGGGGCCTCGGCTTCGCTCGGGCCCTGGGCGGCCTGCGCCCGGTCCCGCCCGATTTGCGGGACGTCGGGAGAGGTCGGAGTGGCGGGCGTGCTCTCGGACGGGTCGGTCGCCAGCCCGTCGCGGCGCAGGCCGCGTCGGCGAAGCTCCGCGGGGCAAGCCCGCTCGAGGAAGGCGGCCAGATCCTCGGCGACGGCGTCCAGGTCGTGCTCCTTCGCGTATCCGTCGAGCGCCGCCCTGAGGTCGCGGGCCGTCTGGTGGCGGGCGGATGGGTCGGCCGACAGAGCCTTTCGCAGGATGGGCTGCAGCCGCTCCGTGCCGGGCACGCCGACGAGCTCGAGCCGTGGCACATCGGCCTTCTTCGCGAGCTCGAGGGTCCCCATCTCCGTCTCGGCGCGGTACAGGCGGCGGGACGAGAGGAGCTCCCACAGGATGATCCCCGCGGAGAAGACGTCGCTGCGCCAGTCGACGGGCTCGCCCAGGGCCTGTTCCGGGGAGAGGTGCGAGAACTTGCCTGCCGCCGAAGTCGCGATCGTCGGCGCGTCGCAGAGCGCGATCGCGACTCCGAAGTCGCACAGCTTGACCGCGCCATCGCGCGAGATGAGGACGTTGGACGGCGAGACGTCGCGGTGGACGATGCCGAGGGGCATGCCGCCGGCATCCCGCTGCCGGTGGGCATAGTCGAGGCCGCGGCAGAGCTCCCGAACGACGTAGAGCGCGAGCGGCAAGGGCAGCCTCGCGCCATCGTGGCGCAGCCTGGCCCGCATCACACCGAGGTCGAGCCCGTCGACGAACTCCATCGCCAGGAAGAGGTGCCCGTCGACCTGGCCAGAGTCGAACACCTGCGCGATGTTCCGGTGCTGCAGGACCGAGCCGAGGCGGGCCTCGCCCAAGAACCTCTCGACGAAACTAGGATCCTCCGACAGGGCGGGCAGCATCCGCTTGACCACCACGAGCCTTCGAAACCCGTACACGCCCTCCGCCTTCGCGAGGAAGACGTGTGACATGCCACCGCGGGCGAGCAGAGACGTGAGCACGAACTTCCCGAACGGCTGCGGAAACCCGCCGCCGCTCATGGGGCACCGTGCTTCACTCCGCCGGACCCCGCGAACGTTCGGCCTCCGCGGTGCCGCGCCGGGCGCCGCGCACGCCGGCCTCGACGCAGCGCTCGACGCCGCGCTCGACCTCGCGGGCCGCGTGGGGATTGCCCATGATCCAGCGCCCGATTCGCTCGAGGCGCATGCCGCCGGGGCTGCCGTTGGACCACCAGATGAAGAGCGCCCGGCCCTTGATGTACGAGAGAGGGACCCCCTGCCAGTAGCGACTGTCGTGCGAGTTGTCGCGGTTGTCGCCCATGACGAAGACCTCGCCCCGCTTGACCCTCCAGGGGCCATAATCACGGCGATAGTTCTCACGATCGTAGATCGTCAGGTGCGGCACGCTGCCCGTGAACTCCACGTACAGGTCGCTGTCCTTGGTCTCTATCTGGTGCGTGAACGAGTTCTGGTCGCGATACTCGTACTCCCCGACGTAGCACCGCGGCACCGGGCGGTCGTTGAGGTAGAGCTGCGTCCGTCGCATCTCGATCTTGTCGCCCTCGACGCCGACGATCCGCTTGATGAAGTCCTTGGAGATGTCGCGCGGATAGCGAAAGACGATCACCTCGCCGCGCCGGGGCTCGCGGACGTGCTCGAAGAACTTCACCGTGGTCCAGGGGACCTGCAGGCCGAAGACGTACTTGTTGACGAAGATGTGATCGCCGACCTCGAGGGTCGGGATCATCGAGCCGGACGGGATCTTGAACGCCTCCACCACGAAGGCCCTGAGGAAGAGCGCCACGAGCACCGCGACCCCGATCGACTCGGCATACTCGCGCATCGTGCTCTTGCGAGCGAAGGCGAGGTGCTCCTCGACCTTGAGATCGAGGCGGCGGAACGTCTTGACCACGCCCTCGTCCTTGCCGCCCTTGATCGCGCTCCGGAGCTCCTCGAGCTCCGACTCCATCTCCGTGCGGACCTCCTCCTCGAGCCGATGGGCGTGCTTGCGCAGAAGCCTCCTCGTCTCCTTCATGAGGTGGCGGGCCTCACGGCGGATCTTGCGCATGTTGGACCGGTGGCGCAGCACGCGGTCCGACAACCCCCGGTTCGGGAGCCGATCGCGGAAGCCGAGCGCGATGATCTCGAGCGCCGCGAACGCCATCAGGAAATGCCACGGCGCGACGCCGTCGATCCAGCCGACGTCCTCCGCGACGATCACGAACAGGACGGCGACGATCGCGGGCACGCCGACGAACCAGAAGAGTGACCACAGACGACGGGACAGCGAGTCTGGCCCTGGCCCGGCCGCGACCGGACCATCGCGTCGGCGGCGGTCTTCGGATCCCTGAGACATGTTTTTTTCTCAGTGTACCGGTGGTTTCCCCTGCGGGCAATTCACCGACCAATCGCTCGGCTTCCCCCGTCGACCTACGGCCGCCGGGGCCGCGGCATTTCAGTCCGTCTTGAGAATCGCCAGGAAGGCCTCCTGCGGGATCTCGACGGCGCCGACCTGCTTCATGCGCTTCTTCCCCTCCTTCTGCTTCTCGAGGAGCTTCCGCTTGCGTGAGATGTCGCCACCGTAGCACTTGGCGGTCACGTCCTTGCGCACGGCCTTGACCGTCGTCCGGGCGATCACCTTCGAGCCCAGCGCAGCCTGGATCGCGACCTCGTACTGCTGGCGCGGGATGATCTCCTTCAGCTTGCGCGCCAGGTCGGATCCCTTCTGCATCGCCCTGGCCCGATGGACGATCACGCTCAGGGCGTCCAGCGGGTCTCCGTTGACGAGCATGTCGAGCTTGACGAGATCCCCCGGCCTGTAGCCGATCGGCTCGTAGTCCATCGACGCGTAGCCACGAGAGATCCCCTTGAGCCGGTCGTGGAAGTCGAAGAGGACCTCCGCCATCGGGAGCTCGTACGTCACGATCACCCGCTCCTTCGAGGCGTACTGGATCCCCTTCTGCGTCCCCCGGCGCTCCTCGCAGAGGCGAAGGACGGGGCCCACCATGTCGGAGGGAACGTGGATCGAGAGCCGCAGGTACGGCTCGTCGATCGATTCGAGCTTGACCGGGGGCGGAAGCTTCGCCGGGTTCTCCACCGTGACGGTCTGCCCGTCGGTCGTGTGCACCTGGTACACGACGGAGGGTGCCGTCGTCACCAGATCGAGGTCGTACTCGCGCTCGAGGCGCTCCTGCACGATCTCCATGTGAAGCAGCCCCAGAAACCCGCAGCGGAACCCGAACCCGAGTGCCTGGGACGTGTCGGGCTCGAAGACGAAGGCGCTGTCGTTGAGCCGGAGCTTCTCGAGGGCGTCCCTGAGCTCGCCGTAGTCGGCCGAGTCCGTGGGGAACACCCCGGCGAAGACCATCGGCTTGACCTCCTTGAAACCGGGCAGGGGCGCCTGGGCACGCTGGCGGGCCTCGGTCAGGGTGTCGCCGATCTTGGTCTCGTGGACGCTCTTGATGTTCGCGACGACGAAGCCGACCTCGCCGGGCCCGATCTCGTCGAGCTCACGTGGATGCGGGTCGAAGACGCCGAGCTCGACCACCTCGACCTCGTTGCGGGTCGCCATCAGCATCACGCGCTGGCCCTTGCGGACAGCGCCGTCGACCACCCGAACCATGATCACGGCCCCGCGATACGCGTCGTACCAGGAGTCGAACACGAGCGCCCTGAGCGGAGCGGCCGGGTCGCCGCGGGGCGGCGGGACCTTCTGGACGATCGCCTCGAGGACTTCTGGAACGCCCGTTCCGTCCTTGGCCGAACAGGCGATCGCATCCTTGCAGTCGAGCCCGATCACCTCCTCGATCTGGCGAATCGAGCCGGGGACGTCACTCGACGCGAGGTCGATCTTGTTCAAGACCGGGATGATCTCCAGGTTCCCCTCGAGCGCCAGGTAGACGTTGGCCAGAGTCTGCGCCTCGACTCCCTGGGTCGAGTCGACGACCAGGAGCGCCCCCTCGCAAGCCGCGAGGGAGCGCGACACCTCGTAGCTGAAGTCCACGTGCCCGGGCGTGTCGATCAGGTTGAGCTGGTACTCGATCCCGCCCTTGGCCCGATGGCGGAGGCGGACCGTCTGAGCCTTGATGGTGATCCCGCGCTCCCGCTCGATGTCCATCTTGTCGAGGAACTGGTCGCGCTGCTCGCGCGCGGTCAACGCGCCGGTCAGCTCCAGGATCCGATCGGCGAGCGTGCTCTTGCCGTGGTCGATGTGCGCGATGATCGCGAAGTTGCGGATGAGTCTGGGATCGTGCGGCATGGGGAGCCGCCTGGTTTAGCACAAAAGGAGGGAGCTACTGTCCGAAGACCTGCATCACGAAGGGGCCGGAGCCGCGGTACATCTGGACGCGAACGCGGTACGGGCCCGGCAGCCCCGCGCAGTGGGTGATGTGCGGCATGTTGTTGCGCTCGCGGTCGCTGGTCTTCCGGGAGTTGTTCGGGTCGAAGAGGTACAGGTCGAGGTCCGAGGCGGACGGCGCGCCGACCGCGATCACCGTGTAGCAGTGGCCAGCCTGCAGGTTGACAGGAAAATCCTGCCGCCCGTGGGTGTCCAGCGCGCCGCGAAGCACGGGTGACACGGCCGCCTGGCCCGGGGCGAACGTCGGCGCCAGCTCTGCGAGGCGTTGCGCGAGCGGGTCGGCCGCCGGCGCGGGGGCCGGAGCCGGCGCCACCGGCAGCGGACGCGGGATTGGCGCCTGTGCGGGCGCGGCGCCTGCGGTCTGATCGAAGACTCCCACGGCGTACGGCCCCTCTCCCCGGTACATCTTGACGTGAACCCGATACGGGCCGGGGAGGCTCGAGCAGTGAGTCAGGTGCGGGAAGTTGTTCCGCTCGCGGTCGCTCGTGACGCGCCGCCTGTTCGGGTCGAAGAGGTAGATGTCGAGGTCGGTCGCACTGGGCGAGCCGACCGCGATGACGGTGTAGCAGTGCCCGGGTTGAAGATTCCAGAAGAAGTCCTGCTCGTCGCCGCGACTGAGCGCACCGCGGTGCCACTGCCCGAAGAGGACGGATCCAGGAGCGAAGGTCTGGCTGAGCTCGTAGAGCCGCTGCCCCAGGGGATCCGTGGGCCTCTGTGGCTGCGCGGGTGCGGGCGCGGGCACCTGAGGTGCAGGCACGACGCCCGGCGCCCGCGGCGCGGGAGCCTGAACGGGGTTCGAGACCTGGGTCAACGGGAGCGAGCCGGCGGGCCCCTGGTAGACCGCGAAGGCGAACTCTCCCCGGCCGTTGACCACGTGGATCTCGACGCCGACCCTCGCCTCGTCCGTCGTGCAATGCGACGCGACCGGGAAGTTGTCGGTGGCGGTATCGCGGGCCACCTCCTGGTTGCCGCGGCGCACGTGCAGGTCGAGGTCGACGACGTCGCCGTCGCCGACGGCGATGAACTTGTAGCAGGCTCCCGAGGGCAGCACGAAGTCGAACGAGCGACGGGCCCCCCGCCGGAGCGAACCGGTCTGCGTCGGGCCCCAGGCGTTCATCCCGACGGCGTACTGTGCGTGAAGCTCGCCCAGCCGGCGGGTCAGGTAGGCCGTGCCGTACTGCGCCTCGGCGGCGCCCGGAAGGGCGGCGAGGGCCGCGGCAGCGACCGAGAAGAGAAGAGCGCGTGAGCTGTCTCGGAGCATGAAAGCCTCCTGGGGGCTGAAGCCGCCTGGGACGTCCGCCCTCGTGAAGGCGCTTGGACGGCGCCAGGCGCCAGCGGATTCATAGGCTACCAGAAACGCCGCCCGCGTATGGTACGAATCCGGCGAGGCGTGAAACGCATGTCGAAGCTGACCACGGAGGTAGTCCAGGGCGATGCTCGGGCGATCGCCCGGATGATTCGCAGGGCGGACGACCGGGCGCCCGGTTTCCGGGAGGAGCTCAGGGAGCTTCTCCCGCACACGGGCCGCGCCCAGATCATCGGGGTCACCGGAAACCCCGGGGTCGGCAAGAGCACCCTCGTCGATCGGCTGATCGAGGCCTATCGGTCCCGGGGCAAGCGAGTCGGCGTGGTCGCAGTCGACCCCAGTAGCCCGCTCACCGGAGGCGCCATCCTGGGTGACCGGATTCGGATGCAGCGGCACGCTCTCGACGATGGCGTGTTCATCCGGTCGCTCGCGACCCGCGGACATCTGGGTGGGCTGAGTCGCTCGGCGACCGACGTCGCGCGGGTCCTCGACGCTGCCGGGTTCGACGTGATCCTGATCGAGACCGTCGGCGTCGGCCAGGACGAGGTGGAGATCACGCGTGCCGTGCACACGACCGTGCTCGTCGTCGCCCCCGGCCTGGGAGACGAAGTCCAGGCCATCAAG
Source organism: Deltaproteobacteria bacterium (assembly GCA_016190375.1). GTDB lineage: Bacteria > Myxococcota_A > Polyangia > JACPQR01 > JACPQR01 > JACPQR01. The sequence goes on from JACPQR010000156.1 coordinate 70,012, forward strand.
GCCGGGATCCTCGAGATCGCGGACCTCTTCGTGGTGAACAAGGCCGACCGCGACGGAGCGGATGCGACCGCGCGGGATCTCGATGCGATGCTCTCGCTGCGGAGCGAGCCGGCGTTCGCCGGATCGCACTCCCTGGCGCATGCGCACAAGGAGCCCGTACCCGAACGTGGCCCCGGCTCGACCGCCGGCTGGTCGCCGCCCGTGCTCAGGACCGTGGCGTCGGGCGGCGAGGGAATCGGCGAGCTGCTCGAGGCCGTGGAGAGCCATCGCCTCCACCTTGCCGGGACACAGGACGGACAGGCGCGCCTGCGCCGGCGAGCCGAGGAGGAGCTCCTCTCGGCAGTGCGTGAGCGGCTCACCGAGAGGGCGCAGGACCTCGTCGCCGGGTGCCTGCCGGAGCTGGTCGACCGGATCGTGGAGCGGCGGACCGATCCGTACGACGCCGCCGCCGAGCTGGTGCCCTAGTACGAGCCGGCGTTTTTCGACACGGGACCGCTTTCGTCGTAAGCTGCAGTGCTCTTGATGTCGTGAGGTTCACTTGAAGCCTTGGGTGTTCTGCTGGGCCGCCGGCCTGGTGCAAGGGTGTGCCGTTCCCGTGACGCTCGACTTCCCGGTCGGGCCCCTCGAGTACGAGGTCTCCACCGACGATCTGGTCGTCCCGGCGGAGCTCGCCGACGGCAATGGCTCGATTGCCACCATCCCGTGCAACGGCTCGGTCTGTCCCGTCGAGGGCTCCCAGTCTTCGCTCGTGATCGGCTGCCTCGAGGGCGCCTGCGATCCGGAGCCGTACTCCTTCGCCCTCGACCTTCCGGTGGTCGATCTCGCGGCATACGGGGATCTCCAGTCGCTCGGCGCTCGGATCTCGGAAGCGGAGGTCCAGGGCGTGCAGTATCGGGTCAGCCAGAACACGCTCAACGTCGAGCTTCCGGAGGTGACCCTGTTCTGGGGGCCGCAGACGGCGGCCTCGCTGGACGACGCCACCGTCCTGCGACTCGGGGTCATTCCGCGCCTGCCGGCAGGAGCCGCGCCGTCGGGCAGGGTCGAGCTCGACTCCGAGGGGCAGCGGGCGCTGGCAGACTACTTCGTCCGGACCTCGACCGTCTTCCGGGTCTTCGCAGAGACGACGGTCGACGTCGGGCCGGGCGCACCGATCCCACAGGGCGCCGCACAGCTCATGGCGACCATCGACGTGCACCTGGCAGGAAGCGGAGAGCTCTGAGACGGGACCTTGTTTTTGTTGCTACGCTGGACGCCAACACTATACTCGCCGTCACGGTCCAGGTTCCCACGCGACCAATCCTGTGGGCTGCTCACGCGGCAATGGAGCCGCCAGACCCGCGAGCCTGACAGAGGTCACCTTGGCGCAAAAAAGCAGCTCGACGTTGGTCCTGCTCCTGCTCCTGCTCCTCGTGGGCGGTGCCGTGGTGGCGTACCTGGTGACGCGCGAGCCCCCGGCTCCACCGCCGCCCCCGCCGGATGATCCCGCCGTCGTCACGAACAACTCCCTCGTGACGGCGCCCCCGCCTCCCTTGCCCGAGCTCCCCGCTCCGCTCCCCGAGGAGCCCGATGCCGGGGAGCCCACCAAGACGGTCAGGAAGACCGGTGGACGGGCGTGCAACGGAACCGTCGACACGGCCGCGGTGCGTCGCTACGCCCAGTCGAACTCGGGCGCCCTCCGCCGGTGCTACGAGCGCAGGCTGAAGATGAACAACCTGCTTCAGGGCCGCATGGAGATAGGCCTGACCATCGGCCCGGGCGGGCAGGTGCAAGGCGCGCGGATCAACGCCGATTCCGTGAGGGACCCCGAGGTCGCCCAGTGCGTGCGTCAGGCCGTCTCCGGCTGGCGCCTCCCCGCCCCGGCGGGAGGGTGCGTCAACGTGACTTACCCGATCTCGTTCACCCCGGCCTCGGGGCGCTGACGTAGCCTCTCGTCCGTGGTCTTCGACGTCGCGATAGTGGGCGCGGGACCCGCCGGTTCGGCCTGCGCGCTCGCGCTCGCGCAGGAGGCGCCCGGGATCGCGGCCCGCACCGTCATCATCGAGAAGGCGCGGCACCCCCGCGAGAAGTATTGCGCCGGCGCCGTGTCGGCCTGGGGCGTGCGCCTCCTCGAGGACCTGGGCGTGGGCGTCACGGTCCCTCACGTCCCGATCGAGGGCGTGCGAGTGCGTTATGGCGATCGGGTCGCTGCCGCGCGGCAGAGGGGCCTGGGCGTCGTGCTCCGCCGGCACGAGCTCGACGCCGCCCTCGCTCGCTCGGCGCGCTCGGCCGTGGCCGAGATGCGGGAGGAGGAGCGGGTGATCGGCCTGGCGAGGGAGGGGGAGCTCTTCCGGATCGAGACCACGCGATCGTCCCTTCGCGCCCGGGTCGTGGTCGCCGCAGATGGCGCCGGCAGCGCCGTTCGCAGGCTTGCTGGATTTCGCGAGCCGCGCCGCAAGGCCCACCTCTACGTCCTCGAGACTCCGCCCGGGGCAGGTGAGGAGCCCGATGGACTCATGACGTTCGACCTCACCTGCGTTGCCGCCGGCGTCGAGGGCTACTACTGGGACTTCCCGACGGTGATCGATGGCGAGCCAGCCTACTCGCGCGGCATCTACCACCTGAACTCGAGGCCACCTGCCGTGCGCCCCGCGCCGGCGCTCAAGGAGGTGCTCCGGTCGTTTCTGGCGCACCGCGGCTGGGACCTGGACCGGCTGCGGCTCAAGGCCTTCGCCGAGCGCGGCTGGGCTGGCGCGGCCGAGATCGCACGGCCGGGCGTTCTCCTCGCGGGCGAGGCCGCGGGCGTCGATCCGATCACGGGCGAAGGCATCGCCCACGCGCTGGCGTTCGGTGTGATCGCCGCGCGAACGGTGGCGGACGGTTTCGCGAGGGGCGATCTGGCGTTCGCGCAGTACCTCCGCCGGGTCCGCAGGGCCACGGTGGGGCGCCACCTCGGGCAGGCGGCGCTCCTGGCCCCACACGTCTACGGGACGAGAGCCGTCCGCTGGGCCTCGTTCCTCGTGTCGGACCCGACGGCGCTGGAGGCGGGGGTCCTCTGGTACCGTGGAGAGCGGCTCGGTGCGTGGCGCAAGGCACGGCTGGTGACGCGGGCGGTGCGCCATCTTCTCTTCGGGTCGTCGCTATGGCGATTGGATTCTGGGGGCCCACGGCGCCGGGCTATTGGCCCGTGACGCCGATGCCGCGTACAATCGCGCTTGCCTTGCGTTCCTTCGGACTCGGGCTCTTGGTCCTTCTCGTAGCTTGCTCCGGGGGCGAGGATCTCGATCTCGAGCTGCGTCTCATGTACGAGACGAACGACGGTGCGAGCGCCCCACCGGACTTCGAGGGGTGGGGTTGCAAGAGCGGGACCTCCGGGGGGGCCTGTCTGCAGGTCCGCCTGCAGATCTGCGCCGAGGGATCGCCTTGCGAGAACGCCCTGCCGGAGGCCGCGGAGAGCTTTCCGGTCGACCTCAAGGACCGGCAGGCGCTCCTGCTTCCCACCACGGACGCGAGCCGGTCGGACCTGCACCTGTGGGTCGGGCTGTACGAGTCGCCCGATGACCCGGAGGCGGACGACGTCCTCATCGCGAGCGGCCAGTGGCGCGGAGCCTCGCTGCGAGAGCGCCCGGATCTCCTCATGACGCTCGCGCCCGTGCTCGCGGGGACGGCGTGCGGAGAGCCGGGCGACGCGCCGTCCGACTCGGACACGGGGCTCCACCTCGAGCACCCTCGGGCGTTTCACACGGCGACGCTGTTGCCCGACGACGACGTGCTCGTGATCGGCGGGCTCGGCGGTCAATCGATCGAGCTCGGAGGCGACGGCAACTCTCTCGAGCCGGCGATCGAGGTGTTTCATCCACGAACGGGGGAGTTCGGGGCGGTCACGGTGGTCAACCAGGTCGCCGAGGAGTCGCCGGAGGAGCTGAGCCGGGCATTTCACCGCGCGTTCTACGTGGGCGAGCGCGATGGGCGGCACGTCGTCCGTGTCGTCGGTGGTATTCATTCGATCGGGGTCGACAAGGTGGCGTTCGTGTCCCGCACCAGAGGAGATACGCCTCTACAGATGCTCGTCGTCGGAACCGCCGAGGCCGAGGCGGCGCCCGCGGTCGACGTAGTCTACGATTCCAGCACCTCGCCTCCCACCGCGACGATCCAGAAGATCGAGGGCGCTCCGACCGGGAGCTTCATGGTCGCGACGGCCTTGCCCGATCGAGTCGGTGCCGAGGAAGCGCCGGGCGGGGCAACGGGCGGCTTCCTCTTCGGCGGGGGTCTCGCCGGCGGCGCCGGTCCCTGGGGACAGAACCGCCTGTGCCTCACGCCGCAATGCCTTCCAGCGGCCCTGACGCTGATCGGACCGGACGGCGCGGTCACCGGCGATCCGTCGGCTCTCGCGATCGGGCGCGTGGGGGCGACGGCGGTTCCGATCGGTCCGGACGAGGTCTTGATCTGGGGCGGCAACGTGGGCTCGGGGGCCGACGCCCAGAACGACGTCGACGCCGAGATCGGCGAGTTCCACACGCGTTCGGGAGCCTCCGGCGTCGTGGAGATCACGGCGCCGCCCGAGATGGAGCTCACGTCGCCGGCCTTCCACGCGGCGGCCGTGGCCTCCGCTCAGGGACAGGTCTACCGGATCGTGGTCGCCGGCGGATATCGCGTCAACGATATCGGCACCGTGCACGTCTCGGAGTTCGCCTCGCCGCCGATCTACCTTCTCACCTACGACCGCACGACCCACACGGCCACGGTCAGCGACGTCCAGTGCTACGAGTCGGAGGAGGCGCAGGCCCCGGGCGACTGCGCCGTGCTGTTCGATGACGTGGCTTACCTGACGGCGACCACGATCTCCGACGGTCGAGTCTTCCTCGCGGGCGGCAACTTCATCGCTCCAGGCTCGGGCGGGGACTCTTCCGGCTTCAAGTTCGCCGCCCGTGCCATCGGCGGCGTGGTGGTCGTCGAAGGCGACACCGCGTCGTTCCGGCCACGCCGACTGGCCTTCCCCCGCTACGGTCACACGGCGACCACGCTGGCCGATGGTTCGATCCTTCTGCTCGGCGGCCTCGACGTGGAATGCGTGACCCCGGGCAGCGAATGCGGGGAGTTCAATGCTCCAAGGCTCCTCGCGAACTACGAGCTGTACAACGAGGGTGAGGATTTTGCGCCCACCGTCGACTGCGATCAGGAGCCCTTGACCGAGTGATTCGGCGGCCTTCGCTTCGGCTGGTTGCGGGGCGTTCGTAAACAAATTCTGTAACTTTCGGAGAGCAACGGAAGTGCGCGATCACCGCCGGGGGTGATTGCGCGGAGGCGGAGGAATGTTCGATAACCTGGGGGTCAGCGTGAGCGTCGAGCGGACCAAGATCGTTGCCGCATCTTTTGCGTCCCGCGAGCAGCTCGCGGAGGCGCTGATCAACGATCTCGACGAAGGCGGAATATTCGTCGCGGGAGAACACTCGCTCGCTGCCGGCGAGAGCGTGCAGGTGCTGGTGCGAATCGACGGCGTCGAGCCCGGCATCGTGATGCGCGGAAACGTGCTCTGGCGTCGGCTGGCACGTGGCCCAAAGGCGCCGGCGGGGATCGGAGTCCGGTTCGACGCTTCCGAGACGTCGCGTTTCCAGTTCCTCCACCAGTTCGCGACCGGCCGTGGCGCCGCGCAGGGGCGGGAAGGCTCGCGGTATCCGGTCTCGATCCCGATTGCGTTCGTCCTGTCGGCGGACACCTCGGTCCGATCGGGAACGTTGATAGACATCTCCGAGACCGGTGCGCTGCTCCACGCGAAGCCCGCGCCGATGGTCGGGCAGGTCGTCGTGGTCAGGCTGCGCGACGGACGGTCGGGTCCGCCGATCCCGCTCAGAGTGATCTGGAGCCAGAGAGACGCGGCTGGGCTGGGTGTCCTTGCCGATCGCTCCGACGTGCGTCGCTTCTGGGACCGCGTCGTTGCCGCCGCGAGGTCGGACGTTGACGCGCGGCTCGTGCGACCCACAGGCGGCGGCGTCAACGGGAACGGTTGAGACGCGCCGCTACGCTCGCGGTCGCGACCACGGTCATCACAGGTAGGCACGCTCGCGACGGAGCGCGCCGTCGGCATCGAGGTCGACGTCGGCGCCGAACGGCGCGGCTGGCCACTCGTACGCGAAGCGCAGGTCGCGAAGCTCGGCTGCTTCTCCGCGCTCGCGACGTCTCCGCCGCACCACGGGGAAGGGCGACACGCGGACGAATTCCCGAGCGACTCGCGACGCCGCGAGCGTCTCCTCCCGGGCATCAGGCAAGGGCTCGAGCGCGGTCAGACGTCGTCGACCGAGGTCGACGATCCAGGCGCTGATGCCTCCTGCGGTGCGAGTCACGGCGGTCCAGCGCATCGGGCTCTCGGGGCGCGGGAAGATCCCCTCGATCGGCGTCGCCAGCCCGGTTCGCGCCGCGGCCCATGCTCGCTTGCGCGCCCAGGCGCGGACGAGGATCAGGTACGTGAGGAGACCGATCGCCGCGAGCGACAGGACGCGTGCAGTGCCGGGCACGGCGATCGCGACCAGGACCGCCACGACCGCGATCACGGTCGTCAAAGGGTCGAGCGGGACGAGCAGGGGCAGGGCCTTGCGCCCTCGCGGGCTCGAGAGCCGCGCCGCAAGCCCGTGCGTCGAGATCGCGTCGAACGACGCGTGGATCAGCGTTCCTCCGGCCGCCAGGGGGACCGCGACCGCGGGTGGCGGCCCGCCGGCCGCGGCGACTGCCAGCCCGGCGAGCACGGCAGCTACTGCGAGACCGACGACGGTGTGCGTCGGACCGCGGTGAAGGCGGAGCGCGCGCGCCGGATCGACGAGCAGCAGGAGGAGGTCGACGTCGGGGGCGAGAGCGCCGACCGCCAGCGCCGTCAGGGTCCCGGCCGGCGCATCGCCACCGAGAGCGCCGAAGGCGGCGAGGAGCGCGAACGCGGGTGCCAGGAGCGGAGGCACGAGGGCGCACCACTAGCACGAATCGCGCGAGGTCGCGACGGCTCCCTACCCGCGCGGGTGCGCCGCACGGTCCCGGCTTTCGGCAGACGTAGACGTAGACGTAGGCGTGGTCGTGGACCTTGACGGCGACGACGACGTGGACGTCGGCGACCCACGTTGACCCGACCCGCCCTGCGTCAACCGGGGAGCGTCCAGGTCCACGTCCACGTCGCCGTCAAGGTCAACGTCAACGTCAACGGGACGTCGACGGCACGCGAAACCCGGGACCGTGCAAGTCACCCCTACCCGCGCGGGTGGAAGCGCTCGTGCATCCTGCGCAGGTGCTCGCCCGACAGGTGCGTGTAGATCTGGGTCGTCGAGATGTCGGCGTGGCCCAGCATCGTCTGCACGACCCTCAGATCGGCTCCGCCTTCGAGGAGGTGGGTGGCGAAGGAGTGTCGCAGCCCGTGCGGAGTGAGCGACTTCGTTATTCCCGCACAGAGGGCGAGGCGGGAAAGAGCCTTCCAGAAGCCCTGCCTCGTCATGGGCCCGCGGCGGTGCGTGAGGAACAGGGCGCGCCGGGACCCGTTGGGGTCCAGTCCGGGCCTGACTTGGCCGAGGTACCGCTCCAGCCTGGCGCGCGCGACATCGTGGAATGGCACGACCCGACGCTTTCCACCCTTGCCGAGGACCGAGACGAAACCGGACTCGAGGTTCAGGTCCCCCACCTGCACGCTGCAGAGCTCGGAGACGCGCAGGCCTGCGGCGTACATGAGCTGGATCATGGCGGCCTCGCGGATTCCCCTCGCGGTTCGCTCGTCGGGCGCGGCCAGGAGGGCGCGGACCTCCGTGACGGTGAGCACGGTGGGCAGCCTTCGCCGGGTGCGAGGTCGATCGATCCGGGCGCAGGGGTCGGACGCCAGGACCCTCTCCTCGACCAGGTGCCTGAAGAAGCCGCGCAACGCGGAGAGGTGACGGGCCTGCGAGCGCAGGCACAGCCCGGCGTCGGCGAGCGAGACGAGGAAGGCCGCGACGTCACCGCCCGCCACACCGGCGATCGCCCGATGACCGCGCATCTCCATCAGAAGCGCGAACTTGGCGAGGTCGCGCCCGTACGAGTCGACGGTGGCCCGCGCCAGGCCGCGCTCGACGGTCAGCGTGGTGAGGTACGAGGTGACCGCCGCGTCGATGTCCATCCCTGGCCGGATGCTCACACGCGAGGCCCGGCACGGCCAGTTTCCGGCACGCCACCTTGACCGGGGGCCTGACCGCCTCTAGATTTCCGGCCTCGCGCATGCCTTCAGCGTTCACGGGTCTGCTCGCCGGCGACTTCGATGCCTACTCGGCAGAGAAGTGGTCGTCGAACATGTGGAACCGGCAACGGCTCGAGGTCAAGCAGCGGATGCTGGCCCTCGGCAAGGAGCTGGCGGTGGATCTCGCGGGCTCGGGCCTCGAGCTGACCCTCGGAGCGTCGGACGAGCATCCTTCCCTGTGGAACCGCAAGCGCGTCGACTGCCAGTGGCTGTTCCTCTGGCGCAACGAGGAGGAGCGCAAGGTCCTCGAGACGATCGTGGACCGCGACAGGAAGCTCGCCGCCACGATCCTCGATCCGACTCCGCTGTCGAGGCACGCCTTCCTCGGCGTCAAGCTGGATGTCCATGGGCTCGAGCTCGCGCTCGAGGTCCACCGGAACGCCTGGGTCGACGCGAAGAACCTGCGCTCCAAGCTCTCGACCACCGCCGGGAAGGCTCAGATGCTGCGGCTCCTGGCCGAGCTGCCCGAAGGGTTCACGTTCGGAGCCGGCGAGCAAGTGGTTCCGGCGGCGGAGGTCGATGCCGAGCGCATTCCGGCCGTTCTGGCCGAGCACGAGAGCTCCGAGTGGTTCTTCGTGGCCGTCCGCATCGCCAGGGACGAGGCGATCGTTCTCGGGCCCGCGCTCGGCGATGCCGTCGCCGAGGCGTTCAGGCGGCTCGGGCCAATCTACCGGTTCGTGGCCTGGTCTAGACAGAACGATTTCGTCTCGATCGATCAAGCGCTGGCCCAGCAGGTCGCCGAGCGGCAGGTCGCCCACGAGGTCCTCGAGTCCGAGGAGCGCGAGAGGGAGGAACGCTTGCAGGCCGAGCGTGACCTTGCCCGCGAGCGCGCCAAGGAGAAGGGCCACGGCGCGGCGCGCGCGACGGGCGCGACTTCGTGGGTGCCCCCGAGGCCGCCCCGCGCCGCGGTGGAGGCGACAGTGGAGCCATCGCGGAAGACGGCCCCAGCTCGCGCCGTGCCGGCTCCGAGGGGAGCTACGACCGAGCGCGCCGAGACGAGGCAAGCCGTGCCGCCGGCAGCGAGCCGCGGCCCGGGGGAGCGTTCGGTGCCGAAGCCGCCGGCCGCGCCCCCCGTGGTCGACAAGGGCGTGCGGGTGCGGATCGGGACGGGTCCGTTTGCCGGCAAGGTCGGCACCGTGCAGGAGGTCGACAAGGGTGTCGCGAAGGTGCTCCTGGGTCTGCTGGCCGCGCGGGTCGACGTCCAGGACCTCGTTCCGGTCGGGGTCGCCGCGCCCGGCCGTCGATCGTGACCGAGCGGCCGGCGGGGGCCGCGGCGACGAGCATGCGTTCGCGGGGGAGACGGCGCCCCGCCGACCCGACCACTGCCGCCCTGTTCGCGAACTTGCAGGCGCACGGACGCTCCCTCGTCACGGGCGGTCTCGCGAGCGCCGTCTCCGTCGGCCTGCAGGTTGGAATCCCCTGGTCGCTCAAGCTCGCGTTCGAGGCGCTGGGACGCGGCGACGCGCGGGCGCTGAGCCGGGCCGCGCTGCTCCTCGCGGGGCTCGTGGTCGGCCAGGCGGTCGTCCGGATCTTCGCCCGCGTCACGCTCTTCGACGTCGGACGGTTCGTCGAATACGACTTGCGCCGGCGCATCCTCGCCCGGCTTCACCAGCAGGGCGGCGGCTTCTTCCGACGTCTGGGGACCGGCGAGATCATGAGCCGGGCGGTCAACGACCTGGCGAATGTCCGCCTCCTGTTCGGGTTCGCCACCTTGAACCTCGTGAACACCGCCTTCGTGCTGGTCTTCGCGCTCGGGATGATGCTGGCCATATCGGCGGAGCTCACGCTGGTGGCGCTGGTCTTCGTGCCGGTCTTCGTGATCACGATCCGGACGTTCGGCCGCTCGATGTTCGCGAGGAGCCGGGCGGTGCAGGAGCACCTGGGGCTGATGACGAATCGGGTCCAGGAGAGCCTGACCGGGATCCGAGTGATCCGTGCGTACGGCATGCAGGATCGCGAGCTCGCCGATTTCGACAGGCTCAACCGCGAGTACGTGGCGAAGAACATGGCCCTCGCGACGCTGCGGGGGTTCCTCTTCCCCTTGATGGGAATGGTGGGCGGGCTGGGGCTACTGGTCACGATCTGGTACGGGGGCCGGATGGTCGCCGCCGAGGAGATCACGCTCGGCGACCTCGTGGCCATGCAGGGCTACATCGCGATGCTCACGTGGCCCGCCGCCGCGCTCGGCTACGTCCTGTCGATCTACCAGCGCGGGCGCGCCTCCTGGGAGCGGATCCATCAGATCCTCGACTCGGCGCCCGAGGTGCCGCCGCCGGATCTCGAGCGGCAGGGGAGCGTTCAGCCCATCCGGGGCGACCTCGTCGTCGAGTCGCTCTCGTTCTCTCACGACGGCGGCCGCGCCCTCGATGGCGTCTCGTTCACCGTGCCCCGGGGAGGCCGACTCGCGATCGTCGGTCGGACCGGCAGTGGCAAGACGACGCTCGCGAACCTGCTCCCGCGGCTCCTTCCCACGCCGAAGGACACGATCCGGCTTGCAGGACGCGACATCGCGGAGCTTCCCGTCGAGGTCTTGCGCGCGACGATCGGCTATTGCCCGCAGGATCCCTTCCTGTTCTCCACCACCATCGCCAGGAACATCGGCTTCGCCCTCGTCGATCCCGACGCGCCAGACTCGAGCGAGAAGATCGTCCTGGCCGCGCGCGCCGCGCAGATCGACGCGGAGATCCGGTCGTTCCCCGATGGGTACGACACCGTGGTCGGCGAACGGGGCGTGCAGCTCTCGGGAGGTCAGAAGCAGCGAATCGCGCTGGCTCGCGCGCTCGTGACGGAGCCGGAGATCCTGGTGCTCGACGATCCACTGTCCGCGGTGGACGCCGCGACCGAGCGGCGCATCCTCGACGCGATCGAGGAGCTCGGCCGAGCGCGACCGAAGACGCTGATCCTCATCACGCACCGCTGCAGCGCGGCGGAGCGCATGGACGACGTGATCGTGCTCGATGGGGGGCGAGTCGTGGAGCACGGCACGGCCGGCGACCTCGCCAAGCTCGGCGGCATCTACGCCGGTTTCGCGGAGCGGCAGGCCCTCGAGGCGGAGCTGGACTCGATCTCGGCCAGGGCCGGAGCGCGGTCATGAGCTCGCGCGGCGCCGCCGCAGAGCGCGCCTTCCACGAGGAGCACGCGCTCGGGAGGTCCGCGGACACCAGGATCATCGGACGTTTCTGGCCTTTCTTGCGCGGGCAGTGGATCGTCCTCGGCACATCGCTCCTCTTGCTCCTGCCGATCGCCGGCCTGGGAGTGGCGCAGCCCTACCTCCTCAAGATCGCGGTCGAGCGCGGCTTTGCGCGGGGCGGGGGCGAGTCCCTCGGACGGATCGCGCTCCTGTTCCTGGTCGCGCTCGTGCTCGAGCTCGTGGCCCGCTTCGGGCACGTCATCCTCCTGTCGCTCGGCGGGCAGCGGGCGACCTCGGTCCTCCGCGCGGCGGTCTTCCGGCACGTGCAGCGGCTCTCCATCGGGTACTTCGACCGGACTCCGGTCGGGCGGCTGCTGACGAGGGTCACCGGGGACGTCGACAACGTGAACGAGGCCTTCGCCATGGGGCTGACGGCGATCGGGGACGCGCTCCAGCTCGTCGCGATCCTGACGATGATGTTCCTGCTCGACGTCCGGCTCGCGCTGGTCACCCTCGCGGTCCTTCCCATCCTGGCCGGCCTGGTCGAGGTCTTCCGGCGCAAGGCGCGCGTCGCGTTCCGCGAGATCCGGGCGAAGATCGCGCAGATCAACGCCACGCTCGGCGAGCAGGTGCAGGGCATCGCGGTCGTACAGGCCTTCTCGCGGGAGCGCCGCTGCCAGACCGAGTTCGACGAGATCAACCGGGCCTACCGCGACGCGAACAGGCGGGCCATCCGCTACGACGTCGGGATCTACGCGCTCGTCGACGCTCTGGGCGACGTCGGAGTCGCCTGCATGCTCCTCTACGCGGCGCGTCTGCTCGGCGGGCACGGACCGGGCGCGGTCGGGGCGGGACTCCTGGTCGCCTTCATAGAGCTCGTTCGCAGGTTCTTCATGCCGGTGCGGGATCTGTCGAACAAGTACACGGTTCTGCAGTCGGCGATGGCCTCGCTCGAGAGGATCTTCGAGCTCCTGGACGTCCGCGAGATCGACGCGCCGCATGGGGAGCGGGCCTCGGAGCGGGATGGCCGGGGCGGGACCACCGCCACGGGCGAGATGGTCGTCCTGAGCCACGTGGAGTTCGCCTACCGCCGCGGTGACCCGGTCCTGCGTGACGTGAGCTTCCGGGTCGGGCGCGGCCAGAAGATCGCGATCGTGGGCGCCACCGGCTCGGGCAAGACGACGGTCTTGAATCTGGTCCAGCGCCTCTACGAGGCCAGCGCCGGCACGATCGAGGTCGGCGGAGCCGACATCCTCGCGCAGGAGCCCGCCGAGCTTCGCCGGCGCTTCGCGGTGGTTCAGCAGGACGTGTTCCTGTTCGCCGGTAGCATCGCCGAGAACGTGGCGGCAGGGCGGCAGCCGGCGGACCTCGAGCGAGTCCGGTGGGCGCTCGAGCAGGTCGGGGTGCTCGGCCGCATCCTCGCGCGGCCGGGCGGACTCGACGGCCGCGTGGACGAGCGTGGTGCGAACTTCTCCGCCGGCGAGCGACAGCTCCTGTCGCTGGCGCGCGCTCTGTACCGAGACCCGGACATCCTCATCCTGGACGAGGCCACCGCGAGCGTCGACAGCGAGACCGAGGCGCTCGTGGAGGGGGCCGTGGGTCGCGTGATGGAAGGCAGGACGGCGCTGGTCGTCGCCCACAGGTTGTCGACCATCCGCCACGCGGACCGGATCGTCGTGATGCACAGGGGCCGGATCGCCGAGGAGGGCACCCACGAGCAGCTGCTCGCCAAGGGCGCCCTCTATGCGCGGCTGCACCGGTTGCAGTTCTCGCGGGGAAGCCGGAGCGGCGTCGAGTAGTCGCTGGCGGCGCGGGCATCTCCGGCGCGAGCCGGGTTCGTCCGGAGGTTGAACAGGAAGGCGGGAAGGAAGGAAGGCCGGATCGAGGGTTTCCCTTCGTGCCTTCGCGCCTTCCTGTTCGACTGTTCCGGCCCGACGCGTCTCGAGCTCGTGCGGAGGCCGACTTGACTACTGGCGCTGCCGAGCGGTGCGGCTCGCGGCCTCGGCCAGCATCCGGTCGACGTCGGCCTGCAGTCGGCGGGTCGCGGGCGACAGGTGCCAGTGGCTCCGTATCTCCTCGCCCTCCTCGTACCACTTGATGAACAGGAGGTACTCGCCCTCGACCACGCGGCGCTCGTTGCGGGCGATGGTCTCGAAACCGCCAGCCCCCTCCGAGACGCTCACGGAGATGCGGTCGTCGTCCGGCGTCGCTCCCCTGAGCGTGTCCAGGATCCGGCAGACCAGGTGGAACGTGCGCCGCTGCTCGACGTCGGTGCTCGTCCTCAGCGTCTCGATCTTCACCCTCGTGATCGTATCGGCGTAGCCCACACGCCCTCGCAGCTCCTCGTCCCATTCCGTCGCCCACTGGCCGCCCAGCGCGACGGGATCGCGCACGAAATCAGCGGCGTCGTCGAAGAAGCGGGCGTGAACCGGCTCGAAGGGCGTCGACGGCCGGATCTGCGGTCGAGTGGAGCCGCAGGCCACGCCGGCGAGAAGGACGAGGACCGCTGGCAGGTGCCGCATCGGGGCGGACCATACACCAAACTCGGCGGGGAGTGCAGAGCGGGTGTGATCAGAGCCCCGGGGGATCGAAGTCCTCGTCGCCGTCCACCGTCACGAAGATCGGGTTCGTGAAAGCGTGGGGAACGACGTCTGGGGCGATGAAGGCGAGCGGCTCCGGCGATGCAGGCGGGTCTTCGCCTTCGGCGGGCCATGGGGTCCCGGCCTCGACGACGATCCACGTGTCGTTCGGGAACGTGCCGAGATCGATGGCGCCGTCGAAGCGAACGACCGCACCGTCGTCGAGCTCGTCGTCGAGGTTCGCGACGACCTCGCCGTTCGCGTAGACGACGACCTCCTCGACCGGGATCCAGGGAACGGACTGGACGACGAGGAGAAGCGTCACGTGGTCGTCGGTCCCCACCTCGAGGACGCCGCCGGGGCCGGCGATCACGGCATCCTCCGGCCCGGACGCCGTGACACGGACGAACGGCCCGTTCGTGCCGATCATCCGCCCGGCCCGCACGGCCTCGTCGAAGGCGGCGGGCTCGAAGGCGCCGAGGTCTTCGTCCATGGCCACGTAGGTGCGGGGGTAGCCCGCCTCCTCGAGGACGAGCTTGTGGGAGTCCGAGTTCGCGGTGCCCGGTATGAACGGGAGCTGCGACAGGAAGGCGAACCAGTCGTTCCGGTCCGCGAGGTTCCCGGGCACCGAGCTGCCGTTCATCACCTCCATGACGTCCCAGGCGCCGAGGTCGCAATCGGGGAACGACGCGACCGGCTGGGCGGGATCGAACCCGCACGCATCCAGCCATCCGAGCCAGACCGACCCCACGGTGCTGGCACGCCCATGGTTGAGCTGGACGACCTCGGCTCCGGCGGCGCGCAGGCGAGTGTAGAGCTCGTCGACGGTGATCCCCTCGTCGGGCGGAGCGCCGTCGCGGGGAGCGTCGGGGTCGGGGACGAGGGGCCACGCGTTGTGGTGTCCGATCGTGTGCGGGAAGGTCTCGGTCGTGACCGCGGACGTGGACTCGAGCCCTGGAATCGTGACGACCACGTCGTCGACGCCCATCGAGAGTACCGTCGGTGCGTAGTCGCCGACGACGTCGTGCTCGGTCGCGACGACCACGTCCACGCCCTCGGCGACGTAGGCGAGCACCCTGTCGGTGAGGGGAAGCGAAGAATCCCAGGACAGGACGGAGTGGACGTGCATGTCCGCCGACAGCATCCCGGTCGTGTCGACCAGCGGCTCGAGCTGGAACGTCAACTCGGCGCCCGCCTCGTCGATCTCCAGGTCCTCCTCGCCCAGCGACCACTCGATCCCGTGGGTCGCGTACACCCGGTAGCTTCCGACCGGCAGGGTGAGCTCGACGAGACCGTCCGGACCCACCAGGGCCACGTTCGCAGCCGGCGAGGCGCCCTCGATCGGTCCGAAGCTGGGGTCGGGCGTGTCTCGCACTCCCTTGAAGACGACGCGGCCCGCGATCGGCCCACCCCCAGCCTCGGTCAGATCGATGGAGACCAGCCCGAGCTCGCCGGTGGCCGCCGCCGAGCAGCCGCCGTCGACGCCGGCGACCACCTCGACCGGTCCGCCCTGAGCCACCGCGCCGCCGGGTCCGGTGACCTCGTAGTAGTAGCTGCCCTCGGGCAGAACGACTCGAGCGGTCCCGTCGGCGTCCACTACAGCGTGGGTCATCGGGGTGCGGCCCGAGCGCGCATGGGGGTCGTCGCCCGAGGCACCACGATAGAAGAGGACGGTTCCGTTTCGTGGGTCGCCGGCCGCGAAGGGAAGCTCCCCGGGCAGGTCGAGGGTGACGCACACGCTTCCGATGGCGTCGCCTCCGCAGCGGGCTTGGCCGGCGAAGGCGAGGTCGGACGCGGAGGCGACGTCGTTCCGACCGGTCGCGACGAGGACCGCGCGGCCGTATGTCCGGGTTGCGCCTCCGCTCAGGACGCCCCCCAGACCGTCGCTCTCACCTACCGCGGAGACCTGGTCGTCGTTGACGCCGAAGACGATGCCCCCCTGATTGAGCGAGACGAGCGCGAGAGAGAAGGGGCCGGCGAAGGTGGCCGCGGCGCCGATGTACGGGAACGAGCCCACGCTCCCGAGCGGGTTCGCGGGATCGAACCCCGGGCACTCGTAGCCCTGACCCTGGGCGCCGGCGCAGAACGGCTTCATGCCGCGCGGGCCCCAGAGGATCACGTCCGTCGTGACGGTCCCGAGGCCGCCGCCGATCGCGTCGCCGGTGAGGTTCTCGACGTCGGTCCAGATGCTGAGCGCGGTCTCGCAGGCACGAAGCTCGTAGCGCGTCTCGACGGCGAGCCGGTCGGTGAAGTCGCCCTGCGGTCCGCCGCGGACGGTCCCACGGGCGATCACGAACGCAGTGGTGCCGTCGGTGCCGGCCTCGATCTCGTCGTAGTAGAGGAAGTTGTCCTGCTCGAGGAAGAAGATCGACGAGAGCTGGCCGAAGTGATCGACCTCTTGCCCGGCCGGCAGGATGTCGATCAGCGTCCCGCCCGTCGGCGCGATCAGGTTCTGGTTCGCGATGTCGTCGATGTAGAAGCGCACCCGCTCGTTCGCGAGCACCCAGTCGCCGATCCCCGCGATGGCGTCGCCAGTCGTAGTGTCGGGCAGATCGGCCGCATCCACGATCTGCCGCGCGGTCGCGGGCTCGCAGCCTGGGCCGTCCCAGGCTGGGCTCTGGGCCGCGTCGCAGTCCGAGTCCGCGTCTGAATCGCCGTCACCGTCGCCGTCGGCGTCCGAGTCGGCGTCGGCGTCCGAGTCGGCATCGGCGTCGCCGTCGGCGTCGTCATCGTCGCCACATCCGGTGAAGGTCGCGAGCGAGAGGCAGATGAACAGGGCTCGAATCATTGCAGGGCTCCTTGGTCGTCCAGGAAGTGCTGGCGGATGTCGTCCGGTAGCGCGCTTCGTACCTCGAGCGGCTCGCCCGAGCGTGGGTGCGCGAGGCGAACCTCGTGGGCATGGAGGGCGTGACGCTGCATGCCGAGGGTCTTGTGCATCTCGTCGTCGAGCCCCGAGTCGCAGAAGGCGAGGAAGAGGGCCTCGTCGACTCCGTAGAGCTTGTCGCCGACGATCGGGTGGCCGATCGCGTCGAGGTGGACGCGGATCTGGTGCTGCCGCCCGGTCCGCGGGTAGGCCGACACCAGGGTCGTCGTCCTTCCCCGCGAGGCCACCTCGATCAGGGTTCGGCTCTCGAGCCCCCGGCCGGGTGGCGCGACCTTCATTCGGTTCCTCAGGATGCCCTCCGTGCACAGCTCGAGCGGAAGATCGATCGTCGTGAGGTCCTGGGCGACGACTCCCCTCACGAGGGCCAGGTATCGCTTCGTCACCGTCCGCGACTCGAACTGCGCCTTGAGGCGGCGCTCGGCCTGCCGGTTCCTGGCGCACACCACGATGCCGCTGGTCTCGCGGTCGAGGCGATGCGTGAGCGTGACTCGATCCGGGTACCGCCCGCGCAGGAGCGCGGTCAACGTGTTCTCGTGGTAGCGAGCGGTCGGGTGCACGGGCAGTCCCGCCGGCTTGTCGACGACGACGACGTCCTCGTCCTCGTACAGGACCCCGAACTCCCGCGGCGCCGGAGGCTCGGGCATCGGCGGCCGGTAGATGACGATCACGTCGCCCGCGCGGACTATGTCGTTCGGTCCGAGCTTCCGGCCGTCCGGAGCGAAGGCCTGGGTGCGGAGGATCTTCTGGGCCCTGGTACGGCTGAGGCGGGGGACCTTCCAGGTCAGGAAGCGGTCGAGACGCCAGCCGGCGCGATCGTGCGGGACCACCAGGTGACGCTCGATGGCGTCCCTGGGCACCGATGCTGGGCGCACGTGTATCAGATTGCTATGCCTTCACGACCTTCCCGGAGCGGATGCAGCGCGTGCAGGCGCGCACCCGGCGGTGGACGCCGTCCACGACAGCGTGCAGGCTCTGGATGTTGGGCATCTGGAGCCGCTTCGTCTTGATGTTCGAGTGGCTCACCTTGTTGCCCACTTGGTGGCCCTTGCCGCAGATCTCGCACCGGTTCGCCATGGCTTCCTCGGACCTCGCCACGCGTGGCGAGGTCGACCTCGAATTGGGGTCCGGCCTATAACATGCCGGCCCGTGACGTTCAAGCCAGGCAAGAAATGCCACTCGCGGCCCGGGCGTTCCGGGTGAGGCGCTGATCCCGTGAGAGGACTCCGAAGACCGCTGGCTGCAGGTGCGCTCGTGGCGGTCCTCTGCGCGCTGGGAGCTCTGGCCACGCGAGGCCGGCCGGCCGAGCGCGCGGCGCCGCGCCAGGGGCGGCGAACGGCACAAGAACCGCCGACGCCGGTGGATCGCGACACCGCCGACGGGGGAGCGGCCACCGTCGGCGGCGCCCTCATCGTGCACGTGACGGGCCTCGACGGTCGGGCCGAGCCGGGGGCAACCGTGGTCGTCGCGGGCTCGGGCCTCTGGCCGCCGAGAGAGGCCGAGACCGACGACGGCGGCGCAGCGGCGTTCGAGGGCGTGCGCGAGGGCGTGTACGAGGCGCGGGCCCACTTCGGCCGCGAGGTCGCGGAGCCCCTCCTCGGGATCGAGCTGGGAAAGGACGAGCGGCGCGACGTGTACCTGGCCCTCGAGCCGGGCCGTGCGATCACCGGGCGCGTCGTCGACGCGGCGACCGGCGCTCCCATCGGAGGGGCGCGGCTGGTCGTCGGGGAGGAGGCGCTCGCCGTGGTTCCCGTCGTCGCCCGGACCGCGGCGGACGGCTCGTTCACGATCGAGCCGCTCCTGGAGCGGCCGTACCGGCTCACCGTCCGCGCTCCGGGCTGGGTTGCGGAGATCGGCCGCGAGGTCGTCGCCGGGGCTCCGGCATTCGAGGTGAGGCTCCACCGGGGTGCGACTCTCGAGGGCATCGTGCTCGACGGGCGCGGTTTCCCCGTGTCCGGCGCCGCGCTCGAGGTCCGGGGCGTGGACGTCGGTGGCGGGGCGGTGGACCTGTCTTCGTTCAGCCTTGCGATGGAGGACGCGGACTTCGATGTCCTGGCGACCGGGTCGGGCACGCTGCGTCCGTCCGGCGAGCTCGGGGTGATGACGGGCCCGCTTCCGCCGATACCGGGTGCGGTGGCCCCGCCCGAGCCGCTTCCAGTGCCAGCGGGCATCGCCGGCGGTTCGGCCAGCGCGGGCCTCGTGTCCAGCGACCGCGGCGAGTTCCGCATCGAAGGCGTTCCCCCCGGGCGGCTGATCGTCCACGCGTCCCACCCGGCGCACGCGAGCGGCGAGTCGAGGACGATCGTCGCGCATGACGGCGGCGCGATCACGGGGATCGAGGTCGTGCTCGGGGAGGGGCGCCGCGTGGCGGGCCGTGTCGTCGACCCAGCCGGCTTTCCCGTCGGCGGCGCCAGCGTCGAGCTCCAGACCGAGCGCGACTCGCCGCGGCTGGTCGTCACGACGACCGCCGGCGAGTTCGCGTTCGAGGCGATCGACGCGCGGGCGCTCGTCGTCCTCAGGTCGTGGGCGCCGGACCACGACCCGACCGCTCTTTCGGTGCCGGCATCGGAGGCGAGCGACGTCGAGCTCGAGCTCCGGCGCTCCGCGGAGCCCCTCGCGGGCCGTGTCGAGGACGATCGCGGCTTCCCTGTCCGGGGCGCGACCATCCGTCTCGCGCCGCTCGAGCCGGGCTCGTCTGTCGTGACCGCCGTGTCCGCCGAGGACGGCACGTTCGCGGCCGCGGTTCCGCCCGGCGTCGCCGTTGCGCTGGAGGCGCGCCACCCCGAGCACGCCCCGACGCTGGTGCGCTCCGTCGTCCCGGCACGGCCGTTCGTGGTGGTCCTGGCCTCGGGCGGCGGCCTCGAGGGCACGGTCGTGGCGCGGGTCGGCGGCTTCGCCGTCTCGCCCTTCGATCTCGTGGTCACGGGCCTGGACGTGGGCGCCGGCCCGCCCTCGCGCATTCGGGTGGAGGACCTGGACGGAGCCTTCCGAGTGACGAACCTACGGCCCGGACGCCACCGCCTCCGCGTCGCGGCCGAGGGCTTCGCTCCGTGGGAGGACGAGGTCGAGGTCCCCGCGCCAAGGGCGCTCGAGAAGATCACCGCGACGGCCCTTCACGTCGAGCTCGAGGCCGGAGCCGAGGCGAGGGGACGCGTCCTGGACGCCCGCGGCGATCCCGTCACGGGCGCCCGTGTGAGCGCCGGCCGCCCGGCGCTCCTGTTCCGGGTATCGGGGCAGCGGCCGATCGTCACGGATGCGGATGGGGCTTTCGCGATCGTGCAGTTGCCTCAGGCCGCGGTAACGCTGTGGGCCTCGCACCCCGATCTCGGCGTCGCCAATCTCGAGGTCGATCTGTCGCGCGGCTCGATCGAGGACGCCGAGCTCGCCTTCGACGGGGCGCTCGACGAGGACACGGTCCCGGGAGGTGGAGCACGCTTCGGCGGAGTCGGCGTCGTGCTCGAGGGCGACCGCGTCGTCGAGGTGCTCGAAGGGGGCCTCGCGGAGCGCGCCGCTCTCCGTCCGGCCGATCGGATCGTCAGGGTGAACGGCGCCGTCGTCCGCGGGGCGTCACTCTCGAGGGCGCTGCGCGGGCCCGTGGGGACCGAGGTCGTCCTCGAGGTGCGGCGCGGTGGCGCCGCGTTCCCGGTGCTCGTCACCCGCGAGCTGCTCTACAGGTGACCCTCATCGAGTGGCGGCAGCTCGGGCCTTCCAGAAGCGGCCGACATCGATCTCGTCCTCGAAGGGAGGCAGGATCAGCACGTCGTCGTCCTTGGCCACCAGCACGAGGGCGGCGAGTGTCTCGACCGTCTGGTAGACCTCGACCGTGCAGAGGTCAGGGTCCACGATCCAGGTCCATCCCACTCCCGAGCGCGCGAAGAGGGGCAGCTTCAGGCGGCGGTCGTCGCGCGCGGTCGTGGGAGAGAGGACCTCGCAGCAGAAGTCGGGAAGCACCTCGATGGGGTTTGCGTCGACGAACGGGGGCTCCTCGGTGACGCGCCAGCCGGACAGGTCCGGAACGGCCAGCAGGCCGTCCGGCAACTTGATCTCGGCCTCGACTTCGAACCACCAGCCCGAGCCGCCCTCGGCGAGATCGGAGCCCTGCAGTGCGCGGCGAGCACGCCATCCGGCGAACCGGTGCCGGCCGCCGGGCCTGGCCATGGTGCGCACCACGCCGGGCTCGAGGATCTCGCCGGTCACCCCCTCCGGCAGGGCTTCGATCTGGCGATACAGCTCGTCGAAAGCCGGAATCCGGGTCGCTGGCCGCGACATGAGGCAAGCCTAGCATCAAACGGAAGCGCGCAGTGCGGGCCGGGCGGTCTCACTTCTTCACGATTCTCTGGCAGGCCATCCAGAAGCGCTGGAGGCGAGGGACGTCGGCCTTGTTGGTCGGTTCGTAACGGACGCCCATCCGCTTGGCGGAGCGGGGGCCGGGACGCATGCCCCCGGCCATCCGCGCGACGACCGGGATCGGAGCGCTTCCGTCGCCGATGTGGACCAGGAGCTTGATCGGCTCGCCGCTCTTCCACTCCGACAGGGGCAACAGGAGCGCCGCCTCGTTCCTCGCCAGAAGGAGCATGCCACCCGGCGCATCGCCGACCTCGACCGAGATGTCCTCGACGACGAGGCACACGCTCCTCGGCGGGTCGGTCGAGATCACGGCGGAGCTGGAGACGGCGAAGTGGCTGGGCACCGGCGCCCTGAAGCAGCGACGCCGGTTGTCGGCCGCCGGCGCCTTCAGCCTGGCTTCCGTCTGGGCGAGCGGCTCGAGCTCGGGCCAGGGGAACGCGGGGCCCGGGCGATCGAGGAGGGCCCGCACGACCTTGCCCCTCAGCCCCTGGGGATGGAGCGGAAGGAGCAGGAAGTCGTCTGCGGCGCCGCACTTGAGGATCTCGACGGCGAAGTTCGCGTCGGTCGCCGGCGCGAGGACGATCGTCGGTATCCCGGGGAGCTTCTGGCGGAGCTCGACGGCGAGCGCGACCCCTTCACGAGTGGGCCCCGACAGCGCGACCAGCACCAGGTCCACCTCGCTCGAGGTGTGCGCTCCGACCTCGTGTCGATCGATCTCGGTGACCGTGCCGAACCCCTCGAGCGCGTCCGCGCAGCGCTCGGCGAGCCTGGGGGCCGCACCCACTAGCCCGATACGGTACTCGTCAGGTGGTTGGTCCATGTCGAGCTGTCCTCAGCCCTCGTTCCGCCTGTCGTACCTGGTGGTCCGCGTGTCGTCGTCATCGAGGTCTGGCAAGACGATCCGCGGCGGCTGCGCCCCGGGACCATCTCCGTCGCTCGGCGGATGGGGGGGCGGCGGCACGGAGCTCGCGCGCCGACCCGGGGCGACGGTCGTCTTCTCTCGGTCCACGGGGCTGGCCCCCACCGAGGCAGGCCGCGGCGGCGCGCCTTGTCGCTCCCCGGTCGTGACCTCGTCGTCCGCCTCCTCGCTCTGCGGCTCGATCTTCCGCCCGTCGAACAGGTGCGTGGCCTGCTCGTGCACCGTCGCCGTGGCCGGGCGCGGCTTGGCTTGCCGGAGCATCGTGGGCATCGGCGTGAAGCGCGAGAAGGGAGCGTCCGGTCCGAGGACGTCGGCGATCAGGTTCTGTCCGAGCGACGAGGAGACGTCGGAGCCGATCACGTAGTCCTCGAGGATCCTGAGCTCCTCTTCGATCTCGGCCGCCCAGGCGCGCCTCATGAACCTCGCGAGCTTCGATCGCCTGTAGCCGTGGCTCTCGCGCTGGATGAACTCGACGAGCGCGTCGCGAAACTCCTGTGCGCTCTGATAGCGCGAGCTGCGCGACCGGAGCATGGCACGCTCGATCACCTTCTCCAGGGCGCGGGGCACGGCCCGGTTGAGGTCTCGTGGGGCCGGCGCAACGGCGTCGCGCACCTGGAAGATGAGGTCGATCTCGTTCGGTGCCGTGAACGGCGCCTGGCCCGTGCAGATCTCGTAGAGCACGCTGCCGGCGCTGAACAGGTCGCTCCGGTGATCGAGCCGGCGGCCGAGCGCCTGCTCGGGCGACATGTACTTGACCTTTCCCTTGATGACGCCGGTCTTGGTCTGCACGCGGTTGAGCGTCGCCTTGGCGATCCCGAAGTCGCAGATCTTCACGTGGCCGTCGTAGGAGACGAGGATGTTCGACGGGCTGAAGTCGCGGTGGACGAGCCTGAGGGGACTGCCGGCCTTGTCGCAAGCCGTGTGGGCGTGGTGGAGCCCCTCGAGCGCGCGCGCCATCACGTACGCGCCGTCGTCGAAGGCGAAGTCGATGCCCTCGGCCCGGCACTTCTCCATCGTGCTCCTGAGATCCTTGCCGTCGACGTACTCCATCGCGATGAAGTAGCCCTCGGGCACCTGCGCGAACTCGTACACCTCGGCGATGTTCGGATGGCGGAGCATGCCCGCGAGCTTCGCCTCGTCGATGAGCATCCTGATGAAGTCGCGGTCCTCCGAGAAGTGAGGGAGCACCTTCTTGATGGCAACGATCCGCTCGCTTCCCTCGGGGTCGAACGTGACGGCCCGGAAGATCTCCGCCATCCCTCCGTACGCGATGCGGTCCATCACGTGGTAACGGCCGATCTGTCGCGCGAGGAGCGTCATGGCTCCTCCAGCTCGAGGATCACGACCTCACCCTCGGCGCTCCCCTCCCGCCCCACCGCGAGGCGCCCGCCCAGCGCGTCCACCGCGGTGGCGCCGTCCAGGCCCTCGTCGGCCCCGAGGAGGAGGAAGGTGCCCATCCGGGGATCGAAGAGGCGAACGCCGTCGCTGGAAGCGATCCAGAACGTCCCCGCGGGGTCGTCGGCGAGGGCGGCAACGTCGGTCGGTGGCGGGGCGGACAGCGCGCGGGCGCACCTGTCGGAAGCAGGTGCGGGGCAGCGCCGAGACGATCCGGACGACAGGAGGCAGTCGGCTCCGGCGTCGCCCCGCATCCAGACGAGCCCTCGCCCATCGAGCATCGCCAGCTCGTCCGTCTCCGAGACGGCGATCGCGGACACGGGGTCGGCCGTACCATCGGCGAACGGATCGACCGGCTTCGCGGTGAAGTTCCCGCTCGCGGGCTGCTCGAGCACCGTGAGCCAGAAGCCGTTTCCGAAGAAGACCCGCGTGATCGCGTCGTCGATCGGACCGCGGACGTCCAGCGCGGTCAGCGCAGCCTCACCCTCGTCGTTGTACGTCGGCGGTCTGTGGACGGCCTCGCCGCCGATCTCGACGGGCCTGCCGATGGGCTCGGCCTCGGACGTCAAACCCACGTCGAGGATGACGAAGCCCGCGTTGGTCGCGAGGAACAGGTCACCCTGGTTGTCGGCGGACGGGTCGATGCCGATCTCGTTCACCGTGGTCGGCGGATCCTCGCCCAGGTCCAGCGGCAGCGTCTGCCGCGCGAATTCGGAGCTCACCGGGTCGAAGGCCACGATCGTGGCAGGGGCCCCCGGCTCGCTCGTCCCGAAATAGAAGGACGACCGGCCAATCGAGTAGGCGACGCCCCCGGCGGTGTCCTGCGAGACGAGCTCGGTCTGCCCGGTCCGGCCGACCAGAACGACCGACCCGTCGAGCGTCACCAGCGCCTCGCCGTCCTCGCTGAGCGCGATGTCCCCGACCGCCCCGTCGACCGCGGTGCGGTCCATCGAGGCCGTTGCCGTCACCGTGACGTCCGCGGCGGCTGGGCTCGGCCCGACTCCGTCGACTGCCCGCAACCGGAAGCGATACTCCCCGACCCGGTCGAGGACTACGCGCGCCTGGGCCGCGGCCGGGGTCCCGTTGGCGGGAATGACGCTCGGTCCGAGGACGCTCCCGGCCGGCGCCTCCTCGACGGTCCAGAGGAAGCCCAGCTCGACTCCTTCGGGGTCGGTCGAGCTCGATCCGTCGAGCATCACGGCCGAGAACACCGCTGCGGACGTCGGGGCGCTCGCGACGGGCACGGGGGGCTCGTCAGCGACGGTGGCCGGGCCGACCAGGATCGAGATCCGCTTTCTGACCTCGTCGTGGCCGTTGTCGGCGACGGCCTCGATGGCGACGAGGCCCTCGTTCTCCGGCGCCACGATCGTCGCGACCGATCCGTCCTGCGTGATCGTCGCGGCCGGGCCGGTAGCCTGGGCGAAGCGATACCGCGGCGCCGGTGCGTCGGACCCGGGAGACGACGCTCGAACGTCCACCTCGACCGTCTCGCCGGGGATGGCCTCGAGCACGACCTCTTCCGACGGATCGTCGAACTCCGGCGCGGCTCCCGCGTCGCCGGCGCGAATCACGACGCGATCGATCCCCTTGCCCCCGCGACCGTCGTCGACGATCAGCTCCACGACGGCGGACCCGGCGGAGCCGAGGGTCACGGTCGGACGCGGGCCGTCGGCCCCGGCGAGCGTCGCGTCACCGTCGACGACGGTCCACGAGAACCCGAGGTCGTCGCCGTCTGGATCGCGGCTCGCGGATCCGTCGAGCTGGACCGCGGCGCCGGCCTGAGCTCGCCGCGACGGCCCCGCGTTGGCGTGGGGAGCCGAGTCGTCGGCGCGGGGAATCGAGAAGTCCCTGCGCTCGGGCCTACCGCCGATCCCGACGGCGGACACCGACAGAGTCGACCTGCCGGACGGGTCCCGAGGCCCGGGCAAGTCCTCGATGACCACGTCCCTCTCGCCGGGGTACGCGAAGCCGGCGGCCAGGACGCTTCCGTCGGCCGAGATCGTGTACCTGGCCATCGCCTCGAGCGCGATGTGTACCGTCAGGGGGCTGCAGGCGGCGACCGGTCCCTCAGGCTCGATCGAGACCTCGCCGAGGATCGCGGCGTCGTCGTCTCCGCAAGACAGCGCGAGCAAGGACACCGCGAGTGGGAGTCGCCCCATCATCGATGGAGCACCTCGAGCCATGGTCGCACGCGCCGCGTGGGGCTCCGCGACGAGTACGCGACCATCCGGGCACCCGCTTGCTCCGAGCGGGCGCGAATGACGAAACCGTGGTTCGGCGAGACGCCGCGGACTAGCTCCGAGACGAGCTCGCCGACCTCGAGCCTGACCTCGGTCTCCCTCGCGCCCGTCACGACCGTCCAGGCGCGCTCCGTGCCGGCCGCTCCGGGCTGATTCTCCCACGTGAGCCCCGAGCTTCTCCACGGCCCGCGAGCGAGGTAGAGGCCCACGGCGCACGGCGTGCCCGACGAGCCCGGAGGGTCGGTCCTGGTCCGCAGGCGCAGCTCGGCGCGCGTGATCGACCCCGCCCTGCGCAGCGCCTCGAAGTCGAACCGGATGTAGCTTCGCCAGGCGTCGGCACCGCGGCCGGCCCCGACCAGGAGAAAGTCGGTCGCGCCGAGCGCGCGCGAGGCGACCCCGCGGGCGACGACCGCGTCGTCTGCCGGCCGCAGAACGACCCTCGCGGAACCGAACAGCGGCGGTGTGCCGAGCACGGCGGGATCCGTGCAGCGAGCTCCGTCACAGATGGCTGCTCCGGCACAGTCCGCGTCGGCCCGGCAGTCGGCATCGGACAGCGCCGACCCGCAGGCGGCGAGCGCCAATCCGATCAGGGCTGCCGGGAACGGTCGCACCATGCCATCATCGTATTCCGTGACACCACACGTCATCAAACCGGATCACCGTCTTCCCTTATCGATCTCGCCGGATCACGGTTTCTCGGTTTCCCTCGGGAAACCGAGAAACCGCGCGTCCGCGCTGCTGGCATTGGCGGCGGCGTCCGCCGCCGCCAATGCCTGCTACATCGAGCAAGCGCCTCCGGACTACCCGACTGCAGGAGCTGCCCAGCCGGACCAATCCCGGGCCGCGGCGAGCGCCGTCGTCGTCGAGGGCGACAGGACCATCGACGTGGCGTCCGTTTCCACGGGCGTGTCGGCCGCGCAGCCTGCTCTGTCACGATGCTTCGGCGCGCCCGGCCAGGTCGAGCTGACGGTCAGGATGGACGCCGAAGGCAGACCCGTGGAGGTCCAGGGACCGGGCGACGCCGCTTGTCTCCTGCAGGCCCTGCGCGGGGCGCCCTTGCCGCGGCCCGCCATACCCACGGTGTTCCGGGTCGCGCTGTGGGTCGACGCGGGTCGATCCGACGCGGAGCCCACCGGGACGCCCGATGCCGCACCTCCGGGTGGGTCGACCACCGAGTCGAGCGGAGCGCGACGGGAGATGTTCCTGGTGACGATCGTCTCGACGCGAATGGACGCCGCACGGCCCGATGGCCGGCCATGGGACGAGGGGCGTGGCGCGCCGCCGGATGTCTACGTCCGGCTGGTCCGCAATGGCGAGGAGCTCCTGAGGACGCCGACCGTCGCGGACACGCCTTCGCCGTCGTTCGACATCACGGCGGGACGGAGCCTCGGGCTCGGACCCGACGACGAGGTCGTCTTCGAGGTCCATGACGACGATTCCCCGCGTCCCTCCGAGCTCGTGACCCGGTTCCGTGTTCCGGCGCCCAGCGCTCGGGACCTCGAGCGCGGGAGCTGGGAGATAGGACCGTCGCCGCCCATGCAGCGGCTCTCGATCACGCTCGGGCCCCCACGGAGCCTCGTCGGCACCGGCGTCCGCTGGGAGCGGAGGCGCGGCTCGGTGCGAGTGCTCGAGGTCGCCCCGGACTCGCCCGCGGCGCGGGCGGGCGTCCGTCCAGGCGATCTCGTCGTGACGGTCGAAGGCCAGCGTGCGCGCACGCTGGCCGTCGACGCGCTCGAGGCGCTCTTCCGGGGCGAGGTCGGAACGCGAATGCGGCTCGAGCTCGAACGGGACGGCCGGACGCTCGAGGTCGAGGTCGAACGCGCGATCGTGTATTACTGACATCCGAGTGGAGATCGAGCTCATCTCGCCGGCCAACGAGGACTCGAGCTACCTGCCGTCGCTCGGCATGGCGATCCTCGCCGCTCACACGCCCCCCGGCGCGCGGGTCACCTACACGGACGAGCTCGTCGCGCCCGTCGACCTGGGCGCACCGAACGACGTGGACCTCGTCGGGATCGGAATCACGTCGAAGACCGCCCGGAGGGGCTACGACATCGCGGCCGCGTATCGCCGGCGCGGGAGCACCGTGGTCATGGGAGGGATCCACGCTACCGCGATGCCCGAGGAGGCAAAGGAGCACTGCGACGCGGTGGTCGTGGGCGAGGCCGAGGGTCTGTGGGAGCGGCTGATCGCGGACTTCCGTGCCGGCCGTTCGCTCGAGCCGTACTACCGTCGCGATGGCTGGCCGAGCCTCGAAGGGCTGCCACGTCCCCGGCGCGACATCTTCACCTCTCGCAAGTACATCCCTTTCCACGCGGTCCAGACGACGCGCGGCTGCCCTTACCCATGCGAGTTCTGCTCGGTGTCGATCTACAACGGCGGCAAGTTCCGTTTCCGCCCGGTGGCGGACGTCATCGGGGAGATCGACTCGCTGCCCAGGCCCCGCGAGCTGCCGAAGAAGCTCGTCCTGTTCGCCGACGACAACGTGATGATTCACCAGGCCTACTCGCGCGAGCTGTTCGGCGCGCTGGCTCCCCTGGGGGTCCACTGGGTCGGACAGGCCAGCCTCGCCGGGCTCGGGTCGGCTCGCGACGTCGAGCTCA
This sequence comes from Deltaproteobacteria bacterium, assembly GCA_016190375.1. Lineage (GTDB taxonomy): Bacteria > Myxococcota_A > Polyangia > JACPQR01 > JACPQR01 > JACPQR01. Next base: position 98,321 of record JACPQR010000156.1, read on the forward strand.
TGGCGAGGTCGGGGTGCCGCGCGCTCTTCGTCGGCTTCGAGAGCATCGACGACGAGAGCCTTCGCGCCGCCGGCAAAGCGCAGAACAAGCCCTCGCGCTATCGCGAGATCATCGACGAGCTGCACGCGAACGGGATCGCGATCTGGGGATCGTTCGTCTTCGGGTTCGACGGGGACGACGAGGCGGTCTTCGAGCGGACCGTCGAGTTCTGCATCGAGTCACGGCTGACGATGTCGCTGTTCGCGATCCTCACGCCGTATCCCGGCACGGCCCTGTACAGGCGCCTGCAGGCGGAGGGCCGGCTCATCCACGAACGCTGGTGGCTGAAGGGACAGAACTTCGACCGCGATGCCCCCTTCTTCCGGCCGGCCCGGATGACGCCGGACCGGCTGCACAGGGGCTGGGTCGACGCGTGGCGCGGGTTCTACTCGTACTCGTCCATCTGGCGCCGCTTCCGGCGGGACCTCGGCCAGGGCTGGATCTCGCTGTTCGGCCACTTCCCGCTCAACCTGTTCATGCACGTCCTCGCCGAGCGGAAGATCGCCAACGGCGAGCGGCTGTTCCTGCGCCGGCCAACTTCGTTGCATCCCAGGTAGCTCGATGCTTCAATACGGCTCGACGATGAAGATGAGGGTGTCGCGGAGCCGGATGGCCTGTCTTGCCGCGGTCGTGGGAGCGGTCGTCTCCGCGTGCACGGGCGGCGGGACCAGCGCCGGACCACAGCCCGAGACCTCGGCTCCCGAGAAGGCCCCACCCGGCGCGGGCTCCGCCAAGGCCACCGGCGACGCGGCTCCCGCTCCCACGGGGCCGAACTGGGAGATCGCGACCCTGCCGCAGCCGCCCTACACGGCGGGCGCCGAGGGGCGGTTCGACGTGCGGCTCACGGGGAGGAACGGCTACCACGTGAACCAGGAGTATCCGATCGAGTTGACGATCCGGCCGGTGGACGGCGTCAGCTTCCCGAAGTCCTCCCTGAGGCGCGCCGACGCCAGCGCCTTCGAGGAGGCCAAGGCGGTCTTCCCCGTCGCCTTCACGGCGCAATCGGCGGGAAGGCGCGAGCTCGGCGGCGAGCTCGCCTTCAGCGTGTGCAACCCCCAGAACTGCCTGCTCGAGCGCCAGCCGCTGACGATCGCGGTGGACGTGCAGTGACCCCCTGAAGATGTCCGAGCTGGTCAAGGATCTGTCGCGAATCGCCGACGGGGTGCGCACCCGGTACTCCGAGAGCCGGAGGGTCCTGTCGTTCGGCGAGTACGTCGAGCTGTTCGACAAGGCCCCCCAGGCCCTGTCGCGCGACGCCTCGCGGTACTTGCGCGACATCTTCGATCACTACGGGCAGGACAAGCGCCGCCGGCCCTGGGGCACCGAGACGCGCTTCTTGCTCTTCGACCTGCCCTTCGCGGAGCCGCACGAGCGCCTGGTCGGCCACGAGGCCGTCCAGATGGAGGTCTACCGCGCGCTCTCGAACTTCGCGCGCGAAGGCCGCGTCAACAGGCTCCTGTTGCTCCACGGCCCGAACGGGAGCGCCAAGAGCACCTTCGCGGCCTGCCTCGCGCTGGCCCTCGAGCACTACTCGTCCTTGCCCGAGGGCGCGCTCTACAGGTTCAACTGGGTGTTTCCGACACGCGGCACGGAGCGAGGCACGATCGGGTTCGCGGGCGGCAAGGGTCGCGAGACCGTCGCCGACGCCAGCGGTTCCTATGCCTACCTCGAAGACGAGCAGGTGGACGCTCGCCTCGGCTGCGAGCTGCGGGATCACCCTCTGCTCCTGATCCCCCGCCGCGAGCGACGCGAGTTCCTCGAGACGGCCTATCGGGCGGCGGGGACCTCCTCGGCCCCTCCCAAGTGGCTCTGGGACGGAGGCCTGTGCGCGAAGTGCCGGCAGGTCTTCGAGGCGCTCCTCGTCGCCAACCAGGGTGATTTCCTCAAGGTCCTTCGGCACGTCCAGGTGGAGCGCTACTTCGTCTCCCGCCGCTACCGGACGGGCGCGGTGACGCTGGGCCCGCAGCTCTCTGTCGACGCCGAGGAGCGCCAGGTCACCATGGACAGGACCATCACGGCCCTGCCGTCGACCCTGCAGACCGTGACGCTCTTCGAGCCTCATGGCGAGCTCGTGGATGCCAGCGGGGGTCTCATCGAGTTCTCGGATCTGCTCAAGCGACCGCTCGACGCGTTCAAGTACCTCCTCCTGACGATCGAGTCCGGCGACGTCCAGCTCGCTCACTCGATCCTTCACCTGAACACCGTGATGATCGCCAGCTCCAACGAGATCCACCTGGCGGCCTTCAAGGAGCACCCCGAGTTCAACTCGTTCAGGGGACGGATCGAGCTGGTCAGGACGCCGTACCTGCTCGACTACCGTGACGAGCAGCAGATCTACGATCTTCAGATCCGGCCCCAGGTGAGCCGCCACGTGGCGCCACACGCGATCCTGCTCGCGTCGCTCTGGGCGGTCCTCACCCGGATGCGCAAGCCCGTCGTGGAGAGGCACGGCAAGGTCCTGGGCGCGCTCGTCGCGGAGCTAGGTCCCCTGGAGAAAGCCGAGCTGTACTCGTCGGGGAAGATCCCGCCGCGCCTCAGCCACGAGCATGCCAAGGAGCTGCGCGTGGGGATCGCGGCGATCTACCGCGAGAGCGAGGCGTATCCGAACTACGAGGGCCGCCTCGGCGCGTCGCCGCGGGAGATCCGGACGCTCCTGCTCGACTCGAGCCAGCACGCCGACTTCGACTGCCTGAGCCCCCTCGCCGTGTTCGGCGAGATCGATGAGCTCTGCAAGCTGAGCGGGGAGTACGAGTTCCTCAAGCAGGAGACGCTGCCGGGCGGTTACCACGACGCTCGCGGGTTCGTGGCGCTCCTTCGCGAGCGCTACCTCGACCTGTCGGAGGAGGAGCTGAGGAGCGCGTCCGGGATCGTGGCCGAGACGCAGTACATGGACCTCTTCGAGCTGTACATCTCCCACGTCTCGCACTGGGTGAAGCGCGAGAAGCTCCTGAACCGCGTGACCGGCACGTACGAGGACCCGGACGAGGAGCTGATGCGCCGGATCGAGCGGACGATCGACGCCGGCCCTAGCGCCGACGACTTCCGCAAGAACATCATTCCGGTCGTGGCGGCGTGGGCGATCGAGCGTCCCGGGCAGAAGATCGACTTCGCCGCGATCTTCCCGGCCTACATCCAGAAGGTCAAGGAGCACACCTTCCGCGAGCGCCGGGAGCAGGTGGCTCGGCTGGCGCGCGACATCGTGACGCACGTCTCGACGCCGGAGGCGAGCCTGGAGACGCAGGCGCGCGAGCACGTGGTGCGCACCCTCGCCCAGATGCGGGAGCGATTCGGATACTGCGACCGCTGCGCACGCGACGCGGCCGGCGCGCTCCTGTCGAGCCGCTACAGGGACTTGCTCTAGTACTGCTCGCTCGCTACCCGCCGCGCCCCGGCTACTGCGGCCGCCGATCCGCCGGCATCTCGCGCCGTACGTCCTCGGCCCTCGCTGCGACGTGGCGCTGCCACGCCTCGGTCGGTCCTGCGGGCGTGCGACGCGATCTACCGCCGCCTCGGCGCCCTCGCTACGCCGCTCCGCGCCGGGTAGCGAGCGAGCAGTACTAGGACTCGGTGGGCCGGGCGGGGGTCGGCTCGTATGGGGAGTTGGGCACGATCGGGGGCGGCTGGGTCTGCGCGGGGGGCAGGGCCGGTCGCGGCTCGGGCGACGGGATCGGCGACGGCTCCGGTTGCATCGAGGGGCTCCGCGACGGGGGAGCGGGAACGGACGGGACGGGACGGCGCGACGGCGTGGGCGGGGCGTACCGCCTCGCGATCGTCACCATCTCGTTGAGGCTCTGGATCGATGCGTCGATCACGGCAATCGGGTTCGCGCCGGCGCGCAGCGCGTCGTGCGCCGCGCCCGCCGCGGTGATCACCTCCCGGGCGGCCATCGCGGAGGCCTCTGCCGCGGTGGTGACCGAGTACGCCTGCTCCGGAGTCGAGTAGGGGTCAGAGGCCCCTGGCTCGGAGCCGTCAGGGTCGGTCGCCGGGTCGTTCGCGAGCATGGGCGCTGCACGCTCGGTCCCCGAGAGGATCCGATCCGGAGTCGCCGGGCGGTCCGCGTGCATCGCCTGCCTCGCGGCCATCCGGGCGGACAGGAGCGACTCGAGCACGGCCGAGGGGAGGGGTGACCGGCCTTCGGTGGGCCGCGAGTCGGTCAGGCGCTTCAGGAGCTGCTCCGCGCGGTCGGCGCTCTGGAAATCCGAGAGGACAGCGAGGCGCCTGAGCTGGAGCGCGTCGGCGTTGCGCCCCGCCGCCTCGAGCGCCAGCGGCGCGAACCGGCGGACCGCGGCGTCCGCCACGCGATACGCCACCGCCGACAGGGGCGCGGCGGCCGTCCCGCCCGTGTCCACCAGCTCCAGCCTCGCCATCGCCTCCTCGGGCAACAGGAGCGCGAGGGTCAGGTGGTACGCCTCGATCACCGGATGCACCGGGCCGGGCTCGGTCTGGGCGCTCGAACGGTCGGCGACCGCGAGACCGAGGACCGCGAGCACCGCCGGAGCGGCCCTTCCGAGCTTCATGTGCAGTACCTCCACGAACATCTTCAGCATCGTGCGTGCCAGACGGGAACTGCCGCCCGGATGCAGAACGAGGAGCAACGAGCCAGTCCGCGCGCCAGCGCGGTCCGCAATCCTGCCTCGCCGTGGCGCTTTGAGCCGAGGGACACCCTGGTCGACGGACGGGGGCTTGCAGTGAGATAGTAGCGGTGCAATGGGCCCAGCCCGCCTCCTCGTCCTTGCGCTGACGCTTGGCTGCGCACCCGGTGAGAGGGGGGACGATGACGACTCGGACGCGGGCGATGCGGGCGGGCGGGACGCGACGGTCGGCGTCGATGCGGCGCCCGCGGGGCCCTGCGCCTCGGACTCCGACTGCGACGACGGGATCGTCTGCACGATCGACCACTGCGAACAGGAGGCATGCACTCACTCGCCGTGCACCGATTGCTGCGACGAGGGCCTGGGATGCATCGTGGGCTACGGGTGCGGCACCGCGCCGCAGCCCTGCACCACCGACGACGAGTGCGGCGACGACACGAGGTGCACCCTCGACCGCTGCCGTGACGCTACGGAGTGCGAGCACGTTCCCCAGGAGGCGCTCTGCTCGTCTGGCGAGATCTGCCTGGCGGCGCTCGGCTGCATTCCCGAGCCTCTCTCCGAGTGCGTCCGCGACGGGGACTGCTTCGGCGATCGGCCGTGCCTCGGCACGTGGAGGTGCGTCGACGAGTTCGGGTGCCAGTTCGTGTCCGTCCTCGACTGCGACGACGGCGATCCCTGCACGGCCGACGAGTGCCGCGACGAGGAGGGCGGCTGCGTCCACGGCGCTCCCGAGGAGGTGTGCAACGGTGCCGACGACGACTGCGACGACGAGGTCGACGAGGGCTTCGAGTGCATGGTGGGGGAGGATGCGCCGTGCGTGACGGCCTGCGGGTCGGCGGGGGCGAGCGCCTGCGGCCCCGACTGCACGCTCGGCGAGTGCGCCCCTCCCGAGGAGCTGTGCAACGACGAGGACGACGACTGCGACGACGAGGTCGACGAGGGATTCCAGTGCTCCGCCGGCACCGCCGAGGACTGCGCGACGGCCTGCGGCTCGACGGGCTCGAGGACCTGCCTCGACGACTGCTCCTGGGACGACTGCGCCCCACCGGACGAGGTCTGCAACGGCGTCGACGACGACTGTGACGGCGCCTGCGACGAGGGAGACGAGTGCTGCGCCGGGGAAGTCCGAGACTGCTCGCTGATGGGCTTCGATCGCGGCGCGGCCGTCTGCGAGGACGACTGCACGGGCTGGGACAGCTCGGCCTGCTCCCGCTGCGGGGACGGTACGATCGACCAGGGCGAGGAGTGCGACGGCGAGAACCTAGGTGGCGACGACTGCACGACCGTTCCCGGCGATTTCACCTCGGGCGAGCTGGCCTGCGGCGGGGACTGCCGCTTCGACACGGGCGACTGCGAGCGGTGGGACCCGACCGGCAGCTACGCGACGGACCCGGACGTGGCGTACTCCTGCGCGGATCCAGGGTGGGGCGGCCCGCTCGTGAACTTTGCCTTCGACAGCTGCGCCTTCGCCGCCGCGGGCGGCGTGCTCAACGTGAGCTGCGATTCGGTGCCCTGCCAGATGACGGGGTTCATCGATGCGGACCGCGACTTCGACGTGAGCTGCCTCTTGCAGGGAACGTGTGACGAGAGTTACGCGCTTGCCGGCGCCTTCACCGACGACGACACCTGGGACGCGACGTTCACGGCGACCTTCGTGGGCGACTGCCTGGACTGCGTGAACCAGTCGGACGATCTGACGGGCGCACGGTAAGGGGACAGAAGCTGCGGGTGCGTTGCGCGAGCCCGGGTTTCGCTGGTCGTCGACGTCGTCGTTGACGTGGACCTTGACGGCGACGTGGACGTGGACCTGGACGCTCCCCGGTTGACGCCGGCGGGTCGCGTCGAACGTGGGTCGCCGACGTCCACGTCGTCGTCGCCGTCAAGGTC
>JACPQR010000014.1 GCA_016190375.1 Deltaproteobacteria bacterium
ACCGCGTCGAGTTCCGCGGCCCTTGTCCGGTCTGCGGCCTGCGCAACCCCGAGGGCCGGGTGAGCTGCGTCGGCTGTGGCACGTACATCGTCGATCCCGAGTCGGACCGAACCATCGCCTCCTCGCGCCGCCCCGAGCCCTCCGACTTCTCCGGAGCCGGCGACGAGACCCTTCCCGCCGAGCCTCCCTTCGTCGGGCGGGCCGAGGAGCTGAGGACGCTCATCTCGGCGGTCGAACGCTCGCTGGAGCGAGAGCACGCGACGCTGGTCGTGGTCACGGGCGCGGGCGGATCCGGCAAGACCCGCCTCGTCACGGAGGTGCTCGGGCGCCTGGGCGCGGGCGAGCGAAGGGTGGGCGCGGGTCACGGTCGAGCCTTCCGCATCCTCACGGCGGCGGTGCGCGAGGGCGCCGATGGCCCCTTCGCACCGTTCTCGCGGCTCCTCCTGGAGCGATTCGGCGTCACGCCGGCCTCGGGTCCGACCGCCGTTCGCGGGATGATGACGACCGAGGTCGGGCGCCTGCTCGGCGGGCGCGACGCGGCCCTGGTCGCCGAGGTGACCCACCTGCTCGGCCACATCGCAGGCGTCCCCTTCCCCGACAGCCCCGTCCTGAGGGCGCTCGAGGGGGATCCGGGGCAGATCGCGAGCCGCACCCGCATGGCTCTGCGCACGTTCCTCGCCGCGGACGCCCGGAGCGGTGGTCCGATCGTCATCTTCGTGGACAAGATGAACCTGGCGACGCCGCAGGGCCTGGGATTGCTCGGCGACCTCGTCGCCCCGACGACCCGCGCCGCGGTCTGCCTGATCGTCGCCGGGCGACCCCCGGTCGCCCAGATGCTGGAGGGGCTCGTCGATGCCGCCGATTCGAATGCCTGCGTCGTGCGGCTGCAGCCCTTCACGGAGGCGCAAGCCGGCGAGTATCTCCAGGCGCTCCTTCCGCAGATCCCTCGCGTGCCCGAGGAGCTGGTCGGCGCCGCCTGGCACCGCTCGGAGGGCAACGCGGCCTCGCTGCGGGAGATGGCGCGGATGTTCCTCGACGCGGGAGTGATCGACACCTCTGCCACGCCGTGGACGGTGGATCTCGAGCGGTTGAGCGACGGGAGCTTGCCGGTGACGCTCGAGGACGCGCACCGCGCGCGGATCGCCCGCCTGGATGCCGAGGAACGCCAGGCCATGGAGCGGGCGTCCGTGTTCGGCGAGGTCTTCTGGCAGGAGGCTCTCCTGGCGCTGGCGCGCGCCGAGCACGTGGCCGGGGGCACGACCACGAGCTGGGACGACGACATCGACGCCCGCGATCTGCACGACCTCTGCCGTCGCCTGGAGGCAGCCGGCTTCATCTCCCCCGTCGAGGAGGGTCGCTTTCCGCACACGATCGAGTACGCCTTTCGCCACGCGGGAATCCGCGAGGTCCTCTACCGCGATCTGGCCCAGGAGCGGCGGCGGGCCTACCACCTGCGGGCAGCCCAGTGGCTCGAGAACGCGTCGGGACCCCGCCGGGAGGAGTACCTCGTCGCGATCGGCGAGCACTACGAGCAGGGTGGCGAGCCTCGCAAGGCGGCCTTCTCGTACCTGTTCGCCGCCGGCCAGGCCCGAGCCTCGTTCCACAACGAGCAGGCGATCGTCCTGTACGAGAGAGGGCTCCGACTGGTCGCTCAGGAGGACGGCAACGCACGCGTCGAGGCCCATCACGACCTGGGCTCGGTGCACTATCTCGTCGGTGACTACGACGAGGCGCTCGCCCAGTTCACGGCGATGCTCGACGTCGCGTGGGCGCTTTGCCACAGGGGCAAGGGAGGAGCGGCGCTCAACCGGATGGCCCGAGTCCACCGCGCCCGCGGACGGATCTGCCTGGCGAGGCGATGTCTCGAGCGCGCGCTGGTCCTGTTCCGATCCGTCGAGGACACGCGAGGGATAGCTTCGACGCTCGACGACCTCGGCAGCCTGGCCGCGCTGGAAGGCGACTACGAGATGGCGCTCGGCCGGAGCGCCGAGGCGCTCGAGCTCCGACGGAGCCTCTCGGACCGCAGAGGGACGGCGGTGTCGCTGCACACGATCGGTACGATCGAGACCGCGCGAGGCCTGTTCCGGGAGGCCGAGGCCTGCTTCGACGAGGCCCTGCAGATCCGCCGCGAGATCGACGACCTCGAGGGAGTCGCCGTGACGCTCAATGCCCTCGGCGTCGTCGCCACCGAGAGAGGCGAGCACGAGCGAGCGCTCGTGCCCTGGCAGGAGGCGCTCGAGACCGCGCGGGCGCTCGGCTACCGGCGGATCGTCGCCACGATCCTCAACAACATGGGCGAGGCGGAGCTGCTCTCTTTGAACCTCGAAAGTGCGACGACGCTCTTGACCGAGGCCGCGCTGATCGCCGACGAGATCGAGGACAAGCGGGTCGTGACCGAGGTCCGGCGCAACCTCGGCCGCGTCCACATGAAGCAGAACGACCTCGCCAAGGCGAGGGTCGAGCTCGAGCGATCGCTCGACGTCGCCGAGGAGCTGGGGACGAAGCAGGCGATCGGCGTCTCGCTCCTCGCCCTCGCGGAGCTTCACTCGCTCACGCTCTTCGACGAAGGCCAGGCCGGCGGCGAGTCGGGCACCGAACACCCGTTCGCCCGGGCAGGCGCCGGGCCCGACATGGCCGAGGGGCTCTACCGGCGCGCCCTCGGCATCTTCGAGGAGATCCGGAACGAGAACGAGATGGCCAAGTGCCTGTCGAGCTACGGCTACTACCTGCTCGAGCGCGGCGACACGGACAGTGGCAGGGAGGCGCTCGAGCGGGCCGCCGCGATCTTCCGGAAGATGGAGTCCCGGTCCGGTGAGAAGATCCAGCAGACGATCCAGGAGCTCTGAGCCTTGGGAGTGCTAGAAGTCGCCCATGCGAGCCGCCCTGGGAAGTGACGAGAAGACCACGCTCACCGACGCGGTGGTCGGCGACCTGGAGAAGCGCGGGATCGAGGTGCTCGCCGTCGGTCCCGTCGCGGGGGAGAGCATGGCCTGGGGGGCCGTCGCCGAGCGCGTCGGCCGCATCGTGGCCGATCGGCGCGCGGACTTCGGCGTGCTGTTCTGCTGGACGGGAACCGGAGTCTCGATCGTCGCCAACAAGGTGAGCGGCGTGCGCGCCGCCCTGTGCGCGGACGCCGAGACCGCGAGGGGCGCGCGCCGCTGGAACGACGCGAACGTGCTCGTGATGAGCTTGAGGGCGACCTCCGTCGCCGTCGCACGCGAGATCGTCGATGCGTGGCTGTCCGCCCAGCCCGACGACAGCGAGCGGCCGAGCTGGGAGATCATCGAGCGGCTCGACGCCGCGCGCCGCTGAGACCGATCAGGCCAGTCGCCAGACCATCAGCCCGAGGACGATGACGATCAGGAGGTGCGTCATCCCCTGAGTCATCGCGGCGCGCCGGACCCGAGGCAACGCCGATGCGCGATCGTCCTCGGAGGCGATCGATCGCTCGGCCTTGCGCAGGATCGAGCGCGTGACGAGCTCGAGGAGCAGGGCCAGGGCCGTGAGCGCCAGGCCGAGGTGGATACGCGGCGACACGAGCGCGAACCCGCCCCCGATCAGGACCAGGGCGATCCCGGTGGCGATGGTCGCGAGGGCCGCGAGGATGGCCGTACGCGATCCACGCATGGCGTCCTCTGCCGCGGCAGTGGCCTCGGAGCGACCGCGAGCGATCCCGGCTCGCAGCCGCCGCGGCAGGCCGAGCCCTGCTCCGAACCAGACCATGGTCAGGGCGACATGGACGATGACGACGAGCTGGTACGCCATTGCCATGGGCCTCTCCTAGCAGGTTCCGCGCCCATTGACAGCATGGACTCTCGACCATAGCTGCCTGTTGCGATGGAGAACCTCGCCGACCGACTCCTGGCAATCATGGATCGCAAGGATCACTGGGCCTGGCCCGCGTTCCTGCGCCCCGGGCTCGCGCGCGCCGAGCTCGCGACCCATTTCCGTCACGAGTACCACACGTACGTGCGGGACTTCCCGATCATGCTCGCGCGGGTGCTCGGGCTGGGCCCGCCGGACGACGTTCGCAGGACGCTGGCCGCGAACGTGTACGAGGAGCAGACCGGCGGCCTCTCCTTCGGTGTCTCGCACCCCGATCTCTTCCTCGAGATGATGGAAGGCCTCGGTCTCGACCGGGTGGCTCTCTCGTCGCCGGAGGGTCTCGTGCCCGAGGCGGTCGCATACCGCGCGATGCTGGACCGGGTGAGCTCGCGGCCCCCGTGGATCGTGGGTGCGGCCGTCCTGGGCATCTTCGTCGAGGGCAGCGTCAACGAGCGCGCGACGCTCGCCGGCTCCCGTTCGGAGCCGCCCCTCGAGGAGGCCATCGCCCTGCACCCGCTCGTCAGGCACCACGGCTGTCCCCCGGCCGCGATGCGTCTGGTCCGCGCCCACAGGATGGTCGAGGGCGGCCACCGGCAGGACGCCTGGAACGCAGTCCTGGGTCACGCGCCCGCCGCCCGCGGCGCCCATGACGCGATCGTCGCGGCCATGGACGAGGCGCTGGCGCTCTGGCTCTCCTACCGCGACGGCGTCGCCCGGGCGATGGGCCTCGTCAGACAGTGACCAAGCACTACCCGCCGGCGACGCAGCAGTCGAACAGCGCGATGTAGCAGGAGCTCTCGACGCCGACCCCGAGCGAGGTGGCCTCGGTGTGAACGATTGCGGCCCAGTGGCCCGGGCTCTGGCTCCAGCCCCAGACCGCCTCGTCGCCGCTCGTGAAGCCGGGGCCGGCCGCGATCTCGTTGACCGTCCAGTCGTCCTGCGGGTATCCGCAAGCCTGGGCGCGGTCCCACGGCCAGCTCCCGTCGGCGCCGACGTGGCCACACGCGCCGGACCCGCCGACGTCGCGCGCGTGATTGCGCGCCGCGCACAGGAGCCTCTCGTCGATCACGACGGGGTCGAGGCCGTTCTCCCGCCGGGCGTCGTTGATCGCATCGAAGAGGTCCTGCTCGTCGGCCGTGAGCTCGACCCCGGGCGGTTCGTCTTCGCCTTCGCCCTCGCCCTCCCCGCCGGGCTGATCGGCGTCGCCGTCGGAATCGCCGCCGCGATCGCCGTCGCCGTCGGAGTCCCCGCCGCGATCGCCGTCGCCGTCGGAGTCCGAGTCGCCGTCGCCGCCGAGGTCGATCGGCCCGTCGCCCGACCCCTCGTCGCCATCGCCGCCGAGGTCGATCACGGGCCCATCGTCGTCGGCCGTGTCGACGCTTCCCGGATCGCGGCCTGAGCTCGGGCCCGTGGGCTCGACGGGAGCGAGGCAACCCACGAGGCTCAGCCAGAAGACTCCAGTTGGCGCCATCGCGAAGGGAACGAGGCACGAGGCGAGGCGTCGCTCGGCGCAGCCGGCGCCAACTGGGGTTTTCGGGCCGAGCATCGGCGTCCGGCCGCGGGCGCGTGCAACCGCCGGGCCGCAGCGCTCCGGTGTCCACGACGGCCGCTTCCCGAGGCGGGGCGCGTCCTTCGGAGCCGCCCCCGTTCCCGCCGGGAGCGGGCACTGCGCCGGGCCCGGGGGTATACTGGCCGGGTATGATACCGACGAAGGTCCTCTGGTTGGCCGGAGGCGCCGTGGCGGCGGCGGGAGCTGGCGCCTATCTCGCCTACCGCGAGCGGCGCCGCCGCGAGGCGGAGGGTGACACGCGAACCAACCGGGCCTACGTCGAGGGCGCGGCCTACTCCGACATCGGCGGGCTTCACCGCGAGAAGGCGCTGATCCGGGAGGTCGTGGAGCTGCCGATCCGCGAGCCGGACCTCTTCGCGAGTCTCGGCGTGACCGCCCACCGCGGGATCCTGCTCACCGGCCCCCCCGGGTGCGGCAAGACGCTGCTCGCTCGCGCCGCGTCGCGCGAGAGCGGCGCGCACTTCGAGGTGGTCGCCGGGCCCGAGATCCTGTCGAAGTGGGTGGGCGAGTCGGAGGCGAACCTGAGGGCGATCTTCCACCGGGCGCGGGAGAGCTCCCCGGCGATCGTGTTCCTCGACGAGCTCGACTCGATCGCGCCGAAGCGCGCGGGGCTGCAGCAGCACCACGAGGTCAGCCTGGTGACGCAGCTCCTGACGCTCATGGACGGCATGGAGCAGTTCCCCGGCGTGGTCGTGATCGGCGCGACCAACCGCCCGGACGGGATCGACTCCGCCCTTCGCCGCCCGGGACGGTTCGACTACGAGATCCGTATCGGAATGCCGAATGCGGACGAGCGGCGCGAGATCCTCGAGGTCCACACGCGCAACATGCCCCTCGGGGACGACGTCGACCTCGGCGACATCAGCGCTCAGACGGCGGGCTACACCGGCGCGGACCTCGCCGCCCTCACGCGCGAGGCGGCGATGGAGACCGTACGCCGGCGGCGTCCCGTCGTCTCGGGCCCGCCGACTCCCGTCTCGAGCCTGAAGGTCGGCTATGCGGACTTCATGTCCGCCATGGAGAAGATCGAGCCCTGGTTCCGCCGGATCGACGGAGGCCGTCACTCGTAGCGAAGGCCATCGACCGGCAGCAGGCGTGCCGCCCAGATCGCGGGCGGGATCGTGGCGCCCACGCAGGTGACGAGCGCGATCGCGCCCGTGACGACGAAGTCGACCAGATCGATCTCCACCGGCAGGTGATCGATCAGATAGACGCCGGGATCGAGCGGGAAGCCATAGGCCCTGAGGAGGAAGCAGACGGACAGCCCGAGGCCGACGCCGAGCGCGGTGCCGACGACTCCGATCAGCGTGCCCTGCAGGAGGAAGATCTCGAGCACGCCGAGGTCCGGCGTGCCCATGGCCTTGAGGATCGCGATCTCCTTCTTCTTGTCGAGGACGACCATGACCAGCGTGCCGATGACGTTGAAGGCCGCGACCACGACGACGAGCGTGAGCACGAACGACAGGCCGAGCTTCTGCAGCCTCAGCGCCGTGAAGAGGTTGTGGTTCAGCTCCTCCCAGTCGATCACCTGATACGGGCCGTCGCCGAGCTTGCGGCGCAGGATCTCGGCGACCGCCGACGCCTCGTCCATGTCCCTGAGCTTGAGCTCGACGCCGGTGACGACGTCTCCCTGGTCGTAGAAGCGCTGCGCCTCGAAGAGGTCGACGTACACGAGGCGCGTGTCGTACTCGTCGAATCCCGCGTTGAAGGTGCCGATCACGCGGAAGTCACGCGCCTTGGGGGTCGTCGTTCCCGGCGCCCACAGCGACACGTCCAGACCCGAGAGGGGCGAGATCACCCTGACCTGGTCTCCGACGCGCGCCCCGATCTGCTTCGCGAGCGAGTGCCCGAGGACGATCCCGGGCAGCCGGGCGACGTCACTCGGACGGGCAGGGTCGGACGCGGGCTCGGGCACCTCCTCGGGGCCCGCTTCGCGATGGAGCTCTCGCGCCGCCGGCGGACGTGCGCCGGCGAGCCTGAGCCCGCCGAGCGATCCCTCGGTCATCTGCCCGGGCAGGTCGAGCACGGAGCCGACGACGTTCGGATCGATCCCCTTGAGGAGGACCCCGGAGATCTCGCTGCCCTTGAGGATCATCATCTCGTTGATGACGAAGGGCGCGGTACCGGTGACGCCACGGATCCTGCGCGCGGTCTGCATGACCTCGCCGTACTCGGAGAAATCGGTGCCGTACTTGAGGACCAGGACGTGCGCGTTGACGCCGAGGACCTTCCTCTTGAACTCCTGCTGGAAGCCCGTGGTGATCGCCATGACCACCGCGAGCGCGGCGACGCCGAGCATCACGCCCGTCACGGCGATGACCGTGATGACCGAGATGAACGACTTCTTCTTCGAGCGCAGGTAGCGCAGCCCGATGAGGTTCGTGTAGCTCATCGAAGGAGTGCCGTGTCTTTACCGTAACGCCGCAAGTCGCGCAAACGCCGATGTCTTGCGCGGGCCGAAGTCGGCGGCTACACTTCGATTCATATCTTGATGTCGTCTTGTTCGTGGTGTTCGAGGGTAGCTGGTCTCGCCGCGCTCCTCTTCGTCGGCTGTGGCGCCGCCGACGACAGCGCGGATCCCGCGCCGAACGGGGACGGTGGCGCGGAGTTTCCTGTCCGCGAGCTGCGCGTCCTCGGTGCGAGCCCCCTGCAGCTCCGCTTCGGAGAGGAGGCAGAGCTTCGCTTCCGGTACCTCGACCCGGCAACGGGCGATCCGGCGAGCGGCGAGGTGGCGTTCGCGCTCGACGGTAGCGCCGGCGACTCGAGCCTGACCGCGACATCTGCGCTCACCGACCCGGACGGCGTCGCCGCGACCGCGCTGCGCGCCGGCACCCAGGCAGCCACCTTCCGGGTTCGTGCGTCGGCTCCGGACGCCGCGAACGCCTACGTCGAGGTGTCCGTCAGCGACGCGGGCTTCGGCAGCATCTCGGCCACCGTCCTGTACGAGGGCGAAAGGCAGCTCTGGAGCGTCGAGCTGTTCCTGTACACCCTGGCACCCGACGGCGACTGCGGCTCTCTCGACCCCCGCGATCCGCCCGTGGCCGACCGCAACGTCGCCGCCCAGCGCGAGGCAGACGGCCGCTGGACCGGCGTCCTGGCGGGTCTCGCGGTCGGGCCGACCTACGCGGTCCTGGCCCGAGGTCACGCGGCGGCGAGCGGCATCGTCGCCTCCGGCTGCCTCCCGGGCATCGTGGTGACCGCGGGGCCGGATGGCCCGCCTGCCCAGGCCTCCATCGCGCTCGCGGACCTTCCGTATGGAACCGGCGGTGCGTTCGTCCTCGAGTCGCGCTTCGACCTCGGAGCGGCACTGGGGCCCAGGGTCTCGGACTGGATCGCCCCCGCCTCGGACCTCGTCGACGCCTCGGGCGGCACGGCGGGATTCATCCTCGCCGAGGTCTCGCTCTACGTCGGCGCGAACTTCGGCGACCAGCCGGACAACGACTTCGAGGACAGGCGCGACGAGCTGGCGCCCGCGCTTGCACGCAGACTCGCCGATCTCGGAGTGGACGTGGACGACATCCTGCGCGTGGTCGACGATGGCCTCGAGGAGGCGCTCTCCGAGCTGACGCTCACGTCGGTCCTGTCGCTCGACGGCGCCGCGGACGCCATCCGCGACGAGGGAGACCTGGGGTTCTCCCACGAGGCAATCGGCCTCGGTTTTCCCGTGACGGCCGGCGGCGACCGGAGAAGCCTGGACGAGGTCTCGTTCGGCGAGGCTGGGCTCGTGTCCATGTCGAGCGGCAAGGCGCGGCTCGACTCCGATCGGCTGTCGATCGGCGAGCACACCCTTCCCTTCCGCGCCGGTTCTCTCGCCGTCGCGATCCTCGATCACGCGCTCGCTCCAGCCTACGGCGGCGCCGCGCTCGAGGAGTGGCTGGCAGACGCCCTTGCCTGCGAGGACGTCGGCGAATGGCTGGCCGACGAGACCGCCCTCGAGCTCTGCGGCGCCCCCTGCTACGAGGCGGCGTGCGATCAGGCGGCCGCGAGCCTCGCCGGGGCGATACGAGCGGGCCTCCTGGCCGGAGACGTCGACGTCGCCGATCTCACGCTCGAGGGTGACGCCAACCTCCTCGACGCGAATGGGGACGCCAACACGGACAGCCTTCTCGCCGGGCACTGGGTCGGCTCGCTCACGGGTGCGCTGGAGCTCGCGGTCGAGTCCGACTTCGAGGGCTCGCAGCGCGACCTCGAGTAGTTGGTCTATCCGCTCCAGGCCCTCCTCGGTGTGCGCGAGGCCGAAGAGAAGGCAAGGGCGCGCGAGGTCGCCCGTGCGCTCGAATCCTTCGAGGCGGCGCGGCGCAAGCTCGAGGCCGCCCGGCGATCCGAGAGGGCGCGCGAGGACGAGCTTGGTGCAGCGACCAGGGAGCACGACGAGGCGCTGACTGCCGGTCGCCTCACGGCGGCCGGCGTCCAAGCTCAGGGTCTCTACCTGAAGCGGCTTCGCGACCAGCTCGCCCGCGCGAGAGAGGCCGTCCTGGCAGAGGAGAAGGAGGTCCTCGCGGCTGAGGCTGCCACGGAGCGGGCGCGCGAGGCGCTGGCGGCCGCGATTCGATCGCGCAAGGCGCTCGAGTCGCACCGCGAGGCGTTCCTGGCCGACGAGGAGAAGGCCCGTGAGCGCGCCGCCGAGGAGGCGATCGACGAGCTGGCGGCGCGGCGGAGAAAATAGGTCGCGGCCCTGCACACACACGAGCGAGCACGGCGCTGCACGCGCGGCCGAGCGCGGCGCTGTAGACATGAGCAAGCGCGGCGCTGCACGCGCGGCCGAGCGCGGCGCCGCAGCGGACACGAACAAGCACACCGCTGCACGCGCGGGCGAGCGCGGCGCCGCAGGGAGCGAACGAAGGCCGATTCAGTCGGCCGTAGTGAGCGATCGTACCGAGCGCCGAAGCCGGTTCAACCAGCGCGAGCTGCGAACAGCTGCAGGCGGCGCCTTCGATCCGATCACCGTCCGCTGGCTCCGCTCTTCACCGAAGCTCGAGAGTCTCGAGCAGCGCTTGCTCGCCGCCGGCTGGCTGACAGCCAACCAGATCGCGGAACGGCTCGGCGTCCATCGGTCGACAGTCCTCGTCTTGCGCGACAGGGGGCGCCTCGAGGCCATATCTGCAACGACCGCGGCAAGTGGCTCCACTCGCCTCCGCAGCAGATCGTCGCCGACGGCAAGACGCCGGTCCCGCACGCCGCAACCAGACCGACTCGGTAGTCGGTAGCCGCGGCCCGGCAGGCCGGTAAGGCCCCGTCCCGTCAGGGTTCCAGAGGCGGAGTCGGAACAGGGCGCGCCGGCGATTCGCAACATGCGGCGGAATCGAGGCCCGTGGCCGCAGCCGTGACCGAGTCCGGCTCCGAGTCGGAGTCCGAGCCCGCGACCGAATCCGAGCCCGTGACCGAGTCCGGCTCCGAGTCGGAGTCCGAGCCCGTGACCGAGCCCGAGCCCGAGCCAGAGTTGCCCGGCTCCGAGGTCGCTACGGCTCGGCGAGTCGTGTGCTGGAGGGGGTAGTGCCGAGCGTGAGAGTGGCGTTCGCTGCATCGCGACCTCGAGCGCCTCGAACAGGGCGCGGGCGTCCGCGCCGGCCCCTCCGGGTCGCGGCGTGCCGTTTACCACGGGAGCGCACCTCCCGTGCCTGCCCGGCGGACCGTGCAGGCACGGCAGCTGCGCAGAAAGGGGGTAAACGACACGCCGCGACCCGAAGGGGCCGGCAGAAAGGATGAACGCGATGAACAAGTTCGAGGCACTCGAGGTCGCGATGCAGCTCGTGGAGGCGATGCCCAAGGTCATCGAGCAGGTCGCCAAGCACGACAAGAACATGGCGACCCAGATGAAGGACGCCCTGGGCTCGATCGCGGCCAACCTGGGCGAAGGGTCTCTGC
>JACPQR010000157.1 GCA_016190375.1 Deltaproteobacteria bacterium
GTACTTCTCCAGATACTTCTCGCCGCGCGCGTTGATCTGCGGCGCGTTCAGCCACTGGGCGATCTCGCCCGTGGGCGCGATCGAGTCCTTCAGGCGCAGCGGGATGAAGCGCATCTCGAAGCTCGTCATCTCCGCGCCCGCGCGGATGCCCATCGCGAGCCCGGCGCCCGTGTTGTACGGCGAGTACCACATGCGGCTGCGCGCGCTTCCGGGGTTGTTCGGCCGGTACAGACCCGCCGCGCCTCCGGTCGCGACGATCGTCGCCTTCGAGGTGACCGCGTAGAACGTGCCGTCGCGGACCCCGAAGCCGTACGCGCCGATGACGCGACCGCGGTCGACGGCGAGGTTGGTGACGTTGACCCGGTTCAGGATGCGCGCGCCGCTCTTCTCGGCCGCCTTGCCGAGGATGGGTTTGAGCCTCTCGCCGAAGACCTTGATCGAGGCGCGCCCGCGCCTGAGGTAGTCGCCGTGCTCGTCCTTCGGGATCGGAAGGCCCCAGCCCTCGACCCGGTGGACCTCTTCGTTCAGGCGCGCGGCCATCGACAGCACGAGGTCGTCGCGAACGACGTCGCAGGCGTCCTTGCGGGCGTAGCGCAGGAAGGACTCGGGCGTCTCGCCCGGCGTCAGGTAGGCGTTGAGCGCGCTGATCCCGGCGGCTAGGCACCCGGATCGAGCCACGTGCGCCTTCTCGAGGACGAGGACGTCGAGGTTCGGGTCGAGCTCGCGCGCGTGGACCGCGGCGAGGCAGCCGGCCGCTCCGCCGCCGAGGATCAGAAGATCGCACTCGAGATGTACTAGCTCTGCCATTCCAGCTACTGAGGGGCCACGTATCCGAGCTCCTCGAGGCGCCTGAGGATCTTGTCGGCGCTCTCGCGCGGGGTCTCCCTGTCGCTCTCGACCAGGACCTCGGGGCTCAGCGGCTCCTCGTACGGGTCGCTCACGCCGGTGAACTCCTTGATCTCGCCGGCGAGCGCCTTCCTGTACAGGCCCTTGACGTCCCGCGCGACGAGCGCGTCCAGCGAGCACTTAGCGTACACCTCGACGAAGCGGCCGATGAGCTTGCGGTTCTCGTCCCGGATCGCGCGATACGGCGAGATCGCCGCGGTGATCACCGCCACGCCGTTGCGGGTGAGCAGGTGCGCCACCCAGCCGATCCGGCGGATGTTGGTGTCACGGTCCTCCTTGGAGAAGCCGAGGCCCTTGGAGAGGTTCGTCCGGACCTCGTCCCCGTCGAGGACCTCGACCTTGAGCCCGCGCGCGCGGAGCTCGGGGGCGATCATCTGTGTGAGTGTCGACTTGCCGGCGCCGGACAGGCCGGTGAACCAAAGCGTGAATCCGCTCATTCGGTCGGAGTCCTCCATGGTGAGCGGCACCTCGCGATACGAGCGGGTGCCGGGGTCGTATGCGAACAGCTTCCGATCCCGCGCCTTGCCCTCGCGCACACTGACGACGAGGTAGGCGCAGTCGCGCGTGGGCGTCCCGTCGGCGAGCGCGAAGGCGACGTCCTCGGGCGAGAAGTAGGCGTCGTGGTCGGCGTGGGAATGCACGATCAGCTTGATCGGCCGGCCCGTGCGGTGACCCTCCTCGTACGCGCGCTCGAACGCGAGCGGCTGGAGCAGGTAGGCCGTGCGCGCCGTGCGGGGGTAGGTGGCGGGGTCGAGGGCGTGGTAGCGGTCCTGCTCGTTCGTGGCGGGGACGAAGGAGGCGGCGGTCCGGGTGCGCGCGCCGCCGGACACCCAACCACAGCCCTCGTCCGGGTAGCAGGCCTCGAGGTGCGCCTCGAGCTCCCTGAGCGCGCCCGTCGAGAGAACGACGTCGCCGAGCGTCCACGAGGAGCTACCACTCATAGTGCCGCTCCCACTGGCGGGGCTTGAAGTAGCGGTCGCCCCGGTCGCAGGCGATCGTGACGACGCAGCCCGCGCCGATCCTCTTCGCGACCTGGAGCGCGGCGAAGACGTTCGCGCCCGTCGAGTGGCCCGCGAACAGCCCCTCCTCGCGCTTGAGGCGCTCGGTCATGTCCCAGCCGTCCTCGGTCGAGACGCCCATCACCTCGTCGAGCTCCGCGGGATGGTAGATCGCGGGCACGATCGAGGTGGCCATGTGCTTGAGCCCCTCGAGGCCATGCAGGCTCTCGGCTGGCTCGACGCCGATGACCTGGATCCGCGTGGAGTGCTCCTTCAGGCGCCGGCCGGTTCCCATCACCGTGCCGCTCGTCCCCAGGCCCGACACGAAGTGCGTGATCCGGTCGCCGACGTCCTCCAGGATCTCGACGCCGGTGCCGAGGTAGTGCGCGCGCGGGTTCGCCTCGTTCGTGTACTGGTCCGGGTAGAAGTAGCGGTCGGGCTCCTCGGCGACGAGCTTGCGGACGAGCTGGATTGCGCCGTCGGACCCCTCCATCGGCGTCGAGTAGACGATCCTGACGCCATAGGCCGCGGTGATCTTCTTGCGCGACTCGGTAACGTTCTCCGGCATGACCAGGCAGACCGGGATGCCGAGCGCCGCGCCGACCATTCCGTAGGCGACGCCCGTGTTGCCGCTCGTCGCGTCGATCACGGTCCTGCCGCCCTCGAGCTGGCCGGACTCCAGCCCCTCGCGGATCATCTGCAATGCCGGCCGGTCCTTGACGGACCCTCCCGGGTTCAGGAGCTCCAGCTTGCAGTACAGCTCGACGCCCGGCGCGTCGCGCTCGATCGACTTCAGGCGCAGCATGGGCGTCCTGCCCACGGCGTCGACGATCGACTCGAGCTTCTTGGGGAACCTCAAGGCGACGCCTCCCGCTTCATGGGCTCGCCGATGCCGAGGATCGCCTTGACGGTCTCGGTGGCGAGGAGCGCTCCGGCCAGCAGCGCGTCGGGCCCACCCGCCAGAGCCAGGGCGTCACCGATCGCCCCGAGCGAAGCGACGGGCCTCGCGGGTCCAGCGGCCGCATTGATCTTCAACCCGGAGTCGAACGCAGCGAGAGCACGAGTCGCAGCCACCACGCGAGGGGTCCCGACGTCGGCTGCGGTGAAGAGCGTGCCCGCCAGATCCGCCGGCTCCACTGGACCGTCGTCCTCGACGTCGAGCCCGCCGATGCCGGCCGCGGCCAGGTAGAGAGCGGTCGCGCTGCCGACCGCGCCGAGCCCACCGAGTCGAACGATCGAGGCGCGAAGCCGCTCCTGGCCGTCCACCCCGATCTCGGGCAGAAGGACGTTGCGACCGAACCGCAGGGCTTCGTTCTCGGAGAGCACTTCCCTAAAAACCTCCGGCGATGGCCGGCACGATGGACAGCCGATCGCCTTCC
The DNA here is from genome assembly GCA_016190375.1 of Deltaproteobacteria bacterium. GTDB lineage: Bacteria > Myxococcota_A > Polyangia > JACPQR01 > JACPQR01 > JACPQR01. The sequence continues at coordinate 3,284 of JACPQR010000157.1, forward strand.
TTCACCACCGTCTCCAACCCGTCCAGAAAGCGGATGTCCTCCTCGGCGAGGAAGATGTTGACGAAGCGGCGGATCTCGCCCTTGTCGTCGCACAGCCGCGTCTTGATTCCGGGGAACTGGCGCTCCAGATCGCCGACGATCTCGCGGACGGTCTTGCCGGCGGCCGGGACCTCCTCGGCGCCCTTCGTCAGGGTGCGCAGGGGGCTGGGGATTCTCACGGTCACGGTCATGTCGTCTCCGTTCTCGTTGTCTCGATGGATGCCCGCGAGCTGCCGAGCAGGCGATCGAACTCGTCGATGCGCGGCGCGATCACGGGCGGCGGCGCGGCGGCGACCGCGTCGAGGGTCTTCAGGCCGTTGCCCGTGATCGAGACCACGACGCAAGCCTCGCGCGGGATCCTGCCCTCGTCGAGGAGCATCCGGTAGGCGCCGAACGTCACGCCCCCGGCGGTCTCGGTGAAGATGCCCTCGGTCTCGGCCAGAAGGAGTATCGCCGCCCGGATCGCCTCGTCGTCCGGGGCCGCGGCCGAGCCGCCCGATCCGAGGACGCAGCGGGCCGCGTAGTAGCCGTCCGCCGGGTTTCCGATCGCCAGGGACTTGGCGATCGTGTGCGGCTGGCGAACGGGACGCACGAGGTCTCGGCCGGCGCGGATCGCGTCGACGATCGGGGCGCAGCCCTCTCCCTGCCCGCCGTGGAAGACGACCGGGCGCTCTTCGACGAGGCCCAGCTTCGCGAGCTCGCCGAAGCTCTTCTCGATCTTCGTGACGAGCGATCCCGAGGCCATCGGCGCGACGACGTGATCGGGGAGCCGCCAGCCGAGCTGCTCGGCGATCTCGAAGCCGAACGACTTCGAGCCCTCGGCGTAGTACGCGCGAAGGTTGACGTTCACCAGGCCGATGGGGTGCCGGCCGGCGATCTCCGCGCAGAGGCGGTTGACGTCGTCGTAGGCGCCCCGGACCGCGACCAGATGCGGGCCGTAGACGCTCGTGCCGACGACCTTGCCCGGCTCGAGATCCTCGGGGATCAAGATCCAGGCGGAGAAGCCCGCGGCGGCCGCGTGCGCCGCGACGGAGTTCGCCAGGTTCCCGGTCGACGCGCAGCCGACGGTCTCGAAGCCGAGCTCGCGGGCCTTCGAGAGCGCGACCGCGACCACGCGGTCCTTGAACGACAGCGTGGGGAAGCTGACCGCGTCGTTCTTGATCCACAGCTCGCGAACGCCGAGGAGCTTCTCGAGCCGCCGCGCCCGCACGAGCGGGGTCATCCCCACGGCCGTCCCGACGGTAGGCGGCTCGTCGAGCGGGAGGAGCTCGCGGTATCTCCACATGGTCGGCGGCCGCCGCTCGATCGCCTCGCGCGTCAGCCGCTTCGCGATCGCCTCGTAGTCGTAGACCACCCCGAGCGGCCCGAAGCAGTCCTCGCAGACGTAGCGCGCCCCGCCCGGGACTCTCTTTCCGCACTCGCGGCACTCGAGCTCGGTGGTCACCGGCGCACCATGTCGGGGCAGGGGGCGGCGACGTAGCGAGCCGGATCGAGGCCGCGGATGGTCGCTCTATCGCCGCAGACGGCGCAGTCGGGCCGCTCGTCGATCGGGACCGAGCGCATCAGGCCGCTCTGGGCCTCGAGCGTGAAGAGCCGCCCCTGGTAGCGGCCCTCGAGCCCTTGCAGCAAGCGGAGCGCCTCGGACGCCTGGATCGCGCCGACGGCGCCCGCGAGCGCACCGAGCACTCCCGCCTCGGCGCAGCCCGGGATCTCGCCGGCCGGCGGGATCTCCTCGAACAGACACCGGTAGCAGGGGCTCCTGCCGGGCCAGACGGTGAGGACCTGCCCGAGCCACTGCCGGATGCCGCCGGTGACCAGAGGGATCTCGGCGAGGACGCACGTGTCGTTGACCAGGAAACGCGTGGCGAAGTTGTCGCTGCCGTCGACCACGACGTCGGCATCCTCGAGGAGGTCCCAGGCCGTCCCTGCATCGAGCCGGGCGGCATGGGCCTGGACCTCGATCGAGCCGGAGACCAGGCGCAGCCGCTCGGCGGCGACCACGGCCTTCTTCTTGCCGATGTCGGCCTCGCGGAAGAGCGTCTGACGCTGCAGGTTGGCCAGCTCGACGACGTCGTCGTCCACGATCCGGATGAAGCCGACACCCGCCGCCGCGAGAGAGAGGGCGACGGGCGAGCCGAGACCGCCCGCGCCGATGACGACGACCCGACCTCGCGCCAGCTCGTCGGCCGGGGTCTTCTTCACGAGAAGTACCCGTCGAGGGAGAAGTAGCGCTCGCCGGTGTCCGCGAGGACCGTGCAGACGCGCCTTCCGGGGCCGAGCTCGCGCGCGATCTCGACCGACGCGTGGACCGCCGCGCCGGCGCTGATGCCGACGAAGAGCCCCTCCTCGCGTGCGAGACGAACCTTCATCTGCCAGGCGTCCCTGTCGCCCACGCGACGGATCTCGTCGTAGGCGCGGGTGTCGAGGACCTCGGGAACGAAGCCGGCGCCGAGGCCCTGGATCTTGGTGGGTCCCGGCTCCTCGCCCGAGAGCACCGCCGAGTTGTCCGGCTCGACCGCGCAGATCCGGATCTGCGGGAACCGCTCGCGCAGCACGGCGGACACGCCGGTGATCGTGCCACCCGTGCCGACCCCCGCGACGAACGCGTCGAGCCCTTCCTCGGCGAACGCGTCGGCGATCTCCAGCCCCGTCGTGCGGCGATGGATCGCGGCGTTCGCGGGGTTCTGGAACTGCTGGGGCATGAACGCGCCGGTCTCGGCCGCGATCTCCTCGGCACGCTCGACGGCGCCCGCCATCGACTGCTCCGCCGGCGTCAGGACGAGCGTCGCGCCGTAGGCCTCGAGCAGGCTCCGTCGCTCGAGGCTCATGCTCTCGGGCATGGTGAGGGAGAGCCGGTAGCCCTTGACCGCGCAGGCGAGGGCCAGCCCGATCCCCGTGTTTCCGCTGGTCGGCTCGACGACCGAGGCGCCGGGCTCGAGCACGCCGCGCTCTTCGGCGTCCCTGACCATCGCAAGGCAGATGCGGTCCTTGACGCTTCCACCGGGGTTGAGCTGCTCGCACTTGCCGAACACGGTCGCCCCACCCGCCGGGCTCACCCGGCCGAGGGTCACGATCGGGGTCTGTCCGATGAGGTCCAGGATGGAGGTGGCAATCGCCATTGGTTTCGCCTGCGGCTCGCGAGCACCGCGAACATAGCATGGGTCTGCGCCCGGGGCGCCTCGCTGCGAATGACCATGGTACAGTCGCCGGCATGCGCCGGCTTTCGATCGCGTTCCTCTCGTCGTTCGCCCTCGTTCCGTCACAGGCCCTGGCCGAGGGATCGGTGAACATCGGTGCGGACCAGGGCCTCGACCAGGGCAACTTCGAGAGCGGGCCCAACACCGACGAGGTCAAGGTCGACGTCCTCGATGCCTCCGAGCAGATCCGGATCTGCTCGAGCGACGACGGCAACACGCACGGCAGGGACCTGAACGAGGTGATCGTCAGGAGCCCGTCGGGCGTCCAGTACGACCTCGACATCACCATCTCGAGTGGCTTCTGCACGGCCGCCGGGGCCACGGACCCGTTCGTCCTGCCGGCGGACCTCGAGGGCGTCGGCGAGCTCGAGACCGGCGTGTGGACCGTGGACTTCGCCGGCCAGGACGAGTTCAGTCCCGACACCAACGGACAGAACACCCGCTACTGGGACGTCACGGTGCTCGACGACGATGGAGCGCCGGTCGAGGGAAGCCGCGTGCACTCGGAATACTGGCAGCTCACGGCGCACGGCTTCTACGTGAACCCCACCCGCGCGAGCTTCTACCCCTACGTCCCGCTCGGAGTGAACGGCGACTACACCTTCCGGATTGCGATGGCTGACGTCGCGGGCTTTCGCTACCAGGTGTTCGCGAACAGGATCGGCATCTCCGCGTTCCCGTCCCAGAGCCACGAGGTAGGCCAGGGAGTCTTCGCCAGCCCCGAGTACGAGCTTTACCTGGGCATCCCGTCGATCGCCCAGGGGCCCACTCTCGTACCGCACATCTACGATGATGCGGATCCCGGCGACCACGTCCTTGCGCACTTCGAGACCGACGTCGGCCTCAACACGCTCAACGACGTGCAGACCGACGGCGACTTCGTCTTCGAGGCGAACATCGCGGGCACGTACCAGATCGTCATCGACACGAACGACGACGGGATCTACGACAGCGCGGTCGATCGCTTGATCGTCGGCGACGCGGTGTCCGGCGTGAACCGGGCGCCATGGGACGGGCTGGACGCCGATGGCGAGCCGCTCGCGCACGGGGAGTACTCGGCGCGGATCCAGCTCATCGTCGCCGAGACGCACTTCCCGATCAGCGACATCGAGTACGCGAGCTGCCAGTACGCCCTCAACGGGAACCACGTCTGCGCGATCGACAGCTCGGGCGACTGCGGGATCCGGATCTGGGGAGTGGATCCAGGGGCCGGCGACGACGCCGTCCCGATCGACAACTTCTACAACGACCTCGACGTGGACGACGACGAGGTGCTCGACGGCGCGACGAACCTGCCCTCCGGCGATCCGGCCGGAACGGTCGACCTGCCCGCGGACTGCGACCCGCTCTACGCGTCCGCTCCGCACGAGTGGTACGACTGGCAGGCCTGCGTGGGCGGGGCGTTTCCCGGCACGACTTGCTCGTCCGACATCAACTGCGGCGGCGGAGACTGCCAGTGGGTGGGTCTGGGCGACACGACCATCATCGACACCTGGGCCTTCGGCGACGTCGACGCCGAGGTCGCCGTGGTCGTCGTGGGCTGCGAGTTCACGAACGAGGACGAGGACGAGGACGGGCTGGTCGGCTGCATCGAAGCCCAGGACTACGGCACCGATCCCCTGAATCCCGACACCGACGGCGACGGCCTGCTCGACGGGCGGGAGGTCAACGACACCGAGACCGACCCGCTCGATCCCGACACGGACGGCGATCTGCTGCTCGACGGCACGGAGGTCGACGGCGAGAACGCGACGGATCCGTTGAATCCCGACACGGACGGCGACGGCCTGCAGGACGGCACGGAGGACCGTGACCGCGACGGCGCGCGCGACGACGGCGAGCCAAACCCCAACGACGCGGACTCGGACGACGACGGCGCCATAGACGGCCAGGAGCCCGAGCCCTTCGCGGACTCGGACGCGGACGGCACCATCGACGTCCTCGACCCCGACTCCGACGGCGACGGCCTGTTCGACGGAACCGAGCTCGGGGTGACCGAGCCCGACGCCGCCACCGACGTCGGCGCGGGCTTCTTCGTGCCCGACGAGGACCCGGAGACGACGACGGACCCGACCGACGCCGACACGGACGACGGCGGCGTCTCCGACGGCATCGAGGACACGAACCGCAATGGTCGCATCGACGAGGGCGAGCGCGACCCGCTCGAGGGCTCCGACGACATCCCGCCCGAGGACGCGGGACCCGACGCGGAGGTCCCGCCGGACGCGGGCGTCGACTCGGGGCCGCCGGTGGACGCCGGCTACTGGGACTACACGGTCGAGGCGGGGTGCGCCCAGCGATGCGGCGTCGGCGCGCCCGGCGGGCACGGTCCGGGAGCGTTCTCGAGCCTCCTCGTCCTGGCGCTCGTCGCCGCGCTCCGGAAGCGACGCAGCCGCCCGGCGGAGAGCGCGGACTGCGCCACAGGCGCGCCCGCGGCGGATCCGGAACGCGCCGATCGCTCGACAGCGCGCAGGAAGGGAGCGGAGGCGGATTCACTCCGCCGCAGCGACCGGCGTGCCGAACCTCGAGGCGGGGGGGCCCGCGGGGATGGCCTCCGGTTCGCCGCAGGCCCACCCGCGCTCAAATGAAGGGCTGTACGGTCTGCCGGGCCCGGTACTACGGGAACCCATCGCGCTGCCCGCTCGATGGAGGCGAGCTCGTCGAGCTGCCGGACCCGGTGGTGGGGAGGATCATCGGCGGACTTTACCGGGTGCTGAACAAGCTCGGCGAGGGCGGCATGGGCTCGGTCTACCGGGCGCGTGCCGAGCTCCGCAACACGGACGTCGCCCTCAAGTTCCTCGCTCCCGAGTACGCCTGCGACCCGACGCACAAGGAGCGGTTCCTCCGCGAGGCGCGGGCGGTCAAGAAGGTCGACCACGAGCACATCATCGACATCATGGACTTCGGCGAGACCGAGGACGGCCTCGTCTACCTGGTGATGGAGCTTCTGACCGGAGAGCCGCTCTCGCACCTGATCGCGCACGGTCCGGCGCCGGTCTACCGCACGTTCGCGATCGTCGAGCAGATCTGCCGCGCGCTCATCCGCGCGCACGAGCTCGAGGTCATCCATCGCGACCTGAAGGCCGACAACATCTTCCTCGAGGTGAGGGACGGAGCGCCGGACTTCGTCAAGATCCTCGACTTCGGACTGGCTCACATGGCCCAGGAGCTCCGGTTGACGACGTCGGGCGCGGTCTTCGGCACGCCCGAGTACATGTCGCCCGAGCAGGCGCGCGGCAGGTCGGTCGGGCCCTCGTCGGATCTGTACTCGCTCGGTGTCATCACGTACGAGCTGCTCACGGGCAGGCTCCCGTTCGAGGGGATCGCGGCCGACCTCATGGTCATGCACATGCGGGAGCCCGCGCCGCCGCCGTCGCGCTGGGTGCCCGAGCTGCCAACCGAGGCCGAGCGCGTCGTGATGAAGCTCCTGTCCAAGGAGCCCGGCGCCCGCCACCGCGACGCCCACCACCTGCTCGAGGACGTCGTGGCAGTGCGGGAGGCCGCGGCGGCGGAGGCGATCCCGCTCGTCGGGCCCCAGAAGGCGCTCACCCGAAGGATCACGCTGGACGACATGCCCGATCCGCCCACGGCCTGGGCGCTCAGGGCGCAGATCTTCCGCCGGATGACCGAGGCGGCCTACGGGGGCAGACCCGAGCCCGCCTGGGTCGCCGAGGCGCACGTCGAGCTCGGCGGGCTCGTGGAAGAGGCGACGAACCTGAACGCGGAGATCGCGCGCATCGCGGCGCAAATCGACGGCGAGCAGAATCGCGCCAAGGACGTCCGCAACCGGCTGGGCTTCGCGCTCGACCAGCTCTCGCACGACGAGTCCAGGGTGCGGCGGGACATCGACGACGTCCTCGCGCGGCGGGACCGGCTCGGCAGCCGCGTCACCGACGCCGCGGCGGACTTCGAGCGGGCGCGCAGGGCCGTGCACCTGAGGGAGAGCGCCGACAGCACGGTCCGCCCCGAGTCCGGGAAGACCGCGCACCAGCTCGACCTCGCGGTCGCCTACGAGGTCGCCGGGCGGCGCGCGGCCACCTGGCGCGTCGCGAAGCAAGAGCTCGACGAGGTCGAGGGCCAGCTCGCCGCCAGGGAGCGCGAGCGGGACGACCTTCAGTTCCAGATCGCCCAGATCAAGGGTCGCCTCGGCGGCCTGAACGCCGAGCTCGAGGCCGGTCTCGAGTCCAGCCGTGCCCGGGTCGCCGAGTGCGCCGGCCTGTGCGATCAGAACGCCGAGCGCCTCGGCGAGCTGGGCGCCCGTCTCTCGGCCCACCTCGCGGGCTTCCCCGACCTGCGCGACGAGCTCTTCCGGGCCCTCGCCTCGACCGGCACCGCGCCGGAGGCGAGCGAAGACCTGACACGAACGCGCGACGGGTAGATCGGCTTGTCATCCGCGCCGTGCGCTGGCATGTATTCGTGCGTGCGGCTCGCTACGGTCCTCCTCCTTTCGGCGCTCGGCGCCTGCACCAGTGCAGCGACCGGGCAGGACGCGCCCGACGGCGGGAGGCCGGTCGATCCGCTGGCGGACCGGCTGGAGGGGGCCGACACGAGGCTCAGAACCCGCGGCTACACGGCCGTCGAGCGGGCTTTCCGCGGTTTCTTGATCGAGGGCAAGGCGGAGGTCCACTCGCTGAAGCTCAGGGCCGGACGCTGCGCTACGGCGATCGGAGCGACCTCGGACGCCCTCACCGAGCTGGAGCTGCTCCTGTACGACGGTGGAGGCAGCGAGGTGGCACGAGCCGTCGGGGCGGGGCCTCATCCGGTCCTCACCTACTGCACGTCGCGCGCGGGTGCCCATTACTTCGTGGTCCGCGCGGCGCGCGGCAACGGCCTGTACTCGACCCGCCTCTACGATTCGCCGCCCGGGCTCGCCGGCGCCACGACCGACCTGTTCGGCCCCCCGGCGAGGGGCAGCCCTTGAGGGTCCGGCCGTCGTCGCTCTGCCCGGTCGCGCTGGCCATCTGCGCCGGGTGCGCCGAGCCGCCGAAGCAGGCCGCTCCGAGGCAGACCCGGCCGTCCGCCGGGCTTCTCGACGCCCTCGGGCGTCGGATGAACGTCCTGTCGAGGACGCTCGCCGAGCGGGGCTACGCGCCGGCGTCCGACCGGGGGGGTCGGTCGTTTCTGCCTGACGGGGGCGGGGACGTCCACGAGGTGCGCCTCGACGAGGGCCAGTGCTACACGTTCGTCGGGCTGACGAGCGGCAGCATCACGGACCTCCGCTTCGCGCTCTACGATCCCCGGGGCGCCGAGGTCGTTCGCGACGACACCGTCGCGCCGCACGCCCTCGTCCATGCCTGCCCGCAGCAGACAGGCCTGTATCACTTCGTGGCCGTCGCGACCAGCGGGTCCGGCGTCTACGACTATCGCATCCTCACCTCCGCGCCCGGGCTCGGTCGCGGGTTCGCGGGGGTCTTCGACCAGGTGTCTCCCGCGGAGCCGCCACGTCCGAGCAAGGCCGTCGCCGACCGGCTGCGCACCCTGACCGAGCGGCTGCGCCCCCGGGGCTTCGCCCCGACCGGAGAGCTTCGGCACGGCGTGCTCCGGTCCCGCGAGTCGGGCAGGAGCACGCTCGCGCTCGAGGGGGGCTCGTGCTACGCGATCGCGGCGCTGTCCGGGGAGGGCGTCCTGGACATCGACCTGTTCCTCTACGACCCGGCGGGCGCCGAGGTCGCCCGCGACATCGGGACGGAGGAGGACCCGGTAATGGAGCTGTGCCCTGCGCGCGACGCCAGCTACGCCGCCGAGATCAACATGTACGAAGGCGCCGGCCAGTACGGCCTCGCGCTCTTCGAGGGCCCCGCGAGCGCGGTCCCGGCGGCCAGCGCCACCGACAAGCCGCCCGCACCGACCGCCGATGGCCCGGTCGACGTCGCGGCCGAGCTGGAGCGGATCTCGACCGAGATGCGTGCGCGGGGATACGTCCAGCAAGCGGAGCCGACGGTCTCCGAGATCCTCGCGCCCGCGGGCCAGAACTCGCACCCGGTCGCGCTCGGCCCCGGCTGCCACGCCATCGTGGCCCGAGGAGGCACCGGCGTCAGCGATCTGGATCTCTACGTCTTCGAACCGGAGGGAACGAGCGTCGATCGCGACATCGCCGAGGGCCCGATTGCGACCGTCCACATCTGTGTCGAGGCCGGCGCCGCGGGCCTGTACAGGCTCGACGTCAAGCTCTACCGAGGGACCGGAACCTACGGCTTCCAGGCCTTCGACGCGCCGGCCACGGTACGCGACCTCGGGGCGCTGCGCTTGCGGGAGCTCACCGCGCCGCTCGAGGGCACGGGCGCCGTCGTCGAGCCCGTCTCCGGGGCCGACGATCTGGCCACCGGCGAGGCGCAGAGCTTCTCGCTGACCCTGGCGGCAGATAGCTGCTACGCGGCGGTGGCGGCCGGCGGCGACGGTGCGGAGGACTTGGACCTGTTCGTACGTTCGCCGACCGCCGAGATGGTCGCGTCCGACACGGCCACTTTTCCGACGGCCGTCGTGCGCTTCTGCGCTTCGACCTCCGGGGTGTACGTGGCCGAGGTCAAGATGTATAGCGGGGCCGGCAGCTTCGACTTCCGGCTCTACAGGACCCCGTGACCCGCTCTTCCCGTGCCTGCCTGCTCATCGTCCCGGCAGCGATGCTTCTTCATGCGTGTTGCCCTCCGCGGCGGGGCGCCCCGTCGACCCCGGCGCCGCCGCGGCCAGCGCGAGCCCTACCGGAGCCGGGCGACCGACTCGGCGTCCGGCTCGCGCGCCTGGCGGACGCGGCGCTCGGGCTGGGCGGAAGCCTCGTGCGCACTCCGGAACGAACGCTCCTGACCGAGGGCGAGCACCGTCCGGTCCCGGTCGCTCTGGCCGGCGGCAGGTGCCACATCCTCGTCGGCCTCGGGGCGCCGAGCATCACCGACCTCGACCTTGCCCTGCACGAGCTGGGAGGGATGCAGCTCGCCGAGGACTCCGAGCGCGACGCATTCCCCTCCGTGCGGTTCTGCCCGCCCCGCGACACCGACGTCTTCGTCGTGCTCACGAGCTACCAGGGCGCCGGCGAGGCGCTCCTCGCCGACCTCGAGGTTCCGAGGGGCCCGCCTCGCCTCGACATCGCTGCGGCGCTCGGCGAGGAGCGTCCTCCCCAGGGACAGCCTCCGGGCGCCCCGGGCCCACGCGTCGCGCCACCGGCGCCCGAGAACGACGAGCCGATCCCGACCACCGCGTCTGCCGAGCAGTCTCTGGCCGCCTCCGTGCGGGATCTGCTCGAGATCGGCTACGTGCCCTTCGGCGAGGTCGGAGGAGGGAGCCTCGCGGAGGGCGCGACCGCTTCGCACGACGTGGTCCTGTCCGGCGGCGCCTGCTACGCATTGATCGCAGCAGGAGGGCCGGGAGTTGTCGACCTGGACACGAGGGTCCTGGGCCCCACCGGCGGGGAGCTCGCGCGCGACGCGGCGTCCGATCCACGGCCGCGGCTGCGAGTTTGTCCGCGGGCCGGCGGGCAGTTCCGGCTCGAGGTGCGAATGTTCGCCGGCACGGGCCGGTACGCGTACCGCGCGCTGCTCTTGTCGTCGCTCGAGGATGTCTCGGCTTCCCTCCCGAGCGCGATCCGCCAGCGGTTCGCGGAGCTGTCTGGGCGCCTGCGCAGGCGCGGTTTCTCGCCCGTAGAGCCTCCGTCACGCGGCGCGCTGAACTTCGCGAGCCGTCAGTCGCATGTCCTCGAGCTGCAGCCGGATCGCTGCTACGCCGTCGCGGCCGCCGGCGGGACCGAGGGAGATCTGGACCTGCACCTCTGGGGACCCGATGGGTCCTCGCTGGGATCGGACACGGGAGAGGACTCGACGCCCGTGGTGATGCTATGTGCCGAGGAGCACCTCAGGATCGACGCCGAGGTCCGGCTCTATCGTGCGAGATCCGAGTACGTGATCGGCGTATTCGCTTCCCCTGGAGAAGACCGATGAGGCTCTGTCTCTCGATCGTGCTGTCGACCTCGGTGGCGGCCTGCTGCGCCGTTCGTCCTGCCCCCGAGGACGCTCGCCGGCCGGCGGCCACGGCTCGGGGACCGGAGCGCGATGCGCTCACGTTGCGCATCGACCAGACCGTCGATCGGCTCGTCCCCGCCGGGTTCACTCGCGTGGCTGGCCTCGCAGGCAGAGGCTTCTTGACGGAGGGCACCAGCGCGTCGCATTCGCTCGAGATCGAGGCCGGCCTGTGCCTGACCGTCCTCTCCGTCGGCTCGGTCGGCGTCCGCGACGTCGACGCGCAGATCTACTCGCCAGACGGCACGGTCCTCGCGGAGGACGACGAGCCCGATCCTCATCCCGTCGTCCAGCTCTGCGCGGAGCGCCGGATGCGCGTCTACTACGTCGTGAAGATGTTCGCCGGCGCGGGCGCCTACCGTTTCGTCGCGCTGCGATCCGACCGGGAAGCACTGCCCGCGGCGATCCGGCTCTTGCGTGGAGGAGCGGAGGCGAGGGCCCAGCGCTCGAGCCTGGACCTGCGGCTCGAGGAGCTCGGTGCACGGCTGGCCGACAGGGGGTTCGCCGCGCGGGGTGACCCCGTCACCTCGACCCTCGGAGGCCACGAGACCGTGCGCTTCGCGCTGCCGACGGAGAAGAGCGTCTGCTACACGGTCGTGGCCCTGGGCGGTGACGGCGTCCGGAACATCGATCTCGTGCTGCTCGACGAGGCCGCGCTGCAGGTCGCTCGCGACGTCGGTCCCGCCGTGGACGCCATGACCCAGTTCTGCTCCGAGAACGAGGAGACCATCTCCGCCGAGGTCCGGATGGTGTCGGGGTCGGGCGAGGTGCGGTTCGCCGTGTTCGGTGGCGCGTCGGAGGCGATCGGTGGCGCGGGCCGCCTCTGGCTCGGGGAGCGGCGGGACCGACCCAGCGAGCTGCCGATCGAGGCAGCGGTGGCCGCTGCACAGGAGGAGCTCCGGCGGGCCGGCTACACCCTCCGTCCCGCACAGGCGCCGACGAAGATCCAGCAGCGCGAGGTGCAGAGCCACTCCGTCCAAACGCCCGCCGGTCGCTGCACGGCGGTCGTCGCGGTGGGCGGCCGCGGTCTCGGTCGGCTGCGGGTCGGCGCGTTCGACGCGGCCGGGGATCCGCTGGTCGATCCCACGGTCGGAATCGGCGCCGCGGGCGCGAGGATCTGTCCCGCGCGCGCCGGCACCGCGCGCGTGGACGTCGAGGCGGTGCGTGGGGGAGGGGAGGTCTCTCTCGTCGTGGGCGATGTCGCCACACAGCCCTCGTTGCGCTCCGCGAGGCCGCTGATCGCCTCTCGCCTTCAGACCTTGATCGACCAGGCCACCGCCGACGGGTATGTCCGGTCCGCCGATGTCGTGGCCGGCCGCATGCCGTCGGGAGGGCTCAGACAGCATCCCGTACCCTCCGCGGCCCGCTGCCAGCGGGTCGTCGCCGCGGTCGACGGGATGGGCACGGAGGCGAGGCTGTTCTTCCTCGACGCCGCGACGCGGCGCGTGGCTGCCGATCATGCGACCGGAGGTGCCGCGTGGATCGAGCTCTGCGACGCGCCGGGCGTGGTCTCGAGCGTCGAGCTGAGGGTGGAGCGAGGCGGCGACGAGGTGGAGTACCGGTTGGCGACGATGGAGAAGAGGTGAGCTAGTACCGCGTGCCCTGGAAGCTGCCGGGGAACTGCACGCTGCCGGCGTTGCCCGACCACGTGGAGCTCCAGACGCCGTCGTCGAGCCGGTCGAAGCCGAGGTCGCCGTTCGGGTCCTTGATGCTCGCGGTCCCGGCCAGGGTCAGCGTGTCGTAGGTGTCGTTCATGCCGAGGATCTGCTGCTCGGCGTACAGCGATGCCGCCGCGAGCGCGAAGCCACAGAGATCCTCCCACATGCTGGGCGCTCCCATGTCGACGGTGTCGGAGAGCCACTCGCCGACCGAGCTGCAGTCGACAGCGCCCTCGAGCATCTCGCGCACCGAGCCGGGCGCGCCGTCGAAGCGCGGCAGCACGACGTTGTTCAGGGCAAACAGGACGAGCGTTCCCATCCCCATCCGGAACTCGTGTGGGTCGATCGTCGCCGTCTGCTCGTCCAGGACTCCCACCATCACGTTCCGGGCGGTCGTGCCACCGAGACCGACGTCGTCGGCCATCGAGAACCGGTTGGTGACGCCGTCGAGGGTCATGACGAGATCGATGAGCTGGTGCTCGGCGTTGATGACGCCGAACTCGTCGGGCTGGCCGAACGTCATGTCGGAGTCGATCTGCATGTCGTTCAAGGCGCGCCCGAGGTCGCCCGCCGCCGACATCGCGTCGAGGACGAAGCCGGGGGCCGCGTCATCGATCTGCTCGTTCAGCTCGGCGTCCAGGTTCCAGTAAATCCGGGCGGCATCGAAGGCGAAGCGAAGGGCCTCGTTGTCGATCTGCTCCCGAACCTGGTCGAGGATGTACGTCGCGGGGTCGTTCGGGTCGTCCGACATCTCCGCGAGCGCGTCGAAGATCGTGTCGACGTCGTCGGGAAGGGCCTCGCCCATGTTGAAGTGGTTCTCGAGCTCCCAGCGGCCGGCGGCGTCGACCGGGATGTCCTGCAGCGGCAGCTCCACCAGGGTCTCGCGGCCGTCCTCGATCCGGGCCTCGGGCCAGCAGCCCCACGACGCGACGTAGCCCGTGTCGTTGATCGCGGCCGCGAGGACCGCCCAGCGCGATCCGGCTTGCAGGCCCTGGAAAGTCGCGTCGTCGCGGATCGACTGGACGGACTGCAAGAGGTCGGCGGGCGGAGGCTGGCGCGGGTCGATCCCCGCGCAGTCCCGGCCCTCGTAGATGTAGATGTCGGCTCCGTGCAGGCGCCGGACGCCATCGTACGTGACGGACACCCTGAGGTCCCCGCCGTCGTGCGAGGCGGAGACGCTCACGCCGAACTCGATGGAATCGGCGTAGTCCGCGGAGACGACGACGTCGAAGGTGGCGTCGTTCGAGCCGGCGCGCAGCTTCACGGAGGCCTCGCCCTCCTCGTCGGCTGGGTTGCCCTGCGAGCTCAGCGTCGAGCCCCGGGCATCGCCGGCCACGTCGAACCAGACGTTACCCGAGGCGGGCTCGCCTTTCGGATCGATGTAGCGGACGGCGAGGTCTGCCTGAGCGCCGCGGGCGAGGGAGATCTCCGGCCCCGTGACGAACTCGAGCCTGAAGTCGCCCTCGCTGTCGGGCTCGGGATCCTCGCCGGGAGGAAGCTTCCCCGTCTCGCCGTCGCCCCCGCCGCAGCCGGGACCCGTCACCAGGGCCAAACCGAGAAGCACCATGAAGAATCTCGCTGAGCGCATCGTCGCCCCTCCTGAGGGTGTTCGGCGTCCGCACCTGTGCACTCAGCGTGCCGCTCCGCGTCATGGGTCATTCCCGTTGCCGCCCGCGGCGTTGCGCCGCATGCGGCACGCCCGTGAACCGGCGCGTGAACCGGCCCAGCCGGCTACGCGGATAGCCGCTTCGCCGTGTCCATTGCGCGGCAAAACGGGCTCGGGGGACCTCGGGGCCGCCTTGCGGCCCCGAGGTCAGGCGTGCCATGGCATGCCCGGTCCCGCGGCCGCAAAGCGGCCGCGGGACCAAACAAGCCCGTCGCTCGCGACCTACTCGCCCGCCCCGAGCGAGGACAGCAGCTCCAGGATTTCTAATTCCAGGATCCGGTTGCCCGTGTTGCGGCCCACGTCCAGGGCCTCCCGAAGATGGGCGATTGCCTCGTCGGTCCGGCCCGCCCTTGCCTCGATGCGACCGAGGGCGAAGCGCGTCTGGACCACGTCCCACGGCGTTCGGGCCTCGGCGGCTTCCTGCGCGACCTTCAGGCGGCCCTCGGGGCTCTCCAGGACCGATGCGTCGAGGTAACCGAGCAGATGGAGCGCGAGCGATCGGGCCCTCGAGAAGTCGTGCTCCCGGGCGACCTCGTAGGCGTAGCGGATCGCCCCGAAGGCGCGGCGGACGTCGCCTCGACGCAGATAGCAGTCGCCCACGTTGATCGAGGCGACGGCGGCTTCGTGCCTGAAGCCGAGCTCGAGGGAGCGGTTCAAGCCGGACTCGAAGGCCGCCAGCGCGGCGTCGAGGTCGCCGAGGGCGTACTCCACCAGGCCTGTCATCTTGAGGGCCTCGCACTCGACGCCGTCATCGGCGAGGGCGACCCGGGCCTCGGCGAGGCGATCGAGGTGCTCCCGCGCGGCCTCTGCGTCCCCGCCCGCGGCCGCGACGAGCGCCGCCTGTCCGTGCAGCCTCGCGGCCGCCTCGGTGCCCGCGGCCATGTGCTGCAGGGCGAAGTCGAGATAGGGGCGAGCCTTGGAGAACTCGCCCATCTGGGTCAGAGCTTCGCCGATGCCCGCGTGCGATTGTGCGATCGCCCCGGGCTCGCCGATGCCGTCCGCGACCGAGTGCGCCTCCTCGAGGAGCTTGAACGCCTCGGAATACCGCTCGGCGCGGGTCAAGAGGCGCGCAGACAGCCTGAGCGTCTGAAGGAGCTTGTCGTTGCCCGCGCCGCGCCGCGCCAGGACGCGACCGAGCCGCAGCGCCGCTATTCCTTCGTGGTACTGGCCGGTCCTGAGCGCGAGCTCCCCCACCTCGATCGACAGCTCCCGGGGCATGGCCGGATCCTCCTGGATCGTCTCACGCGCCGTGCGCAGCGCCTCCATGAGCAGGTCGAGGCCGGCGCCGGCGCCAGCTCCCGCCAGGGTACGGCCCCGCTTCGCCAGCGCCGCCGCTATGCTGGCGCGCGCTCCACCTCGTTCCGCGTGGTCGCACATCGCCGTCGCCCAGGTGTGCGGGTCGCCGTCCTCCATCGCCGACAGCGTGAGGGCCGCGAAGCGATGCAGCGCGGGCTCGTCGCCGTGCGCTATCTCACGCGACGCGGCGGTCCTCGTGGCCTCGGAGGCGAAGACGTACGTCGATGCGGGGCGCCGCGACAAGAGGCCCTTGTCGGCCAGGGACTCCAGAGTCGAAGCGAGCTCCGCGGTCGTCACACCCAAGAGGCGGGCGAGAAGCTGGGGATCGATCAGGTCGCCGACGTGCGCCGCGATCCCCAGGGCGCGGCGCTCGTGGGTGGGCAGCGCCCCGACGCGATCCATGGCGAGCTGCTCGTGGCTCGGCGACTCGAGAAGCTCGTCGGCCGCCGCGCCCGGAAGCTCGGCGACGATCGAGTCCAGCTCGATCGCCGTCCTGGGGTTGCCGCCGGCTGCCTGCGCGATCCTGGTGATCCACTCCCGCCCCAGGGTGCCGGATCGAGACGCGAGGATCTCCGAGAGCTGCTCGTCGGACATCGACGCCAAGGGGACGGTCAACGCGCCCTGAAGCGTCTCCTTTCGCGTCGGCGGTCGCGTCATTACCAGCATCAACGGACGATCCGGGACTCGCCGCGGCAGGTCCTCCAGCACGGCACGGCTGACCGGATCGAGGTGGTGCGCGTCGTCGACCAGGATCATGACCGCCGCCTCGCCGGCCAGCCTCGCGACCAGCCTGCCGACGACCCGCGAGACGGGGCGGACACGGGCCGCCGGGGACAGCCCGACCCCGTCCTCGCCGAGCGCCAACCTGCGCGCGATCTCCGATTCGTAGGGCGTCAGCGCGAAGTCGCGGATGAGCTGTGTCACCGCCTCCGCGTGGGTCGGGCCAGCGTCGGGGGGGATCCCGACGAGCGACCGGAGCAGCGCGCGAATGGAGTGGAAGGGAACCCTGGCAAGCTCGCGCCGGAGGGCGAGAGGAGCGACGATGCTCCCGGCGCGCATGGCATGCCGTCCGAGCTCCGCGAGCAGAAACGTCTTCCCCGTGCCGGGGCCACCCTCGATGAACACCGCGCGCACCGAGCCTGCCCGGACCCCGTCGAACGCCTCCGCGAGGATCTTCATCTCCGCGGCCCGACCCACGAACCGGTGAGTCGGGGTCACGCCGAATGCATCGCGGAGCATGTCGGGTGCGGTTGGTTCGAGCGCCTCGTCTTTCTGCCGGGGCACGCGGGCCGTGACCACGTCCTCGATCACGATCCTGCCGGTGTCGACCGGCGGCGGTCTGAGCCCCACTTCGACCAGAAAGCTGGACAGGTCTCGCGCGGTCGGCCTCTGCCCGCCAGAGAACACTGCCGCCGCGACGAGCCTGAACAGCTCGGGCGCCGCCGGCCGGGCCGATGGGTCGAGGGCCTGCGCGGCGAGCGCGGCGGCCTCCAGATCGGGTGCCCTGTCCGCGGACAGGGAGAGAAGCGTCGCCAAGAGCGAGCCGACGGCGGCCACATCCTCCGCGGCATCGGCCTGCGACCCCGTCAGGGCGGCCCTCGAGAAGCCGAAGTCCGCAACCTTCACGTCACCCTCGAAGGAAACCAGCACGTTGCCCGAGTGGAGCGCGCCGTGCGCGATGCCCGTCAGCGCCCGGCCGCCGCGGCGCTGGCCGGTGCTGGCGAAGTCGAGCGCCTTGCAGATCTCGCCGATGATGAATGCCCCCAAGGGCGCCGGCAGGCTCCGTCCCGAGGTCCGGATGGTCTGCACGAGCTTGCCCAGATCCGTCCCGTGGACGAACTCGAGGGCCAGCGCCGGCGACCCGTCCTCCTCGGCGAGCTCGATCACCTGGACGATGTTGGCGTGAGTCAGCGCCGAGACCGCGCCGGCCGCGGTGACGAGACGGTCGGCGAGCCTGCGGTCCGCCGCCCTGCCCGGCGCGGGGATCTTGACCAGGAGGATCTTCTCGAAGCCCTGGACGCCGCGCCTGCGGGCGCGAAAGGCCGCCGTGACCTCGCTCTGACCGAGCTGCTCGAGCAGCTCGAAACGCCCCAGCACACGGATCGCCCCGGACGCGGTCACGGCCGTCCGAGTCTACCAGGACGCCCGGTGGTCAGGAACTTTCGGGTGTCTCAGACAGCCAGCTTCTCCGCGGGATCGGCGCCTGCCGTGGCGCCCTCCTCCTCCAGCTCCGCCTCGACTCGATTCGCGGCATGAAGGCGGGCGCTGCCCAGGATCGCCTCGCACAGGTCGCCGAAGTCCATCCCTGCGCCGGCAGCGATCTTCGGGAGCAGGCTCGTCGGGGTCATCCCCGGCAGCGTGTTGACCTCGAGGACGTACTCGTTCTCGCCTTCGGTGACGATCAGGTCGACGCGGGTCGCGCCGGAGCAGCCGAGGGCGCGATGGGCCGCCTCGCCGAGGTTCAGGACTCCGCGATACCGCGTCGGTCCCAGCCGGGCGGGGAAGTGGTACTCGCTCATGCCCTTCTGGTACTTCGACTGGTAGTCGTAGAAGCCCTTCTTGGGCACGATCTCGATCCCTCCGAGGACACGACCGTCAAGGACCGCGACGGCGACTTCCTTGCCGGTGATGAAACGCTCGACCAGGGCCTCGCTGTCGAACTGCAGCGCCGCTTCGGCGGCGCGGGCCAGCTCCTGCGGGTCGTCGGCGCGAGTCACGCCGATCGACGAACCCTCCCTGCGCGGCTTCACGATCACCGGAAAGCCGAACGAGCCGTGCACGTCCTCGATGTCCGCGAGCCGGCGGGCGTCGATCACGTAGTACGGAGCCGTCGAGATGTTGTGGAGGCGGAAGAGCTCCTTGGCCTTCAGCTTGTCCATCGCCAGGGCGCTGGCCAGGACGCCGGACCCCGTGTACGGAATGCCCATGATCTCGAGGAGGCCCTGCACGCACCCGTCCTCGCCGTATCGGCCGTGCAGCGCCAGGAAAGCAACGTCGATCGCCGACTGCCGGAGAATCCGGTCGAGGTCGCGGTCGACGAACACCTTCACCACCTCGTGCCCCCGTCCGGCGAGGGCCGCCGCGACGGCGTCACCCGTTCGGAGCGAGACATCGCGCTCCGCGCTCATCCCCCCCATCAGGACTCCGATCCGCCTCCGACCCTTGCCCATCTTCGATGTCCTTTCGGCCTTCTACCCTCGCTGCTTCACTTCCCGTGCCGGTCGTCGAAAGCCTGCTCCCCCGGGGAAATCAGGTGAATTCCAGGCACTTACGCCCCGCGAGCAGACCCGAATCGGGTACGTTCCGACTCGGCCCTCGTGTCCCGCGTGAGACGGATACCAGCCGCCCGGCGCGGCCGTCAAGTTTGAGGACGACCCGGTGGCGGTCGGGTTTGGCCGGGCCACGGCTGGAGGGGATCTTTTTTTCGCGCTACCGCCCCGGGCGGTTGTCTGCTAGAAGGAGGTCCGTCGGTAGGGCGCTTGTCGGGGCAGCCGCCTCGACCCCTCCGATCGGGCAATCCGGAGCTCCGGCGCGCGGCGCCGGGGTGGGTTGAAACGGCTCGTGGGTTCTTTGGCGGCTCGAAGCCGCCAACCCCCGGTCGCCCGAACAAACACCTTGGGGGCCATCGCTGGAGCGATACGGCCCGTCGATTCGAGGAGCTGAATGACATTCTCCGAAGCAGCAATAGAGGTCCTGCGTCTGGTCGGACGACCGATGCACTTCAAGAAGATCACCCAGGTCGCCATTGCCAAGAACCTGCTCAGCCATGTCGGCAAGACACCCGACGTGACGATGAGCGCCCGGCTCGCCGCCGTGGCCGGAAAGGACAAGGCGGACGTCCCGATCGTTCGCACCAAGGCGGGCGTCTTCGCCCTGCGTGAATGGGGCGACCGTCCGCCCAACGGTCCCGAGGTCGGCGAGAACGACTCGTTTGGCATCCCGGGCGAGCCGGAACCCGAGCCCCGGGGCAAGAAGACCAAGCCGAAGGCGAAGGAGGCCAAGGACGAGGGCAAGCGCAAGGGCAAGGACGGCAAGGAGGAGCGGCGAGGCCGCCGCGGCCGGAAGGGGCCGGCCGAGCCACGAGAAGCGGAGATCGCCGTCGAGGCGGCTCGGGAGTCGACCCGGGTCGCGCGGCCTTCCCAGGAGGAGATCGATGCTCGCCCCACCGAGCCTGAGGCTGCCCAGCCGAGCGGCGAGGGCGACGGGGAGGGGCTCGCCGAGGGGGCCGAGGCTCACGAAGAGACCGCCGAGCTCGAGGCGGACCTGGACGAAACGGCCGAGCTGTCTGGCCAGGCAGGCCCGGAGCCGGACGGCCAGCATCCCGCCGCCCGTCCCTCGGAGCTGGCTGGCCCGGAGGGCGGTGGAAGGCGCAGGCGACGCCGCCGGCGGCGTCGCGGTGGCGACCGAGCCGAGGCCGGCCAGAGCCAGGGGCCCATCGTCGAGGTCAGGTCGCGCAACGGAAGCGGCCTGCCGCGCGTGATCCCGGGCGGCTCGACCGCGGTCGACGTCGGGGCCGAGGAGCGCTCCGACACCACTGGCAGCGGTTCGTACCCGGTGCTCGGCGCCGCAGCGCCCGCCGCAGCCGCCCCCGAGCCGGACGAGGCCGACCTCCTGGGCGAGGTCATGGCAGAACGCGAGGAGGGACGCGAGCGTATCCAGCGGCCGGGGCCCGCACCCGAGAGGCGGGAAAGTCCGAGACGCGAGGTCGTGACTCGCGCCGAGCCGGCCGCTCCCGGTGAGCAGAGCCTCGCCGACGGCGCGTACCGGCTCCTGGTCGGCCAGGAGAGAACGGGCGGAGTGCCGATCCGGCAGCTCGCCGAGCAGGCCCAGCGCGCCCAGCTCATCGGCCCGGACTCGCCGGCCCCATGGATGGCGATCGGAGCTGCCATGCGGTCGGACAATCAGCGCCGGGCGCTTGCCGGGGCGCGCCCGCGGTTCAGGGCGCTCAGCGGCTCGCGCTGGGCGCTGTTCGAGTGGGGCGTCGGGGGTGAGGCGTTGCGGCTGGAGACCGACGCGACCCAGATCGCGGAGAAGCAGCGGGAGGCATCCCGAAAGACGCTCATTCGCCGGCTGGTGGACATGGGCGATCCGCAGTTCGAGCACATCGCCCTCCTTCTCCTGGACCGGCTCGGCTACGAGCGTCCTCGGCGTGTGCCGAACCGGGGCGGCGGGCGTGAGCTGCACCTGGCCGCGACGAACAAGATCGGACCGGGCGGCGTCGTGACGGCGCTGGTCTTCACCCGCACCGGTCGCGAGATCGACGCGGCGCGCGTCGCCGAGCTGCGAGGGGCGCTCCACCACTACGGCGCGTCCATGGGCTGGATCCTGACGACGGGGTCGGTCGCGGCTGCCGCGCGCGACGAGGCGGCGGCGGCAGGAGCGCCTCCGGTCGGCCTCACCGATTCGGTCGGCCTCGGCCGGCTCTTCGACGAGACCGGCGTCGGCCTCTGCAGGGCGCGCGTCGACCTCGCGTTCCTGGACGTCGAGCTCCTCGATGCATTGAAGAACGGGTGACCCTGAACCCTCTGTGATCCTGGCGCCGGCTGTGCTTCACTGTCGACCGTCATGGGCCTTCGGCCGCTCCTCGTCGTCAATCCGCGGTCCGGCGGCGGCCGGACCGGCAAGACGTTCGGCTCCATCCGCCCGGCGATCGAGTCGGCGCTCGGCCCGGTGGACGTCGAGCTGACCGAGCGGCCCGGCCACGGCATCGAGCTCGCGAGCGCCGGTGTCCTTGCGGGCCACCCGCTCGTGGTGGCCGTCGGGGGAGACGGCACGTTCAACGAGGTGTGCAACGGCGTCATGGCCGCCGGCGAAGCCGGGCGCGAGACGCGCGTGGGGCTCATCGCGCAGGGCACCGGCGGCGACTTCCGCAGAACGCTCGGGATCGATCACCGGCTCGAACACTACCTCGAGGCGCTCTCGTCGGGGCGCGAGCGCAAGATGGACGTCGGGCGCTTTCGCTACCGAGCGCACGACGGCGGCCGCCGCGAGCGGTACTTCGTCAACATCCTGTCTGCCGGGATGGGTGGGCTGGTCGACCAGTACGTGGCGCGCGCCCCCGCCGCCGTGGGCGGAAAGGCCGCCTACTTCCTGGCCTCGCTCGGCGCGCTCGCCTCGTGCCGCGTCGGCCGTCTTCGCTGCCAGACCACCCGAAGCGGCAAGACCGAGGACCGGCGAATCGCGACCTACCTGATCGCCATCTGCAACGGCCGATACTTCGGCTCGGGGATGAAGGTGGCGCCGATGGCCGCTCCCGACGATGGCGCCTTCGAGGTGGTCAGCCTGGGTGCGCCGTCGAAGGTCGCCTTCGCGCTCTCGTCGCGGAAGATCTACTCGGGCGCGCACCTCGGCGATCCGGGCGTCGAGCACTTCGCCTGCGATCGGATCGATCTCGATCTCGAGAACGAGGAAGCGCGGGAGGTGTTCCTCCTCGACGTCGACGGCGAGCCTCTCGGTGGCCTACCCGTGTCGATCGAGCTGGTCCCGGGCGCACTCACGCTTCGGGCGTGAAGCCCTGATCCTCACGGCTCGGGCGCGGCCGCCTTCCGTGAGAGCCGCTCACCCAGGATCGCGAGCGCCCGGCCCAGGTCGGGCTCGAGCTCGAGCACGGGAGCGAGCGGATCGTCGCCGAGCGCTTCCATGCGCCGGGGGATCGTTCGGATCGTGTGGGCCCGGGGGTCGAGCTTCGGCCCGACCTCCTCCCAGCGGAGCGGCGTCGAGACGGGCGCGGCCGGGAGCGGCCGCACCGACATCGGCGCGACCAGGAGCTTGCCGTGGCCGTTCTGCAGGGTGTCCAGGTAGACGCGCCCGCGGCGGGCCTCGAGGGCGCGCGCTGTCGTCGCGATCCGGGGATGGTCCGCCGCGATCAGCCTCGCGACGATCTCCCCGAGCGACCTGGCCTGCTCGAAGCTCGAAGACCGGCCGAGGGGAACGAGGACGTGCAGCCCCGTCGCGCCGCTCGTCTTGACGAACACCGGCAGCTCGATGGACTCGCACAGCTCCCGCGTCGCGTTCGCCAGCGTCACGACGTCGGAGAACGGCGCCTGCTTGGGATCGAGGTCCAGGATGCACCAGTCGGGCCGATCGCGCGAGCTGGCCCGGCTCGACCACACGTGCAGCGGTATGCAGCCGAGGTTGACGATGTACAGGAGCGACTCGAGCTCGTCGCAGACGAAGTAGTCGATGTGCCGGCCGGCGTGCCTGCTCCAGATCCGCTCCGTCCGCACCCAGTCGGGCACCCAGTCGGGCGCGTCCTTCTGGAAGAAGGACTTGCCCCCGATTCCGTCCGGATAGCGCGTGAGCACGACCGGTCGGTCGGCGAGGTATCGGCCGAGCCAGCCCCAGGCGATCCTGTAGTACTCGACCAGATCTCCCTTCGTGTAGCCCTCGTCGGGCCAGAAGACCTTGTCGAGCCTGGTCAGCTTCGTTCCGTGCTGGGCCCGATGGCCGCGACCCAGGTTCATCTCCAGCCAGTCCTGGCTCCGACCGGCCCGATAGGGCGCGTCGGCACGCCTGGCCGCGATCCGCCCGATCCCCATCTGCCGGGCGGCCTTCAGGAACTGGGCGCCGGCGCCCTCGACGTGATCGGCGAAGCGCACGGGACCGACTGGTGCCAGCATCGCGCGCGCCGCCGCCTTCCGCTCACGGAGCGGCAGAGGACGCGTGTCCAGCCCGCAGGTGGCCAGGACGTCGAGCACCCAGAGGATCGCGGGAGTCTCGAGCGACGCGCGCTCCACGTCGGCGCGCCGGCGAAGGCGGACGCGCCGGCTCAGGAGCGAGCTCGACGCGCGCCCGTCCGCGCCCGGCACGGTGGCGACTCCGTCGAGCGCGAACGACTCGAACGGCAGCGCGGCGAGCACCCGTGCGATCTCGGGAAAAGCCGCCGTCGCGACGGACCCGCCGAGAACCTCGAGCTTGGCGCGGCCCGCGTGAGCGGTGGCGAGGACGCGAAGCCCCTCGTGGCCGAGCTCGAAGAACCAGCCTGGCCCCTCCGGTAGGGAGTCCGCGGCCTCGGCCAGCATGAGCTTCGCCGCCACGGGCGTCCTCTTCAGGGGCGGCGCGCCGCCTGCCACGAGGGCCCGCGCGATCTCGGCCGGGCGTGTAGGGCCATCGCGCAACTCCTCGACCGTCAGTCCCGACAGGATCGATTGCTCGGCAAACGCGTCGTCGGTTTCGGGCGTGGCCCACTCGTCGGCCTTCTTGATGAGCAGCCAGTCCCTCGGGGGCTGCCCATTCCGGGTCCTTCTGGTGCGGGCCAGCGCCCAGCGCCCTCGCAGCTTGTGGCCGACGAGCTCGAACGAGAGCTTCCCCTTCCGGCGCCCCGCCTCCGGATCGTCGATCGGCCGCCAGACGCCGCTGTCCCAGAGGATCACGGCGCCGGCGCCATATTCCCCCTTCGGGATGATGCCCTCGAAGTTCGCGTACTCCACCGGGTGGTCCTCGACCTCGACCGCGAGTCGTCGCACGGCCGGATCCAGGGACGGGCCCTCCGGCACCGCCCAGGACCAGAGGACGCCGCCCCACTCGAGGCGCAGATCCCAGTGCATGCGCCGGGCGGCGTGCTTGTGGACCACGAACCTCGCGATCGACGGGGCGGTCTTCGCCTTGGCGCCACCGAACGGCTCGGGGGTCCGGCTGATGTCGCGCTTCGTGCGGTACTCGCGGAGGGGACCAGCGGCCACCCTCGCAATCTAGGGAGAGCTAGGGCTCGGGCAACTCGCAGGTTCGCCCGCGGTTGGCGTCCTGGAGGTACGCCATCACGGGCTGGAAGTAGCGCAGCATCGGCTCGGCCGTGAGCTCGTGCCCCGTGGTCTCGACGAGGACCTCGCGCCAGTCGCGCGTCTGGCCGAGCTGCATCATTCCTCGAAGGAGCTCGCCCACGTCGCGGCGGCCCCAGTAGGTGCACTCGTGGGGATCCGCGTGGACGATCTCGCGGCAGATGTGCTCGTGGAGCTGGTAGACGAGCACGTTCGCGAGCGCGTAGTCGTAGTACTGCGCGGGGTCGTCGTTGATGTGGGTCTTCGTGCAGGCGTCGCACCCCGTCTCGCCGCGATCCTCGGGCGGGACGATCCCCTGGAAGCGCCGGACCAGCTCCCACCACTTCTGGTTCAAGAGGCCAGCGTCCAGGTTGCCCTCGTACAGGGCCTGCTCGAAGTGGCTCATCGTTCCCGCCGCGAAGGTGAGAAACACGATGGGTCCAGTGAAGGCCTCGTTGAGGAGCCACTTTGTCTGGTCGATGCTCTGGCCTGCCGGGAGGATCCCGATCTCGCGCAGGTACGGCGTCTGCGAGGCGGACAGGCCGATGAGGTCGCCCAGAGCCTCGTGGAACGAGCGGTTCGCGCCCTCGCGGAGGAGCGGCGGGACCTCGGGGCGGGAGTACGCGAGGAAGTAGTAGATGTGACCGAGCTCGTGGTGGACCGTGTAGAACCAGTCCCAGTCGGGCTCGACGCTCATCAGCGAACGGACGTCGCCCTCGAGGTCGAGGTGCCAGGCGCTCGCGTGCGAGTTCTTCCGACGGGTCTGCCCGGTGGGCACAGGGTAGAGGTCCGAGCGCTCCCAGAAGCTAGCAGGCAGAGAGGGCATGCCCATCGAGACGTAGAAGCGCTCGCCTTGCTGGACGAGCCACCTCGGGTCCCTTCCGGCCACGAGCGCGTCCACGTCGACCGCCTCGACGAGGCCCGGCCAGTCCTGACCCCAGCGGTTGCCCAGCCAGTGCGCGGGGAGCAGCGCTGGGACGTCGCTGACTCCGTAGCGCCTGGCCAGCTCGTGTCGAGCGAAGCAATGGAGCTGTTCGAATAGCGGCCGCGTCTCGGCGACGAGCCGCTCGAGCAACTGCACCATCTCGGCGCTCGTCATGCCGTAATCGGAGACCTTGAGCTCCCAGAAGCTCCCGTGCCCCATCTGGCGCGCGACTCCGTTTCTGAGATCCCTGAGCTCGACGATCCCCGGCCGCAGGACCGTGCCGATCTCCTTGGATGCCCGCCACACGCGGAGGCGCTCGGCGAGGTCGCGTGAGGAGACGAGGGAATCGACGATCTCGTTCGCGGTGACGGGTCGCAGGCAGGCGTCGCCCCGGCGCTCCAGGCAGAACTGATAGCCGTCGAGCAGCTCGCTCTGACGCGCCTCGGCCGCGACCCTCCTGCGGGCGAGCGCCGGCTCGAGCATCGGGCTGTCCGCGGCCTCGTAGAGCACCTTCTCGAGCTGGCGGATCGTCAGGGCGTCGAGATCGTCGCGGTGCTCGAGCAGCCCGCGCGCCGTCCGGATCACGTAGGCCGAGCCCTCGAAGGCGCCGGAGACGGCATCGGCGCCGAGCCGCCGTCCCACGTTCCGGTCGTTCACGTCGGTCGAGGCCGCCCACTGCGCTTCGTTCGTCTCGGGCGCGAGGGCCAGGAGCGTCGCGTTGTAGAAGTCGAGGAACGCGGCCGCCCTTTGCGTCGGTCCGGGCGCCGCGGCGGCGGGGGCGGGAGCACGCGGTCGCGAAGGAGCGCCGGCGCAGGAGGCGAGGAAGAGGATTGCGACGAGCGTGCGAGCTGGCATGGCGCGGACAACTAGCATGAAACCGCGCCACGAGGGGCGGGCGCCGCCGCGGCTGCCGGGATTTCTCGGCCGCCCACCGTTCGAGGTACCATCTACCACGATGAGACCTTCATCGCATCTGGCGCTCGTGCTCTCGATCTCGTGTCTGAGCGGCTGCGGCGGGGTCAGCGGGAGGACCGGAGAAGACGCCGGCACCGACGGCGACGCGGACTCGGATTCGGACTCGGACGCGGACTCGGACACGGACACGGACTCGGACTCGGACACGGACTCGGATTCGGATTCGGATTCGGACTCGGACTCGGACTCGGATTCGGACTCGGACTCGGACACGGACTCGGATACGGACTCGGAC
>JACPQR010000159.1 GCA_016190375.1 Deltaproteobacteria bacterium
CCTCGACAACACCGATGCCTGCGTCGGCGACTGCGTCGACGCGACCTGTGGCGACAGCTACGTGCAAGCTGGCGTCGAGGACTGCGACGACGGCAACCTCGACAACACCGATGCCTGCATCGGTTGCACCGACGCGGCTTGTGGCGATTCCTTCGTTTGGGCCGGGGTCGAGGAGTGCGACGACGGCAACCTGAGCAATGGCGACTCGTGCGTCCTGAACTGCAGGAGGGCAGTCTGCGGCGACGGCGACGTCAGGGAAGGCGTCGAGGAGTGCGATGACCTCGGGGACTACGACTGCCGGCGCTGCCTGAGGGTCGACGTCTGGGAGCTGTCGGGCAGCTACACCATGGACTCGGGCACGCTCTGGACCGACAATCCTCCTACCTACACCTGCCGGGAAGCGTGCGACGCCAACTTCGGCGCGCTGCCGGAGGAGTACTCGTGCTCCACGGACGGTGCCGCGGTGACCCACACCGCGACTGCTGACACGATATACGTCGGGTGCAGCGACGTCGCCGAGGACTACAAGCTCGGCACGGAGTACTACTGCGCCGACTCCGGTTGTGCGACCTCGGCCTGGGTCGAAGACAACTGCGGCGCCGAAGTCAACTACTGCTGGGAGCCGTGGTTCCTCGTCGGCAGCTATGCGCTCGGCTCCGGCATCCCCTGGCTGGATGACCCCCCGACGTACACGTGCCAGGAGGCATGTGCCGCGAATTTCGGCGGCGCGGCAGCAGACTACGGATGCTCGACAGTCGAGGGCGCCATCGACCACCAGGCCAACGTCGACACGATCTACGTGGGTTGCAGCGTTGCCGCTGAGAGCCACAAGGTTGGCGCGACGTACTACTGCGTGCCCGACGGCTGTGGCTCGACCTCGGCCTGGGTGAACGACAACTGCGGCGGCCTCACCAATTACTGCTTCACCCACTGATCGCCCACGCCTGGAGCACCGAAGGTTCGAAACCCTCGGTCCCGCCTCCTTTCATCCGGCCCAGTGCGCCGCTGGCGGGCTAGTAATCGCGGTCTTCGGCGAGGTTCTCGAAGCGCGTGAACTCGTGGAAGAAGCGGCAGGGGACGGTGCCCACTGGGCCGTTGCGCTGCTTGCCGATGATGATCTCGGCGATGCCCCGGTTCTCCGTCTCGTCGCGGTTGTAGACCTCGTCGCGGTACACGAACATGATGATGTCCGCGTCCTGCTCTATCGCGCCACTTTCACGAAGATCCGAGAGCTGCGGGCGCTTGTCCTTGCCCGGCCGGTTCTCGACGCCGCGGTTGAGCTGCGAGAGCGCGACGACCGGGATGTCGAGCTCCTTGGCGAGCGCCTTGAGCGACTGCGAGATGTACGAGATCTCCTGCTCGCGGTTGTCGACGTTCTTGGGGCCGCGCATGAGCTGGAGGTAGTCGACGACGACGAGGCCCAGGTCCGCCTCGGCCTTGAGGCGGCGCGCCTTGGCCCTGAGCTCCATGATCGGAAGCGCTCCGGTGTCGTCGACGAAGATCTTGGTCTCGGCCAGGAAACCCGCCGCCGAGATCAGGCGGTCCATCTCGTCGCCCGACAAGAGGCCCGCGCGGAGCTTGCCCGCGTCGACGCGAGCCTCGCTCGAGAGCATGCGCCGGACGAGCTGGTCGCGCGCCATCTCGAGGGAGAAGACCGCGCAGGACGTACCGTGCTTCATCGCGGCGGTGACCGCGACGTTCAGAGCGAAGCTGGTCTTTCCCATGCCAGGACGGCCCGCGATGATGATGAGGTCCGAGTTCTGGAGCCCACCCGTCATCTTGTCGAGCCTGGCGAAGCCCGTCGGGACGCCCGTGATCCGGTCGCCCCGCGCCCCCGCCCGCTCGATCGCGTGGAACGTCTCGTTCAGGGCGTCCTTGATGGGGACGTAGGGACGCCGCACACCCTCCTTGGCGATCTGGAAGACCGCGTTCTCCGCGCCGTCGACGAACTCGGTCGAGCTGCCGTAGTCCCCGTACCCCCGCGCGGCGACCTCGTTGCACACGTCGATCATCCGGCGCACGGTCGCCTTCTCGCGGACGATCGTCGCGTGCGCCTCGATGTTCGCCGTCGAGGGAACGACGTCCACGAGCGCCGCCAGCGCCGCCGGGCCGCCGACCGCTTGCAACCGCTCCTTCGCGCGGAGCTGATTGGTGAGAGTGACCAGGTCGACGGGCTGGCCCACCGCCGACAGGTCGAGGATGCACTGGTAGATCTGCCGGTGGCCGGGCGAGTAGAAATCGTCGGGGCCGATGAGCTGCGCGACGATGTTGAGCGCGACGTTGTCGAGGAGGATCCCGCCGAGCACCGCCGCCTCCGCCTCGAGGTTGTGCGGCGGAACGCGCCCCGGCGGGGGCTCCACCGGGGGCCTCGGCCCGGCGCCGAATGCTTGCTTCTGCGGGTACATCGACCGTTCCCTATACCGCAGCGAGCGGCCGGCGTGGAAGCTGGGTCATTCGCGCCCGCGTGAGGTCAGCGGGGACACCTGCTCTTGCGCGAGACCTTCCGCGGGTGCATTCTCCGCGCACCTTTCTCGGACCATCGAGATGAGGAACCGGAGGAACAGCCATGCCCATGACCGATCGCGTGAAGAAGATCCTCTCCTGGTACTCCGCCGACAACCCGGGAACACTGACCAACCTCGCCCGCATGCTGAGCACCGGCACGCTCGCGGGCACGGGTCGGATGGTGATCCTGCCGGTGGACCAAGGGTTCGAGCATGGTCCTGCGCGCTCGTTCGCGCCGAACCCCGATGCGTACGACCCGGAGTACCACTTCCAGCTCGCGATCGACGCGGGCTGCAACGCCTACGCGGCTCCGCTCGGGTTCCTCGAGGCGGGCGCGGCCCGGTTCGCGGGCCAGGTGCCCCTGATCCTCAAGCTCAACAGCAGCGACACAATGGCGAAGGTGCCAGAGCCCTGCTCGGCGGTGACCGCGAGCGTCAAGGACGCGCTGCGGCTCGGCTGCGCCGCGATCGGGTTCACCATCTATCCCGGTAGCGCCGCCCGGAACACTCAGTACGAGGAGCTGCGCGAGCTGATCGAGGAGGCGAAGAGCCACGGGCTCGCGGCGGTGGTCTGGGCGTACCCGCGCGGCGGCGGAATCTCGAAGGACGGCGAGACGGCGATCGACATCGTGGCGTACGCCGCGCAGGTCGCCGCGCAGCTCGGCGCGCACCTGATCAAGGTCAAGCCCCCCAAGGACTTCATCGAGCAGGCCGAGGCCAAGAAGGTCTTCGAGAAGTACCAGATCCCGACCAAGACCCTGGCGGACCGCATCCGGCACGTCGTGCAGAGCGCGTTCAATGGCCGGCGGATCGTGATCTTCTCGGGCGGCGAGGCGAAGGACACGGCGTCGATCCTCGAGGAGATCCGCGGACTGCGCGACGGAGGCGCGTTCGGTTCGATCATGGGCCGCAACTCGTTCCAGCGGCCGAAGAAGGAGGCGCTCCAGCTCCTCGCCGACGTGATGAAGATCTACGCTTCCTAGATCTACCTCTGGATCTTCGCCCGCGGATGTGCGTCCATTCGCGGCATGCGTTTCGTTCATCTCCTCGCCCTGGCCGGCACCATCGCCGGCTGCGCAGCCGGACCCGCCGTCCTGACCTCGGACGCCCTGCCCATCAAGCGGGTGGTGCTCTATCGCAACGGCGTCGGCTACTTCGAGCGGGCCGGCCACTTCGAAGGCGAGCGCCTCGCGTTCCAGGTCCGCCAATCCGAGGTCGGCGACTTCCTCTCGTCGCTGACCGTGATCGAGCGCGCGCGCGGACGCGTCCGGAGCGTCTCCTTCGAGGTCCCCGACCCCCCGCGTCAGCCGAGCCAGACGCCGCCGCCGGCGCCCGGCCTGCCGCTGCCCGTGCCCCAGCCTCAACCCGTCGTCGACGAAGAGGAGGAGCCCCGCGAGCCTCGCGTCGACGTCGACCTGCGGCTCGACGGCGACCGCCACGACCTGACGGTCGCGTACGTCGTGGCGGCCCCCATCTGGCGCCCGTCGTACCGCGTCGTCCTCGACGACGAGGGAGCCCTGATGCAGGCGTGGGCGGTCGTCCAGAACATCTCCGGCGAGGACTGGGAGGACGTGCGGCTGTCGCTCACGACCGGCGCTCCGCTCGCGTTCCAGTCCGACCTCGGCAACCCCGTCACGCCCGATCGCCCGATCGTGACCGACACGGGCGAGGTGGTCATGGCGATCCCCGAGTCGCAGACGGCCCTGGCTCAGGGCCAGGAGCAGGGCCCGATGGCTCAGTCCGCGCCCGCCACGCCACCGGCGGAGCCCGCGCGGGCCGGCGAGGACTACGACGACGAGTCCGACGCCACGGGCACCGAGGAGGAAGGCGGCGCCGGGGGCGTCTATCACAACTACGATCGCAGAGAGAGACGCGGTGGAGTCGCGTCCCGGAGCACGCGCCGTGCCCCATCAGGCAGGCCGATGGACGCCCCGGTCGTGAGGGCACCACCTGCCCCGCCTGCCGGGATCACGGCCCAGCAGGCGCAGCAGAGCGTGACGGCGATGGCCGCCGTGGCGATCCTCGGCGCCGGAGTGACCCGCTACGACATCGATCGCGCGCTGACGATCCCCGATGGCGGATCGACGATGGTCGCCGTTCTCTCGAGGCGCGTCCCGGGCGAGGAGGCGCACCTGTTCGCTCCCGACCCTGGCGTTCCCCTGTCCAGCGTCCACCCGTTTCGGGTGGCGCGCGTCGAGAACCGCACCGGGGCGATGCTCGAGCGCGGGCCGATCTCCGTCCTCGCCCGCGGCTCGTTCCTCGGGCAGGGGGTCCTCGACGCGCTGCCGCGCGGCGCAACCGCGTTCGTCCCGTTCGCGGTCGATCGCAGCGTGGCCGTCGAGTCGTCGGCGAACTGGGGCGAGGCCTCCGCGCGCCTCATCAAGGTGACCCGCGAATCGGTCACGATCGAGCGGTTCTCCTCGCTGGCGACGACGTACATCGTCCGAAACGGCGGCTCCGAGCCGATCAAGGTCTACGTGCGGCACAACCGCATCCACGGCGCCACGCTGCACGAGCCGCCGGAGGGAACGGAGATGACCGCCCGCGACGCGCTGGTTCCGATCAGGGTGCCGCCGCGTGGTCGCACCGAGATCCGGGTCGAGGAGCGCACGCCCGTCGAGAGGGTCGTGGACTTCATGAGCGAGCCCGCGGCAGAAGCAATCGCGCTGTACCTGTCCGGAGCCGCGATCGACGCGGCGGCCGGCCCCGCGCTCCAGCGCGCCCTCGAGATCCGCCGCGAGCTGAGGCAGGTGACCGACCGGCTGCAGACGGCGACGCAGGAACGCGGCGAGCTCGAGCGCAACGCCGAGGAGACCCGGCAGAACATCGAGGCGATCAGGACGGTGGCGCGCGCCGCGGATCTCAGGGCTCGCCTCGTTCGGCGGCTGAGCGACCTCGACGCGCGCATCGCCACGCTCACGCGCTCGGTCGTGGAGGACCAGACCAACGCGAGCGAGCTCAGGGTGCGGCTCTCGGAGGCCTTGCAGGACGTGAGCCTCACGGTCCCTCGCGCTCCACGCTGACCGCCGCTTGAGCGACGCGATCCCCAGCGCACTCGATCTCGCCGAGGAGGCGATCTTTCGCGGCGAACGTGCGCGAGCCCAGGCCGCGCTGGCCGAGCTGCACGACCTGTCGGGCGGTGATGCCGCACGAGCGGCGGCGCTGGGGGCCGCGCTCCGAACCCTCGCCGATGGCGACCCGGTCGGAGCGCTCGAGCTCATCGAGCCCGCTCTCGCAGAGCAGCGGCTGCCCCGCCGGGCGGCGGCCACGGTCAATCTGTTCGCAGCGTGGATACTGAGCTCGGAGGATCCCCGGGCTCACCGCGGACACGAAGCGCTGTCGCGCGGTCAGCGCGCGCTCCGGTCGCTCGAGGAGGAGTCGGATCGTCCTCTGCAGATCCTCTGCCTCCTCGCTCTGGGGCAGGCCTACCTGGCGGAGGGCGAGCCCGCGCTGGCCATGGAGATGTGGGCGAGGTCGCAGGGCGTCGACCCGGCGCCCAGCGTCTGGCATGCGATGGCGCAGGGTTGGCTCGCCGGCCTCGAAGGGCGCCCGGTGGGCTCGGTCGACGCGCTGCGGCGCGCGGCGGAGCTCGCCGATGGGATGGACCTACCCTTCCTTCGCGCGAAGATCCTCGCCTCGCTGGCCGAGCGCCTGGAGGACGCCGGCGAACGCTACGAGACGTCGATCGCGGCTGCGCGTCGTGCGGTCGACGCGCTCAGGGCGGTCGGGCCACATGCCTTCCACACGACCTCGCGCGCCTTCCGCGTGCTCGGCGACCTCCTCATGAGGGCGGGCCGGTGGGACGAGGCGAGGGACGTCCTCGGCGACGCGCTTCGTCAGGCCGAAGCCTCGGGAGATCAAGCGGCGAGCGCGCTTCGCGAATCGCTCGGCGCGCTCGCGCTGCGGCGCGGCGACGTCGACGACGCGCGGCTGCAGGCGACGCGGGCCGCCGCTCATGGCTCGAGCGACCCACGCGCCGGCATCCCTGCTGATCGGCTCGCCGCGCGGATCGCCGCGTTCTCGGGCGACGCGGCCAGCGCCCTCGCGCTGTTCACGCGTGTTCGCGATTCCGCGGGGTCAGGTGGGCCGGCGATCGCGATCGAGGCCGAGCTCGGCCGCGCGGCGGCCGCCATCGTCGCGGGCGATCTCGACATGGCGACCAGGGCGGTCGATGCGGCGGCAGCGCTGCTCGAGCCGTTCTTCCGACCTCGCCTGCAGACCGAGTTCGACCACGTCCGCGGGAAGTTCCTCGCCGCTCTCGGCCGGCACGAGGAGGCGGTGGTGTCGCTGGAGAGGGCCCGTGTCGCCCACGAGGCGGCCGGAGATCGCTACGAGGCCGCGTGCGTGGAGCTCGACATCGCGGCGCACGCCGCGACCACGGGTTGCGGCGCCGACGTCGAGCGGATCGAGGCGTCGGCCGACGTCCTGACGGCCTTCGGCTCCCCGCTTGGCCCCCGGCTTCGCTCGCTCGCTCGGACGCTGGCGGCGCGGCCCGGCGGCGGGACGACCGCCTCCGCGGTCGCGCTTCCCCTCGAGCTTCTCGCCACGCCGGGGGCATCGACGGAGAGGATCCTCAGGACGATCTTCCAGACGGTATCCGGACGGCTCGCGGGGGCGACCGTCGCGGTGGCGGAGAAGGCGCCCGGCGGCACGCGCCGCTCGATGGACCGTCGGGGCGAGGCCGCCCAGGACGTGCTCGACGACTACGAGCTTCGCGACCGGATGGGCCGGCGATTCATCCTGTCGATCCAGCGGGAGCCGGGCCGCGAGTCGCCCTGGCTGGGGACGCTCCTCGCCTCCGCCGAGCTGGCCCTCGAAGCCGCGGCGCTGCGAACCGTCGGGCACGGCGTCCGGGCGACTGCTCCGGCGCCGTCCGAGTCTCGGGCGACCTCGGTGGAGGGGATCGTGCTCGGACCTCGGCTGCCGATGCTCGAGCGGGTAAGCTCCTCGCGGTGGCCGCTCCTCGTGGCCGGCGAGACCGGAACCGGAAAGCGGCGCCTCGCCCGGGCCATCCATGGACTCGGGCCGCCGGGCCCGATCGTCGAGGTCGACTGCGGAGCACTCGAGGACGCGACCCTGGAGGCGGACCTGTCGGGACACCGCAAGGCAGGCGCCGGCCGGCGCGGCCTCGTGCGCGAGGCCGAGGGCGGGACGCTTCTTCTCCTCGACGTGGAGGAGCTGACGCCGCGGGCTCAGGAGTACCTGCGCCGTTTCCTCGCCACCGGCGAGGTCGTTCCGGTGGGCAGCAGGACTGCACTGCCCGTTGCCGCGCGAGTCCTGGCGACGACCCGGTCCGACCTCGAGGCGCTGGCCGACGAGGGCCGCTTCGACCGGAGTCTCTACCACTGGCTCACGTCCCTGCCCGTCCGGCTGGACCCGCTGCGCGAGCGACCGGAGGCGGTCGTCTCTCTCGCGCGCCTGCGCCTCGGAGAGCTGACGCTCACCCGAGATGCCCTGATGGCCCTGCTCGCTCACTCGTGGCCCCAGAACCTCCCGGAGCTCTTCGCCGTCCTCGACGCCGCCGCCGGTCAGGCTCGGGCGGCGGGAAGGCCGACGGTCGAGCTCGCCGACCTCGCCGCGCTGGTCCGACGCCGCCGCTCACGCGCGCCGCGCAAGAGCACGCCACCGGAAAGTCATCGACAGTAGCCGGTCAGCTCGACGTACGCGCGGCCCGTCGCGTCGCCGGTGACGAGGGAGGCGCCCTCCCAGTAGGTCACGGTCGGCGTCACCACCTGTTGATCCTCGATGATGGGTGTGACCTCGAGAGCGAGCCCCGCGACCTCGAGGTCCCAGCCGCTCGGGTAGACGCATCCCTCCTCGTTCGCCCACTCGCCGGTGGGCGTGATCCTGATGTCGTCGGCGGCGATCTCGGTCGAAATGCACGAAGCGTCCGTGAGCGTTCCGCCCACGAGGAGCTGGTCGCCCTTCGGACGGGCTACGAAGAGCATGATCTCGCGACCATCGTCGAGCTGAAGGGAGAACCAGTCCCAGCCCACGGAGACGATCTCGCCGAGGTCGCCCCACTGATGGTCGAACCATCCCGAGCCCGAGACCTCCAGCGTCGCGCCGCCTGCGGCGAGCGTCCCGCGGACGCTCATGCGCTCGCGGGAGTAGTAGTAGGTGAACCCCCCGAACGGGTAGTCCACGTACCCGTCACCGTGCTGGAGGACCGGGGGCTCGTCGCTCACGAGCTCGAGCTCGTACTCGTAGTCGTCCACGCTTCCGACGAGGAGGTCCTGCCCGTTCCCCCCGACCGCGGACAGGTCATCGATCGCGAGGTCGAAGCCATCCTCGCGCGCGGGATAGCCGCCGCCGTCGTCCACGGAGATGAAGTGGAAGGAGCCGTCGTCGACGTCGGTCACCGCCGCGTTCGCCATCTTCGCGTCGAAGCCATCCCCGACGAACCTGAAGAAGACGTGCTCGAAGCCGAACCAGCGACCCTGAGCCGTGCTCAGGTGCCCGGTCCAGTACCACCACTCGATCGGGGCGTCGTGACCTTCGTCGTCGGCGGGCAGCGAGACGCGGCCCTCGGGCATCTCGGAGCAGGTGGTTGCGTCCGCGCCGCCGTCGTCGGCCCCGGGCGCGTCAGTCGCCGCATCGAGCGGCGCCATCGCGTCGAGGCCCGGCTCGGGACGTGGCCCACCGTCGTCGCATGCCGACACCGCGACGACGGTCAGGCCGACTGCGAGGATCGCCGCGACCGCGCGCATCGACCCAAGTCTGCCACGGACGGTCGGCGGTGATAACCTTCGTCCGTGAGCCGAATGTCGGTCCATGCCGCCGTCGCGGCGCTCACGGTGCTTCATGCCGTCCCCGCCGCCGCGGTGACCGCGCGCTGGTCCTACGAGGCCGCGTACGACAACGTGGCGGAGGGCGCCTGGTATCGTGACTCGAACAACGAGACCGCGACTCTGGCCTGGGGCGAGTCGTACGTGATGATGTCGCTCGCGGCGATGTTCCGCGTCACGCACGACCCGACGTACCTCGACCGGTTGGCCTGGCACGCCGACGGCGTCCTCGCGCAGAGGGACGACGCTCGCGGCGTCGCGGACTACAGGGGCATCTCGGGAGCGTGCTGGCGCAACACCGGCTATCAGCCCGGCGGCGAGCCCTACTGCTACGCCGTTCACTCGGGGATGATCGGCTTCCCGCTCGCCGAGCTCGCGCGACTGGTCGCCGCCTCCGGGCTCGGCGCAGAGACCGCGTACGACGGAGCGACGTTCGCCGACAAGGCGGCCACGTACGCCGCGGCCGCCGCCGAGACCGTTGCCGCGCACGACGACGAGTGGAGGGACGCCGGTTACTACGTGTTCCGCCCCGACGCCACGTTCCTCGAGTACGCCGGGCAGGACCAGCCGCTCAATCAGTCGAACGCGATGGGGCTCCTCCTCTTCGCGCTGTACGACGTGACGGAGCTGGCCGAGTACCTGGACAAGGCGACGCGCCTCGCGACACGCTTCCGCGAGCAGCTCGCGACCTCCGCCGCGGGTGGCTACGTGTGGAACTACTGGGGCGGCCCCTACTCGGCTCCCGGCGAGGACGTCTCGCACGCGGCGATCAACGTCGCCCTCGCGGTCGCCGCCGCGGAGCACGGCGTGGTCTTCGACGACACGGACCTCGCGAAGTTCGCGACGACCTTCCTCGCCGACGTGTACGTCACCGACCGGAGCTTCTCGGACGCGGTCGGAGGCGGAGGCCGCGATGGTGGCAGCTACCGCCCCCAGGTCGGGCGCTGGCTCCCGCTCTCTCGCCTGCGCACCGGCATCTACACGGCCGTCCGGGATCTGTACGACCGCGACTACGGCCCCGAGACGATCGGGTCGGGCTCGCTCCTCCTGTCCTGGGCCTACCTCGCCGAGTACGAGCCCGCCCACTGCGCGCCGTTCTTCTACTACGTGGACTGGGAGGACCAGGGCGACTGGCGCGAGGCCACCGCCCACGGCGCGAACATCCTCACGAGTCCGCCCGACCTGGGCGGGCGTTGCATGGCTCCGGTCGGAGTCGACGCGCCGCGCCGCACATCCGTCCAGCAATGGGACGGCGCGGCCTATCACGAGGTTGCCGTCTGGGAGGCGACCGGAGGCGAGACCTCCCGGTTCGTGCCCTACGACTCGCGATGGCCCTTCATCTACTGGAACGAGGGAGTCCTGTTCCAGTTCGACGACGCATGGGCCGCCGGCCAGGGAGTCCGCGTTCGTGAGCACCCCGGTCTCGTGGCGCCCCAGATCACCTCGGCGCCGCCGGCCGAGGGCGCCATCGGAGTCCCTCTCGAATACGTCGCCACGGGCACCGGCGACGCGCCGTTCTGGTGGTCTCTGGCTCGCTTCCCGACCGGCGCCCGGATCGACGCCGCCTCGGGCTCGCTCGCCTACACGCCGGCTGGCCCGGGGACCTACTCGTTCATGGTCGTTCTGGAGAACGACGCCGGCCGCGCGGAGCAGGCGTTCGACGTGGACGTGCGCGGACCCGAGGACGCGGGCGCCGTCCCGGGCACCGATGCCGGCGCCGAGCCCGATGCGGGCCCGGCGCTCGACGCCGGTTCCGGCGCCGAAGCGGCGACCGGCGGCTGCGGCTGCAGGTCGGCACCCGTGCGGGCAGAGGGCACGCCGCTCCTCTTGCTTTTCCTTTCGGCGCTGACACGCCGTCGGCGCTCGACCACGCCCTGATCCTCGCGACCTCGCCGGGCTCGATGCCGAGGGACTCGAGGAAGTCCTGGTGGCCTTCGGGCTCGAGCCTCTCGAACTCCACGTGCCAGCGATGCATGTCCTCGTCGGAGAGGCCGCTCGCCCGAAGCAGCGCGACCCACCGCGCCTTGTCGATGGAGCGCATCCGCGGGAGCTTTGCGCGGCCCCGGAGCAGGCGCGCCACGACGCGCTGCTGCTCGCGGAGCCGCGCGATCTCCAGGTTCAGGGTCCCGAGCCGTCGCCCGAGGACCTCCACGGTCCGGTCGCCCGCGGGTCCGATCACCTGACCGATCTCCCGGAGCGTGAGACCAACCTCGCGATACCGGCAGATCGCCTCGAGCTTGCGCCGGTCGTCTTCCCCGTAGAGGCGGTAGCGCGACTCGCTGCGTCCCGACGGGCGGAAGAGCCCGATCGAGTCGTAGTAAAGGAGCGTGCTCCTCGACAGCCCGCAGCGGGCCGCGAGCCTTCCGACCGTGTAGGTGGGCATGTCGCGCTCGGAGGATTCTACGGCCGAGCCCAGGTCGTGCGCGACGACTCGCGGATACGCTCGACCTCCGCGGCCGGAATCTTCAGCCACTCCAGGAAGCGCCGGTGATCCTCGGGCCAGCGCTTCTCGAACGTCGCGTGCCACCGCCGCGACGCCTCCTCTCCGACGCCGATCTCGTGGAACAGCTCGATGAACTCCTGCTTGCCGAAATTCGTGGTCTGCATGTCGTGCCTCCTCGTTCAGTTCGGTCCCGATCGTCGGGACGAGGAGGACCTTGAGGTGTGAAGCGGTAGACAGGTCAAGCGGTCTTCGATCGTGACGAGATCAAGGCGCCGGTAGTGTCCTGGTTTGCGGGGAGGCAGGTCTGGCTGAGCGTGCGGCGCGAGGACACTACCAAGGCGGGGTGCGTTGCACGGACCCGGGTTCGGCATGGCCAACCCCAGCGGCGAGCCGGTTTGTAGATCTCCACCAGCATCGCCGGTAGGACGAAGCAACAGGCAACAGGCGACAGG
>JACPQR010000158.1 GCA_016190375.1 Deltaproteobacteria bacterium
CTTCGGCGTCGTGGCTCAAAGCGCCGATCCCCTTGCCGTCGATCGACAACACGCCGCACGGCAGGTCCTGGGGCTCGAAGCTCTTGGCCCGCCACAACGCACGGACCTGCTGGTGAAGCTTTCGCCGGAGCTGTTCGACGTCCAGCCTCGGCACCAGCTCGTACAACGTGGTGTCGGGGATCCGGCGTGGCACGCGGTCCCGTTCGGCATCGCCCATCTCGTCGGTGAGTGCTTCGACGTCGCGCAACGTGCGACAGCCGGCGAGCATGCCGACGAAGAGCCCGTTCATGAGCGCATCGAGACGCCAGCGGCGCCCTCGCCGGGCGCGCGGGTCTTCCTGGAGTATTTGTGCGACCTCGTCGGCGGGATCGCCGCTCGAGGCTCGGTCACTTGAATCAGGCACTAATCTCTGGAGGCTACATCGGACACGGGGCTCGGGCTGGCACTCGAGCCCCGTGTGCTCGCTATGCTCAGGGCCTCGGATTAACGAGCCGGTAGCAGATCGCGTTGGTCCGATCGAGGAACTCCGCGACGCCTGAGTAGCTCTGCTCATCGACATGGCGCCACGCCCGCGCGATGCGGACCCACACCGCGAGCTCCGCCGCGCTCCCCGCCGCGACCGAGTAGTGGTAACCGCGATCCTTGCCTCTGCGCAGAGACCCTTCGCCCAGGTTGGCCGCGATCGATCCCAGGGCGTCCTTCATCTGGGTCGCCATGCAGCGAGCCGCACACACGTTTGCGGAGCGCACCGCTGAGCGCATGACCTTACTCAGCCGTCGCTCGGACCCGGACCCGGACCCGGACCCGGACACGGACCCGGACCCGGACTCGGCCACGGCGACGGTCTCGAATTCCAGATCGGGCTCGATTTCGCCGCCTCGTTGCGAATGGCCGGCACGACATGTCCCAGCCGTGCCCCGTCGACCTCTGACAGGACGGCGCCTTACCGGCCTGCCGGGCCGCGGCTACCGACTACCGAGCCGGTCTGCCCCAGGGCTCTCGGTCAGGCTGGCCGCTGGACGGTCACGACGGTCGAGCAGATCGGGCCGCCGATGTTCAGGGTCGTGCCGAGGGTGGGGCTCTTGACCTGCAAGGGCGATGGGACCTGGCCGGTGAGCTGCTGGTGGATCCAGCCGACCATCGCGATGCCGGTCGCGCTGATCGGGTGGCCCTTGGCGATCAGGCCGCCCGACGTGTTGATCGGGCAGCGGCCGTCGCGCGTCGCGTGGCCGTCGCGGAAGAATTGGAGCCCACGACCGTAGTCGGCGAAGCCCGTGGTCTCGACGCTGATCGGCGCCATGATGGAGAAGCAGTCGTGCACCTCCTGCAGCGAGATGTCGGCCGGTCTCGCGCCCGCCATCTTCATCGCCGCCTCGAACGCGCGCCTCGCTCCGGCAGGTCGGAGCAGGTCGTCGCCGCGCGACCTGATCGACAAGCTGTCCGTCGCCTGGCCGAAACCAGCGAGCGCGGTCGCATCGCGCCTGTCGATCCCGAGCTGCGCGAGCCCCTCGTCGTCGCAGACGAGGATGCGAGCCCAGCCGTCGGAGATCTGCGAGCACTCGAAGAGCTTGAGCGGAAGCCTCGGGTCCTCGAAGAGCCGATAGCTGTCGAGAACGGCCCGGGGCGTCACGGGCGCCTTGGTCTTGTGCATGTGCGCCAGCGGGTTGTGCGAGGCGTTGTCGTAAAAGAGCGGCGGGATGATCGCGAGGTCCTCCTCGCTCAGCCCGTACGCCTTCATGTAGCGGTCCATGATCACGGCGAAGGCGTGGGGGAACGTGAACGGCGGGAACAGGTCCTCCTGGTGCGCGGCCGTGCCCAGGGCCAGACCGATCCTCTTCGAGTCGAGCTTGCCCTCCAGCGGGTGCATCTTCTCGACGCCGATCGCGAGCGCGACGTGGGCCTGCTCGGCGAGGACCGCGGTCGCGCAATCGAGGACCGCGAGCCCGCCCGAGTCGCAGGCGTTTCCAACGCCCTTGATCGGCAAGTTGGTGTAGGCGGGATCCATCGCCACCAGGCCCGCGAGGAGCACCTGGTCCGACAGCAAGGGCGCGAGGAGCCCGGTCACGGCGATGTGGCCGATGACCCCGCGGTCGACGCCCTCGAGCTCCTTGGAGCCCGCGTCCAGGAGCATCTGCTCGACCGTGCAGTTGCCGAGATTCCCGAAGCGGCTCTGCGCGTACTTGGCCAGATAGAGCTTTTTCACGGCGCTCTCATACACCGGCGCCGGCCGGTTGGGTAGCCCCGGGGGTCAATCCCACGAGACGGCGGCGAGAACGGCGTCCAGCATTCGACCGCGGTTCTCGGCGGTCGGAGGCACGGGGAAGTCGACCGGCGGCGGGTGCGCCTCCAGCGTCACGTCATCCAGGCCAGGACGGAAGCTCACGCCCACGGTCTGGACGATGCGTAGCTCGGTGCCGTCCTCGAGGGGCAGCACGGACTCGTACCTGAACGGCGAGTCGGCCGCGCCCGAAGGCGAGCCGGCGGTCCTGGCGATCCCGTTGTCCCTCATGATCGACACGAAGTCGTCGCATGAGCTCAGGCACCCCGGTCCCGTGAGGACCACGGTCTCGAACGGCGCCGCGCGGTCGGACGGCTCGTACGTCGCCTCCTCCGCCGAGCAGTCGTCGGTGCGGCAGAAGAACGCGAACGGCCGGGAGTACGTCGCGTCGGGATGATCGGCCAGCCAGTCGATGATGCGCCCCGCCGGATCCGAGATCGGGTCACCATCGACCGTGGCCAGGTAAATGTCTGCCTGGCGGATCAGCGCCGGGTCCGCGACGAAGGCGGGCGCGTAGTAGAAGGCCTTGGTCGGTATCCGGTACGCGGCCCGCGTGAAGTGGCCCGCGAGCTCGGGATCGAAGTCGCCGCCTCCGTTCTCCCGGACGTCGAAGAGCAAGCGCCGGACGCCCGCCAGCTCGAGCGCTTCGAGGAGCTCCTCCTCATCTCGGCGCATGACGTCCATCGGCCCCCGCATCGACCGGAGCTCGGCCTCGGTGAGCTCGTAGGAGAGGTCGTCGAGCCGGGGCACGAGACACGCGATCTCTTCCTCGTCCCAGGGCGCGGGGTAATAGAAGGACCGGTACCGCACGATGCGCAGGTCGGGCTCGTCGGTCTCGTACACGCAGTAGTTGATTCCCGTGAGCTCGGCCTCCATCTCCTCGTAATCGTCGCTGCCCTCCGCGCACGCCCATCCGAAGGGCGGACAGCCCGCGCCGGGTCCACCGCCGGGAGGCGGTTCTTCCCACTCGAGCTCGACGACCGTGGCCATTTCGTCGGGGCGGACGATCTCGAGGGCCGACGTGTCGCCCGGGCGCGGTGTGGGCTCGGCCCAGGGGAAACGGTGCGTCATCCACCGCGCCAGGTCGGTTCGCAGACCATCGGGCGAGCTGCCCATGGCGAACCACTCGACGTGATCTCGTTCGAGGGTCCGGGCGGCTTCGCGGTCCATTCCCCTGACCATGGAGCCCACCGGGATCTCCGTGACTCCCGAGCGGGTCACGACGTAGCGGACATCGTCCCCCTCGACCTCCGCCCGGACCGAAAGGTCAATCATGACTGGCGGGAGAGAGGGCACGAGCTCCGGGTCCAGGGCCCAGAGCCTGGAGTGGGCATCGTGGAAGCTGTTCCCGAGCGAGACGAGCGCGAGGTACGCATCCTCGAGCGAGCACGCGCCGACGAACCGCTGCCGTGCCCGGTCGCGCTCCTCCACCCAGCTCGTCCCGAGGCGCGCGAGCCCGTCGTGCGAGATGTGCTGGACGGACTCGATCGCAGAGGCCAGCCGATCGAACGTGGCGCCCGGGTCGGCTCCGAAGGGGACGCGGGCCGGGCAGTCCTCCAGGTCCGCGTCCAGCCCCGCGTCCACGACCCGACCATCGGGCCCGGCGCCGGCGTCCAGGCCGGCATCCACGGCAGCCGCATCGGGTCGACCATCGAGCTCACCGCCGCACGCCGCGACGATCGACGCCAGGGCCAGCAGCGATCCGCCACCGGCGAAGCCCGCCCGTTGCGGCTTGCCGCCGAGGTGGTATCGCCTCGGGGACACGCACCCGGTCCGTCGCCTCGGGGACACGCACCCGGTCCGTCGCCTCGGGGACACGCACCCGGTCCGTCGCCTCGGGGACACGCACCCGGTCCGTCGCCTCGGGGACACGCACCCGGTC
>JACPQR010000165.1 GCA_016190375.1 Deltaproteobacteria bacterium
CGGTTGCTTGCCAGACGCGGGCCCAACAGGCGACAGGCGACAGGCAACTGGCAACTGGCAGCCGCCGGACGCACGCGCTGCTCGTCCGGGTCCGGAATTGCCCGTCGCCGGCTGCCTGTCGCCTGTCGCCTGTTCAATCCCTGCCCGTCCGGATCCCGGCTTGGCAAGAAACCGGATAGGCATGAAACTGACCACTACCGACCCCGGCGGGGACCCTGGGCGGGGGAGCCGCCGGCGCATCGAGCTGGTGCCGTTCAAGGCTGCGATTCACTTGACAATTCTGGCGGTCTCGCCCTAGCATTCGCAGACTCGATGCCCCGCTCCCGGTTCGAGGCCTGGCTTCTACCGGGTCTAGTCGCCTCCGCGCTCGCCGTCCGTGCGCCCCCGGCGATGGCCCAGGAGCGCAACACCATCCGGCTGACAGTCGGAGAGTCGACGCTGGTGCGGCAGGACGCGCCGATCACCCGCGTCGTCGTGGGCAACGAGAACATCGCAGACGTGAGAGCGACGAGCGCCCGCGAGGTCCTGGTCGTGGGGGTCGGGCGGGGCACCACGACCGTCAGCATCACGGCGGGCGGAGACCGCAACGACTACACCGTGATCGTGACGGCGGTGGAGGTCGGGTCGCTCCTCGGCCTCGTGCGCAACTTCCTGGGCGAGGTCGAGGGCATTCATGCGAGGGTCTTCGGCGACAACGTGGTCCTCGAGGGCGAGGCGATGACGATGGATGACTTCGGCCGCGCCCAGCGGGCGGTCGAGCTCTTCGGCCCAGTCATCAAGAACCTGGTCCACTTCCGGCCCACCGCCATCGAGGAGGTCAACCGGATCATCCAGCGCAATGGGCTCGCTGGCGTCCGAGCGAATCTGGTCGGGGGCCGCCTGTTCCTCGAGGGCTCGGTCGGCAGCGAGCCCGAGATGCGAAAGGCCGAGGCCATCGTCAGCGCCTACGGGTTGCAGGCCGAGAACCTCTTGACGATCGGCCAGGGCCGGATGCTGGAGATCGCGGTCGAGTTCCTCGAGATCAGGCGGAGCGGATTCGACCAGATCGGCATCGCCTACCCCTCGAGCGCCAGCACATCGGCGAACGCCACCGGCGTCTTCAACATCCTCGGGCCCGGGCAGGACTCGCTCCTCGTCAACGTGCTGGGCAACACCCCGGGCGCAGCAATCAACTTGCTCTTCCGGAGCGGCTACGCGAGGCTACTGGCGCAGCCGCGACTGGTCTGCGCCTCCGGGGCGCGGGCGGAGTTCCTGGCAGGCGGAGAGGTCCCCGTGGTCGTCACGACCCAGAGCTCGATCAGCGTCGACTTCAAGCCGTTCGGCATCCGGCTGGAGACCGCGCCGGTCGCCGACTCGCTCGGTCATGTGTCGATGGAGATCGTCTCCGAGGTCAGCGAGGTCGACGAGTCGCTCCGGACCCTGGGCGTGCCCGGCTTCCGCACCCGAAGGGTCCGCACCAACGTCACCGTGAGGGACGGCGAGACGATCGTCCTGTCGG
The DNA here is from genome assembly GCA_016190375.1 of Deltaproteobacteria bacterium. Classification (GTDB taxonomy): domain Bacteria; phylum Myxococcota_A; class Polyangia; order JACPQR01; family JACPQR01; genus JACPQR01. Next base: position 1,499 of record JACPQR010000165.1, read on the forward strand.
GGCTGTTCCAGAACAACCAGCAGAAGGCCGTGCAGAAGTTCCCGATCCTCGGACACATCCCGATCATCGGCGAGCTGTTCCGCTCACGCGAGTTCCGGCGGGACCGGTCGAACCTCGCGGTCTTCGTCACACCACGCGTGGTGACGCCAGAGACGCCCAGGATTCAACGCGCAATCCGCGAGATGCAGGAGATGTACGAGGAAGCGGAGAGCGACGTGAACTGGAATGTCCTCGATTGAGAGGAAAGAAGGGCGGCAATGTTCACGGTCGTCATAACGGAAAAAGGCGGCGCGCAGAAGAGGATGGAGTTCGACAAGCCGGAGGTGACCATCGGTCGCGTCCAGGGCAACGACATCATCTTGCCGAAAGGGAACGTCTCCAAGCGCCACTCTCGGATCGTCCTCAAGGACGCCCGATTCATCATCGTCGACCTCAAGAGCACGAACGGCACGTACGTGAACGGCCGGAAGATCACGGCTCCGCTCGTGATCAAGGGCGGGGACAAGGTCTACATCGGCGATTTCATCCTCTCGCTCGAGGACGGCCCTGGCGCGGACCTCGGTGCGTCCGGCCCGGCCCCCTCGGTCGACGCGGCCGCGCCGCCCGCGGTCTCGGCAGCGGCCGTCAGGCGCGCGCCGCCTCCACCGCTCCCGCAGAGGCCGCCAGGCGGCGGGCCACCGATGGGCCTCGGCGACGCGACCAGCCCGGTCGAGCCTCTGGCCGACGAGTCGGGGGCGCACACCCCCGCGGTCGTTCCGCAAGCGGCCGCGCCGGCGCCGATCGCCCGTCCGTCTCCTCGCCCCAGTCCCGCGCCCGTCCAGCCGCCGCGAGTCCGCGCCCCCTCCGCGAGCGCGTTGCCTGCCGCCGCCCCGCCGGCCCCGGCGCCCGTTCGCCAGGCTCCCGCCGCTCCGCCCCCGGCGCCGGTTCGTCCCGCCCCACCCGCCCGCACGAGCGGTGGGCCCGCGGGTCGGACAGTCCAGCCTGGTCGCGCGAAGTACCAGACGCTGCTCAAGGAGATCCACGAGCGCCTCCTGGAGTTCATGGACCTCAGGCGCCTCGACCTCGAGAAGCTCGCGGACGAGCAGCTCTGGGATCGCACGGAGCGCTCGATCAGCGAGATCGTCGATCAGATGGCGGGGCAGATCCCGCCGAACATCGACCGTGACACGCTGATCAAGGACGTCTTGAACGAGGCCCTCGGCCTCGGGCCGCTCGAGGATCTGCTGCAGGACTCGGGCATCACCGAGATCATGGTGAACCACGCCGAGCAGATCTACGTCGAGCGCGAGGGGCGAATCGAGCTGTGTGACAAGGCCTTCTCCTCGAACAAGGCGGTCCTCGGCGTCATCGAGCGAATCGTGGCGCCGATCGGCCGGAGGATCGACGAGTCGAGCCCGCTCGTCGACGCGCGCCTCAAGGACGGCTCGCGAGTCAACGCGATCATTCCGCCCCTGGCGCTCAAGGGCCCGAGCATCACGATCCGCAAGTTCCGGCGCGAGGTCTTCGGCGCGGAGGACCTGGTGCGCCTGGGGACTCTCTCGCGCGGCATGGCGGAGTTCCTCGAGATGTGCGTCAGCGCGCGCAAGAACGTCGTGATCGCCGGCGGGACCGGGTCGGGCAAGACGACGACCCTGAACTGCATCTCGTCGTTCATCCCTGGCCACGAGCGCATCGTCACGATCGAGGACGCGGCCGAGCTGCAGCTCCCGCAGGAGCACGTGGTCTCCCTCGAGACCCGCCCTGCCAACATCGAGGGCAAGGGGCAGGTCACGATCCGCGACCTCGTTCGCAACTCGCTCCGCATGCGTCCCGACAGGATCGTCGTCGGCGAGTGTCGCGGCGGCGAGGCCCTGGACATGCTCCAGGCGATGAACACCGGCCACGACGGATCGCTCACGACTCTGCACGCGAACGCGCCCCGTGACGCGCTGTCCAGGCTCGAGACGATGGTGCTGATGGCCGGCATGGACCTGCCGGTTCGTGCGATCCGCGAGCAGGTCGCCTCCGCCGTCGACATCCTGGTCCAGCAGTCCCGGTTCGGCGACGGCTCGCGCCGCATCACCCACATCGTCGAGATCACGGGGATGGAGGGAGACGTGATCTCCACCCAGGAGATCTTCGCGTTCAAGCAGGACGGCGTCGACCCGCAGGGGCGCGTCATCGGAAGGTTCATGGCGTCCGGCTTCACGCCGCGCTTCTACGAGGATCTGCAGGCGCGGGGGCTGCCGGTCAACATGAACATCTTCCGAGAGTAAGACGTGGTTCGGCTCCGGGTCTTCGACAGCGTGGGCCAAGAGGTCAGGGAGGTTGCCGTGCCCGAGGACGGCCTCTGGGTCGGGCGCGGCGACGACGCCGGTCTCTGCTTGCCCGAAAAGGCGGTCTCCCGCCGCCACGCACGGCTGTACTTCCACGAGAACGAGCTGGTGGTGGAGGACGAGGGGAGCGCCAACGGCGTCTGGGTCGAGGGCGTCAAGACCGACGGACCGACCATCGTCGACATCGGGCAGAGGATGCGGATCGGCACCTTCACGATCGTCGTCGAGAGGGCCGAGGAGCCCTCGGGGCCCGTCGACTCGAGGGCGAAGGTCGGGGACTCGTTCGACGTCCCCCCGGGGCCGCCCACGACGCCGAGGGGGCCGCCCGAGCCCTACGAGGTGCAGCTCATCGGGCGGGATGGTCCCTTCAAGGGAGAGCGGTACGTCTTGAAGGGCGACGAGACCACCGTCGGTCGAGTCCCCGGCAACGACATCGTCCTCGACGATGCCTCGATCTCGCGGCGGCACGCCAAGATCGTCCGGTCGGGGTCGACGTACACCCTGTTCGACCTTCGAAGCTCGAACGGCACGCGGGTCGGCGGCGTCAAGGTCTCTCGGCACGATCTCGAGGACGGCGATGCGCTGCAGTTCGGGGACATCCCAATGGTGTTCTCGTCCTCGGCTCGCTCGGGGAGCGATCTCGTTCCGGGAGCTCCCAGGAGCCGGGCGCGCCGACTGCGGCTGGCCATCCTCGTCTCGGCGCTCGTCGTTCTCGCGTCCGTCGTCGTCGTCGGAATCCTGCTCCAGGAGCCACCACCAACCCCGCCTCCCTCCGCCGAAGAGCTCCTCGAGGAGCGGCGCCTCGCCGTACGCGCCGAGCTGGATCGGGGCAACGAGGCCCTGCGCGTCGGGGACCTCGTCGGTGCCGAGAACGCGTTCCGCGCGGCTCTGCAGCGCGATCCCATCAACGCGGAGGCCAACGCCGGCCTGGCGCGGCTCGGGGCCGAGCGCTCGAACAGGGAGAGCTTCGAGCGGGCGGAGGGTCTGTTCCAGACCCGTCGCGAGCTCGATCGGGCGCGTGTGCTCTACGAGGCGATCCCGGAGTCGTCGACCTTCCACGCGCGCGCCCAGGACAGACTTCGCGAGATCCGGCGCGCAACCGCCGAAGAGGAGCGCGACCAGGGGCTCGGAGCCTGCAGGGTGCGGAGCTGGCGAGACTGCCAGCGCAGGCTGTGTCGCTTCTTCCAGCTCTGGCCGCACGATGAGCCTCCTCCCGACGGCGACACCATCAGGCAGGAGATCCAGCGCGCCGAGGGCCAGCTCCGCAGGAACCTCGATTTCGTCGCATGCGAGCTGCCCGAAACCGCCTCGGGAGAGACCCAGGCCTCGCTCGATGGAGCGCTGACCGAGCGATACCCGGACACCACGATCCGTTCGGCCGTCCTCGCCTATGGGCGAGCCGATCTGGTGGGCGCGACGACGATCCTCCGGCGGCTCGAGAAGACACGCTCGTTCCGCGATCGATTGCCAGAGATCGAGCGCATCCGGAGCAAGCTCGACATCGTGGAGGCCCAGGCGGCAGACGTCTACCGTCAGATCCAGGCCGGTGACCTCGAGGCGACCGCGGCGAGCTTCCGGACGCTCGTCGACTCCGACAACGCGATCCTCCCGGAAGAGGTCCCGCACCAGTACCGCGAAGAGGTCGCGCGACAGATCGGCGACGCGTTCTTCGAGAAGGGCGCCGAGGCGCAGAACACGGGAGACTTCCGGGCGACCTTCGGCTGGTGGACACGCGGCAAATCCATCGCGCCGCAGAGCACGCGGCTCGTCCGAGGACTGTTCGAGCTCAGGCAGCGGGCCGCGCAGTCCTGCGCGTCAGGCACCGCGGCGGCGGCACAGGGCGAGGTCACCCGCGCCCGTGCCGACTTCGAGCTCTGCCGGGACATCAGCGAGCCGGACACGGACGTTCATCGCCAGGCCCTGCGCGAGCTGACGCAGCTCGAGTAGCGGCCCAGGCCCACCGACTCGCAGGCGCGTCGGCGTGTTTTGCCACGCTCCGACGCACGACCGTGGCGAGCGGCTACGGTGTAGCAGTGGCTCCTCGAGGTCCGTCACCAGGGCTCGGCTGCGGCCCGAGGCTTCCGGAGTCCTGCGGCCTTTCCGCCCCAACCGGCGCCGCGCGCATGAGCCGGCTCGGCTTCCCTGGCCTTCTTCTTCGCCGTGGTCCGCATGGCGCGAGCACGAGAAGGAGCGGCGCGTCGCGCCTTCGCCTTTCTCACGGCGCCGGCTCCGGCCGCCTTCTTCCTGGGCTTGCGCGCTGCCGCCGCCGGCGCCGCCTTCCGCCGGCCCGGAAGCGCCTTCTTCCGGCCCGTCGGCCGGCGGGCGGGCCTGCGAGGTGTCCGCTCGGCCTCGCCCTCCATCGCTCCGAGCTCTCCTGCGCCCATCCCGCCTTCTTCGAGCGGGCCCGGGAGCATCGACTCTGGAGGCTGCCAACGCCGTTCGCGTTTCGATTCCTGGATCCGCTCATCGCTCCATGTTTGCCTGTTCGCCATCTCGCCTCTCCTGGTCCGGCGAGCGTGCAGTTCTCGCGCCACGGCCTGCAGGCGAAAAACCTCCGGTCCGGCCGCAACTGGCTCGAGGGGCATGTGACGTGCACGCAAGGAGGGGTGCGACAGGAGACAAAGATGCCGATCCGGGAGATCCCTCGCGACCAGTGGGCGCTGTTCCTCGATCACTTCTCGCGGACCCACATGGGCAGGCCCGTCAGCCTGGAGTCGTTCGCCGGCAGCGCCGGGGCGCACGTCGAGGCCCTCCACCTGCCTCTCAGGCAGGTCGGGCTCGTCCAGATGATCGAGCCCGACCGGGCCGCCGCTTCGGAAGACGATCGAGCGCAGATCGAGATCGTCGTGGACGACGAGCCCCCCCGCGTGATCCGAGCGCCTGCGGCCTTGAGGGTCGAGTGGCTGGACGACGGGACTCTCGACGCCCTCAGGATCGATTCCACCGACGGCGGGCCGACGACGGTCCTGCGATTCGAGCCGGAGGCACCCGCGCGTGAGCGGCCCTCGGCCGGTCCAGTGCAGGAGCGGAGCGTGCGGGTGACGACCGACGCCCTGATCCTCGATGGCGACCTGGCGCTTCCGCCGCGGGCCGAGGGGGTGGTGCTGTTCGCCCATGGCGAGGGCAGCGACAGGTTCAGCCCGCGCAACCGCTACGTCGCACGCAGGCTTCGCGAAGCAGGGTTCGGCACCCTGCTCGTCGACCTGCTCACGCGCGAGGAGGAGCACATCGACTTCCATACTCACCAGTACGGGCTCGATGTGGACCTCCTGGCCGGAAGAATCTCGAGCGCGATTGGCTGGCTCGCGCGGGATCGGGAGACCGCCGGCTTGCCGGTGGGTCTGTACGGGGCGGGCACCGGAGGGGCGGCGGCCCTCGTCGCCGCCGCCGAGCACGCGGAGAGGATCAGGGCGGTCGTCTGCCGATCCGCTCGAACGGACCTCGCCAGGTCCAGCCTGGCTCAGGTCTGCGCGCCCACGCTCCTCGTCGTAGGGTCCAGGGACGAGGAGATCCTCGCCTTCAACCGCGAGACGATGACCGAGCTGCTCACCGAGAAGAAGCTCGAGGTCATCCCCGGCGCGACGCGCCTCTTCCCCGAGGCAGGGGCGCTCCGGCAGCTCGGTCGAGTGGCGCGCGCCTGGTTCGAGCGTCACATGGTCGCGGCCAGGGAGCCCGCATCGGCGGGACACTAGCCGTCAGTCGACCTTGATGTCCTCGACGTCCTTCTTCCTTGCCGTGGGCTTGGCGTACTGCTCGGCCGCCCTGCTGCCGCCGTCGTCGAGCTCGATGAGGAGGCCGTAGGCGATTCCCACGATCGGAGCCAGGACGAAGTACTCGTGGCTCAGAAGCCGCTGATCGGGCGCGAACATCGTCAGCGGAATGGGAACGTTCACGTAGCTTCGCACCAAGACGTAGATCCCGATGCCCACGCCGACGCCCACGACTCCCTTGAGGACGGCGCCGATCCACGCGCCTCTTCGCCACGGCGGAGTTCCGCAGATCGCGCCCGCCGCTGCGCCGACCAGGCCGTACAGCAGGTACTCGAGGAAGGCCGGAGCGCCCGCGGGAAAGAGCGCCCAGAGCCCGGCCCCGAGTGCTCCTCCCAGAAGTCCGCCTTTCAGTAGCCCGACGACGAAGCGCATATCGTCATTATGGAAGGCGGCCTGGCGGTCGGCAAACCCAATTCGCGGACCGGAGCGGGCTCCGACGACCTCGAGCATGTCAGACTTTCGGCGGCCGGGCCGGCAACGTCCGCCGCGCGTCGTGGGCGCGCCGGTCCGAGAGCGTTTCGTCGTCGCGGCCGCTCGGGTCGACGAGGCTCGCCTCCCGCAGGAGCGACCGCGCGCGCTCGATCTCGTCGGGTACGTCCGCCTCCAACGCCTCACGGAGCTCCTTGCGGCCGACGTAGATCATGTCCGACAGGCACGCGGCCATCGTGGCGCGCATGGCCGTGGCCGACGAGAATCGGCGCGTCGGCCTCGGCACCAGCGCCTGGCGTAGGAACGCGTCCAGATCGACGTCGTCCGAAAGCGGAATCAGGGTTCCAGGCGGCGGATGCGAGACCGCGCTGCGCATGGTGATCATCTCGTACAGGAGCCGTCCGACACCCATCAGATCCGCGGTATCGGAGGCCTGGGCGGGATCGGACGTCTCGACGAAGTGGGTGCAGCCGGACAGGCCGAAGCCACCGACCTTCACCTCGCCCTCGACGGTCACGATCACGCGGTGCGGCGCAAGGTCGCCGTGCGTGAGGCCGAGCTCGTGCGCCGCCTCGAGTGCCTCGAGGACCTGATGCGCCACGTGCGCCGCGATGGTGTGCGGCAAAGGACCGCGCCCGAGCCGGTCGCGAGCATCGAGCCAGGCGGCGACGTCGACGCCAGCGACGAACTCCATGGCCACGTAGAGCTCGGATCCGTCGCGTCCGAGATCGAGGACGGGAACGACCGTCGGCTGTCTCAGCCGCACCGCGAGCTTGGTGTCGCGGACGAGGACGTCGCGGAAGGTGGGATCGGCGGCGAGCTCGGGGCGAAAGCGCTTGATCGCGACGGGCTTGATGAAGCCTGCCGCGCCGTGGGCCCGGGCGAGGTCGATCTCCCCTATGGTGCCGACGGCCAGCGGGCAGAGCAGCTCGTACGATCCCTCGGGGAAGGGACCGCGACTCTCGTCCGCCCAGAACAACCGCCCGGTCATCGAGATCAGTGTATCCGATCGCTTGCGCCGCTTGGATCATGGTAGTAGTGAATGCTCATTCACCGACCGGAGGCGCCCGAGCATGACGGATCCCCACTTCACCGAGGAGCACGAGGTCTTTCGCAAGCAGGTCCGTGCCTTCGTGGAGCGCGAGCTGGCGCCGCACGCGGAGGAGTGGGAGCGGGCTCAGATCTTCCCTGCCGAGGTCTTCCGGAAGATGGGCAGCCTCGGCTTTCTGGGGCCGCACTTTCCCGAGTCGGTCGGGGGAGGCGGTGGCGACTGGTGGCACGCGTGCGTCGTGGCGGAGGAGCTCCCGCGCTCGCGGTCGGGTGGCCTCACGATGGCGATGCTCGTGCAGTCCTGCATGGCGACACCGGTGATCGCCGACCTCGGAACGCCCGAGCAGCACGCGGAGTTCCTGACGCCCGCCTTGCGCGGCGAGCGCATCGCCGCGCTGGGGATCTCGGAGCCGGGGGCAGGCAGCGACGTCGCCGGCATCCGTACGACCGCGCGCAGGGTCGGCGATGACTTCGTCATCAACGGGCAGAAGACCTTCATAACGAACGGCACGCGCGCGGACTTCGTGACGCTGGCGGTCAAGACCAACCCCGAGATCGGCTACGGCGGCGTGTCGCTGGTCCTCTTCCCCACCGACGTGAAGGGCTTCCACGTCGGGCGCAAGCTCGCGAAGATCGGCAACCACGCCTCCGACACCGCGGAGCTCTTCTTCGAGGACTGCCGCGTGCCGGCCCGGTACCTCTTGGGACAGGAGAACCAGGGCTTCTACTACGTGATGCGGAACTTCCAGGGCGAGCGACTCATAGCCTCCGTCTCCGGAGTCGCCGGGTCTCAGCTCAACCTCGACAAGACGATCGAGTATTGCCGGGAGCGGCAGGCCTTCGGCCGCCCGATAGTGGGCTTCCAGGTGTGGCGCCACCGCTTCGTCCAGCTCATGACCGAGCTCGAGGCGGCCCGACGCCTCACGTACCACGCGGTCGACCTGTACGACCGGAAGGTCGAGTGCACGCGCGAGGTCACCATGGCGAAGCTCTTCGTCGGGGACGTGGTCACGCGCTGCGCCGACGAGTGCCTCCAGGCGCACGGCGGCTGGGGCTACCTCGAGGAGTACGACGTCGCGAGGGCCTGGCGGGACACTCGCCTGTTCACGATCGGTGGCGGCACCAGCGAGATCATGCGCGAGATCCTGACGAAGCTGTCAGGGTTGTAGGTCCCTACCGGCACGTCGCGGGCGAGACTAGGTTGTATCCGCCTCGTCGGAGGCAATCCACGCGAGGAGGAGTTCAATGGCTACCGAAATCCGTCGATCTGCCTCGAACGGCGCCGGCTCCGGCCTGATCGCGGGCGTGATCTTCGGCGTGATGGAGATCGTGGGAGCCGCAATCATGGGCATGCCCCCTCTCCAGCCGCTCAGGATGTTTGCAAGCGTGCTTCTGGGCGGCGACGCCCTTCGGGAGACCCCGTTGGGGCTCGCTGCCTTGATAGGGATCGTCGTCCACCTGGTCCTGTCCGCCGCGTTCGGCGTCATCTATGCCTTGCTCAACCGACCGCTGGCGGCGAAGGTGCGGACGAGCTTCAGCCGTGAGTCGGCCCTGGGACTTCTCTACGGTCTCGTGCTCTGGGTCGTGAATGTCCAGGTCATCGCTCGGTTCGCGTACTCGTGGTTCCTGGAGACGCCGCAGTTCCTCCAGGCCGTGATGCACGCGGTCTTCTACGGTCTGCCCCTGGCCGTCATGTACGTGGCCGGCGAGCGGCGCATCCATGTCCTGCGGCCGGCCCCCGGCTCGACCTGATGGCGTTCTTCTGCCGTGACCTCGGAGCGGGGCATGCGCCGAGACCGCGTGCCCCGCTCTCGAGTCATCCCGGAATCAGCGTGAAGCGCTTCGTCCCGCCTTTCGGCCGATAGATGCGTCAAGTCGTCGCGGTCGACGGTGAAGATCCGGTGAAGCCCCTCGCGATCCGCCACCGTCACGAGGGCCGCGTCGGCGAGGTCCATCGGGAGGGGCCGACGCTCCGGCGCTTGACCGGTGCCAGCCGCTGAACCAGGATTGCTCGGCGTGGACCGAGCGCGACACAACCGACGGAGGCTGGTCGCGGCGCCACTCCTGGTCGCGATCTGCGTCCTCGTGACGGCGCCCCTCGCTCCTGCGGACGTGCAGGAGCAGCGCGCGAGGCTGCCGCCTCCCGCGACGTGCAGCGATCCCGTCGAAGGAACGTGGATGTCGCACAAGTACTATCCTGAGTACGCGGACTGGTACGTCTTCTCGCTGAGGATCCGCCGCGCGCAAGGCAGCTCGTCCGGGCTCACCGGTGAGATCCAGGCACACGTCTGGAGCGGAGGGCCACGGGACGCCGAGCCGCCCGCGTGCACCGGTTTCGGGTCGCACTGGACCGTCTTCATGACCGCTCAGGGGACGATCGACGACGGCCGGATCCACTTCTGGGGAACCTCGTGGCGTCCCGAGACGGCCTTCTGCGGTCGGGCTCCCGTTTCGGGGGAGTACAACCTCGACCACTTCTCGGGGACGATCGATCCGGCCATTCAGGAGTTCCAGTCGGTGAACAACGACGGCGGACGCTCGGTCAACGACCCGACGGTCTTCCGCCGCGTGGGATGCTTCGATCCCCCCGCTGCTCCGCACGTCAAGGTCGCTCCCCCGCCTTTCTATCCCCGCAGCAACTCGGGTGGGTGCGGATGGTGGTAGAAACCCGCTAGCGAGAGCGAGGTCATGCGCCGCCTTTTCGACCGAGTGCGCCGCTACGGTCGCACAGCCCGCGAGATCTTCCCGCTGACGGTCCTCGGGGCCCTTGCGGTGGGCGGCTCCCTGTTCGCCCTGCTTCGCTACGGCGTCGGTCGCATCGACCTCGTGTTGCTCGTCGTCGGCGCAGTGGGCCTGTCGCTGGGCGCCCTGGCGGTCCTCGTCGTCACGCTGGCGGCCCTGATCCTCTGGGCGAAGCTCCGGAAGATGCCGGCGGGCGAGCCCTTGCACGTCGAGTGTGGATTCGCGGTGTCGACGGGGTTCGCGCTACCAAGGCTCTGGTACCTGCCGTTCATCAGGGTGTCTTGGACCTGGCTCGATCCCGCCGCCACCGTCAGGCCCAAACGCGTTCGCTCGAGGGCCCAGGAGGAGATCGTTCCGACCCGCAGAGGGCTCTCGGACGCGATCGTGCGGCGCGTGGAGGTAGGTGACGCGTTTGGCCTCGCGGCCATCGCGTTCCGCGCCACGCAGGAGCGGGCCGTCCGGTTCGTCCCCTCGGTCGGCGCGCTCCGCCAGATGCACGTCGTCCGGAGCATCGCGGGAGGAGAGGATCTGTCCCACCCCGACGGACCGCCCGAGGGGGAGCGCATCGACATGCGCCACTACGTCCCCGGCGATCCGATCAAGTACGTCCTGTGGAAGGTCTTCGCGAAGTCGAGGCAGCTCATCGTTCGGACGCCGGAGCGTGCCATCAGCCCCGTGCGCCAGACCGTCGCCTATCTCGTCGCGGGCGAAGCAGACGAGCCGGCCGCTGGGGCCGCGCGCGTGGCCGTCGAGGGCGGCGCTCTCGGGCGCGAATGGGTGCTCGGCACCGACGGGACCGAGGCGCGGGCGAAGTCCCTGCCCATCGCGATGGAGATCCTGGCGCGGTCATCGCGGACCCAGCCCGAGCAGGCAGGCGCCGGGCTCGCGTCGTTTCTGGCGCGGGCCACCCCGGGCTCGGTCGGTCGGGCGGTCGTCTTCGTTCCGGCCAGACCCGGACCCTGGCTCGAGCGGGTCGTCGCCGTCGCGCGGGGTCGGGCCGGCGCGAGCCTCCCCGGGTCGAGTGTCGAATTCGTCGTCTGCACCGACGGCATCGCCCGCCAGCCGCGCAAGGCGTGGCTGGCGCGGTTCGCGCTGCGCCGTCCCGACACGAAGGGGCTCGGTGCGACGGCGCCGGCAGGCGCCGACGAGGTGGCGACGGTGATCAACGCGCTCGGAGCGACCCGATCGAAGGTCCTGCTCGTGGATAGACTGGCCGGCCGGGTCTGGGCCGAGGGGCACCGACGCGCCCTCGAGGCGGCCTGATCGATGGGGGGCCTCCTCACGCGCGCGCGCCACCCGCTTCGAGCCCTCGCCATGGCGATGGCCGCGCTGTCGCTCGCCTGGGGCACGACGTCCACAGAGGGGTTGATCGCCGCAATGACGGGTGCGGTCCTGGGTGTCGTGGCGGGTGAGCTCCTCGCCCGCTCGCGGCTGCGGCTCGTCGTGATCGTCGGAGGGTTCGGGCTCCTCCTGGCGGCGACGTTCGAGATCGCCTCCTTGTCCCTGACCACGACGTTCCTCCCCTCGCTGATCGGACCGGGCACCGCGATCCGGGCCGCTGGAGTCGCACGCTACGGCGTCCTCGCCCTGTCCGCGAACGCGGCGCTCAGGGCAGTCCTCGTCCGCAAGCCTGCGGCGTTGGCGCTCGAGCTCGTGTTCATCGCGGCCGCCTTCGCGACGGCGTTCGCGGCGCACCGCGACGGCGTGATCGCGCGGCCGCTCTGGCTCTCCGACTGGGCGTGGCAGGCCGGGATCGACCCCGCTCAGGTCTTCCTCGCGATCGGCGGGGCGTCGGTCGTCATCCTGGCGGTGCTGCTCCTCGCGGAGAAGCGCGATGGCCTGTCGTGGTCCTCGCTCGTCGCGCTCCTCGCGCTGGCGCTACTGGCCGTTCTGTGTCTCAACGTCTCGGGACTGCCCAGGGCCAGCGCGGCGAACGACCTCGGGCTCACCAACGAGCCGTCGGACCAGTCCCCGCACGAGACGCCGCGAGGAAACGACGGAGGTCGCGGCCCGAATCGCGTCGATGGCGGCGGGCAGAACCAGCAGGATGGAGGAGGGCAGAGCGGCAGAGACGGTGGCTCCGAGCAGCCGAGCCACGCGGACGGAGGAGGGCAGGGCGGGAAAGACGGCGGCATGGACGGCGGTACGCCGCCGCCGCAGATCAGCGACGGGAGCATCGGGCCCGCGCCGCCGCCTCAGGGCTCTGACGGAGGGCAAGGCCAGGGCGTACCGCCGCCGAGCGAGCGGCTGAGCGAGGACCAGGGGCCATCCAACTCGCCCGCGCCGATGGCGGTCGTGATCCTCGATGACGACTACTCGCCGCCGTCGCAGGCCTATTACTTCCGCCAGGAGGCGTGGAGCGAGTACAACGGGAAGCGCCTCGTGGCGACGACGCGCTCCGACGTCGACCTCGACACTCTCGCGGATTTTCCCACCCAGGTCACTCCCGTCCGCGACCCACCCCCCATCGCCGGCCGCACGACGGTGAAGGCGAGGGTCGCGCTCCTCGTCGAGCACACTCACCCGTTCGCGCTGGAGACGCCGCTCTCGTTCTCGCCCGCGCCGAACCCCAACCCGAACCGCTTCCTTCGCGCGTATCGGTTCGAGGCGGCCTCCCAGAAGATCGACTTTCGCTCGCTCCTCGGCCGAAAGGCCGGCGATCCCCGGTGGACCGACGAGATCCGGGCGTACTACACCGCCGGCCCCGCGGACCCGCGCTACGCCCAGCTCGCAAGGCAGATCGTGTCCAAGCTCCCACCGCGGCACCGAGACGACCCGTTCGCGAAGGCGCTGGCGATCAAGGCATGGCTGGACCACGAGCTCATCTACTCGACCCGCCACCGCCACGCGGGAATGGACGATCCGACGGCCGACTTCCTCTTCGGCAACCGCACCGGCTACTGCGTTCACTTCGCTCACTCCGCGACGTTCCTCTGGCGCTCGCTCGGGATTCCGACGCGGATCGGCACCGGCTACATGTCGGCGGAGGACAACCGGCGCGGCGGATCGGCGATCCTCATCCGCGGCGGCGACGCACACGCCTGGCCAGAGCTGCACCTCGAGGGCCTCGGCTGGATCGTCCTCGACGTCCAGGCCGAGCGCAGCCTCGACCCACCGGGCAGCGCCACGGACGAGGACCTGCAGCGGCTCCTCGGCGAGATGGCGCGCGAACAGCCCCCCGACCCGATGCAGCCGCCGCGCGATCACGCGCCGCCGTACGCCCACTACGGACGCGACATCGGTCTCGGCGCGCTCGCGCTCATCCTCGCCGCGGCGCTCGTCCTGTACTGCGTCAAGCTCTACAGGAGGCTCTGTCCCGTGTTCGCGGGCGCGGGGGCGATGCCCGTCGTGGGCTACCGTGCGGCGCTCGACGTGCTCGCGGAGGCCGGCCTGTGCCGCGAGGAGGGCGAATGCCGGGAGCGGTTCGCCTGGCGAGTGAAGGACACGGTGCCGTCCTTCGGCGAGCTGACACGGATGCACCTCGCGGCGCGCCTCCGCCGACCCGACATCGATCACGAGCACCGCCCCGAGCTGCGACGGGACGAGTGGCGACGGTGCCTGAAGGCGGTGCGCCGCGAGATCCCGAGGGCCACGAAGCGCTGGCGGCTTCTCTTGGGCCTTCTCCATCCCCTTTCATTCCTGGAGTCACGATGACGATGACCGAGGCCGAGACGAGGAACAGCGACATCCCGCAGAGCGAGCACATCACCCGGACGCTCGCCCCGCCGATCAACGACCTTCAAGGGGCCTATGGCGCCGTGCAGCGCCTGCGAGAGCGGTTGCAGACGGCGGTGCGCGGGCGCGACGAGGTGATCGAGCTCATCATCATCGCGCTCCTCTCCGACGGGCACATCCTGCTCGAGGACTTCCCCGGCTCCGGCAAGACCACCCTCGCCAAGGCGCTGGGCGACTGCATCGTCGACGACCGCCCCGACGACCACATCGTCACGTTCCGGCGGATCCAGTTCACGCCGGACCTGTTGCCCTCCGACGTGACCGGGACGACGGTGTTCGACCCGAACACGAACAAGTTCTTCTTCCGGCCCGGCCCGATCTTCGCGCACGTCGTCCTCGCGGACGAGATCAACCGCACCTCGCCCAAGGTGCAGGCCGCGATGCTCGAGGCGATGGCCGAGAAGCAGAGCACTGTCGACAACCGGACGCGCAAGCTGGACGAGCTCTTCTTCGTGATCGCGACCCAGAACCCGCTGGACCTCGCCGGCACGTTCCCCCTGCCGAGCGCCCAGCTCGACCGCTTCCTCTTCAAGATCCGGATGAAGCACATCCCGCGCGAGGCGGAGCTGGAGGTCCTCGCGAGCGCCAAGGCCCGGAAGGCCGGGGCCGGCCGCGACCTGCCGCGCGTCACGCGGACCGAGATCATCGACGCACGGGTCGTCATCGAGAACCAGATCCACGTCGTCGCCGAGGTGCGTGAGTGTCTCGTGGACATCGCCGAGAAGACCCGCAGCGACGAGCGGATCCTCCAGGGCGCCTCGACGCGGTCGCTCGTCCTGATGATCCCGGCGCTGCAGGCGAGGGCGCTCAGCCGGATGCGCGACTACGTCTCCGCCGAGGACGTGGAGGCGCTGGCGCCCCTGGTGTTCGGGCATCGCCTCGAGCTCGCCCCGGGCTCCGAGACCACAGAGTCGGTGGTCAGGGGCTGTCTGGTTCAGCCACTGGAGAAGCTCTCGAGGAGCACGATGAGAAAATGAAGCGAGCCGCGACGATCTCTCTCGTGCTCGTGTCCACGGGGCTCGTCCTCTCGGGGCTCGAGGCGCAGCCGCAGGCGCCGCACTTCGTGGGCACTGCCCTCGAGCAGGAGGCATACCGGCTCTACCACGACGACAAGCCACTCGCGGCGCGGGCCAAGGCCGAGGAGGTCCTGCGCTACGACCCCGACTCGATCGTGGGCAACTACGTGATGGGGGCCGTGCTCCGCGAGGCGGAGGGCTCGCTGGCCCGCGCCATGTTCCACCTCGGACATGCCCGCGAGATCTACGAGATGCGGTGGGGGACCGAGCGGCCGGCCGGCGCCCCGTGGCAGCTCCATCGCGAGGTGCTTCACGCCATCCAGCAGCTCGCGGGGGAGATGGAGCAGTACGCGTACCAGCTCCAGATCCTGGAGTTCTACGACTCGCTCTACGACCCGGACCTGACGGCGGAGCATGCCTGGCCGCTCCTGCACCTCGGGCGCTTCGCCGAGGCGCGGTTCTTCGCGCAAAACGCGGCGCGCTCGAGCGACGAGTGGCAGCAATCGCTCGGCCTGAACTCCCTGTGCGCCATCGAGGGAGAGGCGAGGCAGCGTCAGGCACACCATCAGGCATGCCTCGCGGCGCTCGACCGGGCTCGCCGGCGCAGGGACGCGAGCAGCGACTCGAACCCGCTCACGGCTCCACACGTGACGGTTCACGCGTACAACGCCGCGATCGGGGCCGCCTCGATCCTGCGCCACGACGAGGTGGAGCGCCTCGCGCTCGAGGGCACGCGCCGCCTCGAGTTCACGACCGCCAACCCCTGGCGCTTGCTCGCGCTCCTGTACGCGGACGAGGGCAAGATGGACCGCGCGGTCGAGGCCCTGCGCGAGATGCAGCGGTGGAGGACCAGGCAGCCCGCGCACCTGCGCGACCAGGACCACGCCGACAACGACGCGACGGTCGCGACCATCATGCTGCTTGCGGGTGAGATCGACACGGGCCTTGGCTGCATCTCCCGTGCGATCGAGCACCCGGATCGACGCGGCCTGACCTCGTCGAGGCCCGAGCAGGCGCTGGGCGCCCACGCGCTTCTCAGGAGGGCGATCCTCCGCGCCCGCGCCGAGACGATCGCCGAGCGCGCGAGCTGGTCCGGCACCGTCGGCCGCGTGTCGGGGTCCCTCGAGGCGCTCTCGGGGCGAGTCCAGGCGTGGCCGGACGACGAGCGGATCGCGAGCGTCCTGTCGGACGACGACCGATTGATCTCGACCCTCCGCGTCCACGTGCATGGCGGGATCGAGCCCGTTCCGACCTGGCTCGTCGGGGATCTCGTCGAGATCCTCGGTGCGGGCGTCGTCTCGGTCGCGCTCGCGCGCGCGAGGGTCGAGGACGCCGCGATGCCGGCGCTCGTCGCCTACTACGACGCGATCGAGGCCGAGGTCGCGCTCGCCCAGGGCGAGGGCCCGAGGTCGCTCGCCTTCGCTCAATCCGCGCTCGCCCACCTTCCCGCCGCTGAGCCGCTGCTCGGTGCGCGGGTCGCGGCCGTAGGAGCCATCGCCGCGGCGGGCGAGCGTCAGGATGCGACGGCACTCGCTCTCCTGGAGCGCGCGATGCAGCGAGACCCGGGCGTCTTGCGGCGGATGGGGATCGCCGTTCCCGCGGTGATCCGGCTTCAGGCGGCGGGGCCTGCCGCCGAGCGAGCCGCGACGCTCCTCGCCCGATCCCCTCGCTTCGACGAGGCGGACTCGGGGTTCGTGGTCAGCGTCGAGCAGGTCGGCGCGGCGCTGAGAGCCTGCATCCGCTCACCGCAGGGCGCGCTACTGGGCGCGTGCGCGGACGCAGCGCCCGTCCGGAACGAGGCGCCCGAGGACTGGGGCGCCCGGCTGGTCGCCGAGCTGCACCGGACGGCCTTCTCCATTCGCTCGGGCCTCACCTCGACCGACCTACGCTCGCTCGACGGAAGCACGACGACCGCGAGCGAAGCCATGCGCGAGCAGATGAGGGGCGTTCTGGACGACATCGCACGGGAGCAGGGACGACAGTAAATGGGCGCTCCCTCCCGGCTCGCGATCACCCGCGGAGTCCCGCGCTCGTTCGCCATGGCCACGGTACGGGTACGGCCGGCCGAGCCCATCCAGGTCGAGCGAGCGATCGCCGAGCACGATGCATACGTGGCGGCGCTCCGCTCACTTGGCCTGGAGGTCGTGCAGATACCGCCCGACGAGCGCCACCCGGACTGCTGCTTCGTCGAGGACTGTGCCGTGGTCCACGGTGGTGTCGCGCTGGTTGGCCGGCACGGCGAGCGAACGAGACGCGGGGAGGAGACGCCGGTCCTCGAAGTCCTCGCGAACCACGTGCGGGTCGAGTCGGTGAAGGCTCCGGCCACGCTCGAGGGTGGGGACTGCCTGCGGATCGGCAGCCGGTTGTACGTTGGCCACGGCCAGCGCACCAACTCGGCGGGCATCGCGAGGGCGCGGGCGGTCTTCGGACCGATCGGCCTCGAGGTGATCGAGGTTCCGATGGCCGGGATCCTCCATCTGAAGTGCGTCTGCTCGTACCTCGGCGGCGGCAAGCTGCTGCTCGCCAGGGGCACGATCGCGCCGAGCAAGCTCGGAGACGTCGACGCGATCATCGTGGACCGGGACGAGACGCACGCCGCCAACTGCGTCGCGATCGGCGACGTCGTCCTCGCGCCCAGGGACGCCCCCGTCACTCGACGCGCGGTCGAGAACGCGGGGTTCCGAGTGCTCCCATTGGACACGACGGAGATCCGCAAGGCCGACGGGTCGCTCACCTGCCTGTCGATCCTCCTGTGAGCTGTCATTGATCCGATCGTGAGCCTCGCTAGAAGGGGCGGGCTGGCCAGCCTCGGAGGTGACGGCGATGCTGCGTGCCCGGACTCTGACTACGGTCATGATCGCGGTGTGCCTCGCCGGCTGTGACTGCAGCTCGACGGGGGCAGTCGACGGCATCACGATGGTGGACGCCGGGCTCGACGCGGCGGTCGACGCGGCGCCGGACGCCGCTCCCGACGCCGGCCCCGACGCGGGGCTGGACGCGTCCGCTCCGGATGCGACACTCGACGCGGAGGTCGATGAAGCGCTCGAGGCTGGGCTCGACGCGGCGCTCGACGCGGGCCCGGACGCCAGCCCCGACGCTGGCTCGGACGCGGGGCCCGAGCCGCTCACCTGCACGAGCTGTCACGGCAGCGGGGACGAGCCTGCGCCGCCCGTCGACACGCTCGGCCGCCGTGACACGAGCTTGCCCACCGTTGGAGCCCACCGGGAGCACCTCGGGGCCGGCAGCCTCTACCGACGGCGCGAGTGCACCGACTGCCACATCGTCCCCGATCAGATCGACGAAGAGGGCCACGTGGACGATCCGCCGGCCGAGATCGTCTGGGCCGAGGTCGCCTCGGCCGAGGAGGTCGTGCCGGGTTGGGACGGGCAGTACTGCACGGTCTACTGCCACGGAGTGACGCTCGCCGGCGGGGAGAACACCACGCCGGACTGGACCGGTGGGGGGGGCGAGGCGTACTGCGGCTCCTGTCACGGCGTTCCTCCGCCCGCACCTCATCCCGACGTCGGCCAGGTGACCTGCGGCGGCTGTCACCCGTTCGATCGCTTCACCCCGCTCGATCCCCAGCGGCATGGCGACGGCAACCTCGACGTGGACGTGAGCTGCACGAGCTGCCACGGCAGCGACCTGGGCCCGGCACCGCCGGTCGACACGCACGGCAACGATTCGACCGCCGACCGGGGCGTCGGCGCGCACGCGTCCCACCTGGGCGAATCGGACTGGCACGCTCAGGTGGTCTGCACCGACTGTCACCTGGTGCCGGGCGACGTGGGCGACGCCACTCACATCGACCCAGACGGCGTCGCCGAGCTCACCTTCGGCGACCTCGCGACGACCGACCGCGCGGAGCCTGAGTGGGACGGGACGAGCTGCTCGGGCGTCTACTGCCACGGTGGCACCCTCTCGGGTGGGACGCAGGACTCGCCGACCTGGACGCAGGTGGACGGGACGCAGGCCGCCTGCGGGACCTGCCACGGGCTGCCGCCGACCAGCGGGCACCCGCGGAGAGACGGCTGTGCTCGATGCCACGGAGGCGTGGTCGACGAGGACCGCCACATCGTCGCGCCCGAGCTCCACATCAATGGCGAGGTGGACCTCGGCGGTGACCTGCCCTGCGGATCTTGCCACGACCTGCCGCCCGCGACCGGCTCGCACCAGACCCACGCGGCGCTCGCCGCCCCGGAGTACGGCGGTCTTGGGACCGCGGCGGACCTCGAGTCACCGGACGGCTATGCCTTCGGCTGCGGCTACTGCCATCCCCTCGACCAGGGCCACCACATGAACGGCGGGCTCGCGGAGGTCGAGCTCTACGACCCCGCGGCGCCAGAGGGATCGCTCAAGTCCTCGAGCCCGGACGCCGCCTACGAGGAGGGTCCCGACGTCCTCACCGACACGTTCGGCGTCGACTACACGCTCGGGACCTGCTCCGAGGTCTACTGCCATGGCGGGATGCAGACCTCGGCGCCCGACGTCCCGGAGCCCGGCGTCGACTTCGAGCCCGACGGGTATCCCCTCGATTACCCACCGTACGAGGTCGACCGGCGTCGCGTTCCTACCGCTCCCGTGTGGGGAGGCGATCTCGGCTGCGGCGGCTGTCACGGCTACCCGCCGCGCGGGGAGTTCCCCGGCGTCGAGGCGGGCGCGGGCGAGAGCCACGCGTTCCTCGATCCGGACGGCTACGAGGACCTCCACATCTGGAACCACGGCCGCGATCCGGTGCCCTGCCGGACCTGCCACCTGGCGACCGTCGAGGAGATCGCAACCTTCGCCCGCGACGAGATGGGCCTCACGACCTTCGACGAAGTCGAGATCGCCGGCTACGACCGGCACGTCGACGGCACCATCGACGTGGAGTTCGACGCCACCGAGCTCTTCGACATCTACCCGACCCCGCTCGACCTCGGCGACGCGCGCTGGGACGCCGAGACTCGCACCTGCACCAACGTGGCCTGCCACTTCGAGCAGACCTCGGTCACGTTCGGCACTCCCTATCGCTACGACAACTACTGGGAGTGCAACGTCTGCCACCGGATGTGACCGGCGACCCGGAAGGCTTGGAGATCGAGCAGACACGCCGGTCCTTGCGTCCCCGGCGGCGAGGCGCAACGAGGCCGGCCGCCAGCGCGAGCAGCGCGAGCGCGCCGCGCCCCGAGCCCGAGGCGCCGCCGCTCCGGCACGCGCAGCCGGGCCCCGCCCGGCCGGAACCGCCGCTCCCATCGTCGTCGTCGCCGTCCCCGGCCTCTTCGGCACAGTCCGACGAGCAGCCATCGCCGCCCTCGTCGTTCCCGTCGTCGCACTCCTCCGAGTCGGCGCGGAGGTGGCCGTCTCCGCACGACGCGGTCCGGCAGGTCGAAGGGCAATCGTCCGTCTCGTCGAAGTCGCCGTCGTCGCACTCCTCGCCGGGTTGGACCACGGCGTCCCCGCAGCTCGAGGGCGCGCAGTCGTTGGAGCATTCGTCGCCATCCTCGCCATTGCCGTCGTCGCACAGCTCCTCGCCCGCGTGGACGAAGCCGTCGCCGCAGCGGGCCGCGGCGCAGGTGGACAGGCAGTCGTCGGTCTCGTCGTCGTCGCCGTCGTCGCACTGCTCACCCTCGTCGACGGTCCCGTCGCCGCAGGAGTAGAGCTCGCAACCGCTCGAGCACGCGTCCTCGTCGATGTCGTTGCCGTCGTCGCACTCCTCCACGCCCATCTGCACCGCGCCGTCGCCGCAGCGCGCGCTGGTGCAGGTCGAGAGACAACCGTCGGTGTCGTCGTCGTCGCCGTCGTCGCACTCCTCTCCCGGCCCGACGGTTCCGTCGCCGCAGCCAGGCAGCTCGCAAGAGCTCGAGCATGCGTCGTCGTCGATGACGTTGCCGTCGTCGCACTCCTCGTGGCCCTCCCACACCTCCCCGTCTCCGCAGCGCGCGTCCTCGCAGTCGACGCACTCGTCGGTGTTGTCGCGGTTGGCATCGTCGCAGTCCTCGGCGCCCTCCCGCACGAACCCGTCCCCGCAAACGTTGAGGGTGCAGTCGCTCAGGCACGCATCGGCGTCGCTCTGGTTGGCGTCGTCGCAGGTCTCCTCGCCGTCCCACAGGATCCCGTCACCGCACGATGCCTGGGCGCAGGAGGTCAGGCACGCATCCGTGTCCACCTCGTTTCCGTCGTCGCACTCCTCGGCGCCCGCGCGAACGAAGGCGTCGCCGCAGCGCGCATTTCGGCACGAGGTCGTGCAGGCGTCCTCATCGTCCATGTCTCCGTCGTCGCACTCCTCGTTGCCCTCGCGCAGGCCATTGGGGGCGCCTCCGAGGCACCGCCCGCCGCCGAGGACCTCCACGAGCGCGTTGACCACGAGCGTTCGGTAGTCGCCGCTAATCTCACCGTAGGAGTCATCCGGGAAGAAGCTCAGCGCCAGGCACCCCTCCTTCTCGGCCGCGAGCGGCCTGCCGTCGGTCCAGGAGCCGCGCAGCGTCGCGTCGGCGTCGAGCTCGACGTTGTCCCGGTAGTTGGCGGTGAGCGAATCGACGTCCTCCCACAGCGAGCTCCCGTCGGTCTCTCCGAGGCTAGAGTCCGAATACAGGGAGGCGCCCTGGATGACGAACGGGCTGTACTGCTCGTTGCGGAACCGTCCGCCGAGCGTGTTGCCTCCCTGCTCGGCCCAGGCAAAGGTCATGACCACGAGCGGCCCGCCACCGTCGAGGTAGTCCGCCAGGGTGTCACCGTTCGTCTCCGAGTCGCCACCGCCGTTGGTGAAGAAGAGCACCGCATCGTAGCCCTGGAGCGTCGCCAGAGGGACGGTCAGGTCCGTGCGGCTATCGACGGAAGTGAAGCGGCCCGAGTCCATGACCCACGTCGCGATGGCCGCCGTGCTGCCGCCTTCATTGCCCGTCGCCCACACGAGGATGTCTTGTCCGAACGCCGCCGGGGAAGGCAAGGCGAGCAACGCGAGCGTCACGGTCCAGAGGAAGGCACGCATGACGCGACGATATCGGATTCCCCGCGAGCGAGGGAGATCCGGGAGGCATGGACAACCGCGTATGCCTGTGGATCGATTGCTCGGTGGCGCGGTGGCTCGCCGGCTCGCTGTGGCTCTTCGCCGCCTTCGGGTGCGAGTCGGAGGATGGCCATCCTGCCTCCGAAGATCCCTGCGCCGCCATTCGCTGTCCCCCGGGTCAGTCCTGCTCCGATTCGGATCGGGCTGCAGCCCGGAGATCGAGTGCGGGCCGAAGCTGACCTGCTATCGCGAGGACGGTCCCGGCACGTGCGGGCCCGAGTCGAGCGCAGACCGGGCCTGCGGGGCGCACGCAGGCGCCTGCGATGACGGCGAGACCTGCCTCGAGATCGCCTTCTGCTGCGACCTGGGTGGCGTCTGCGTCACGATCCAGGAGCGCGCTCGAATCTGCGAGTGCGCCCCGGCCGCCTTCGACTGCGGCTGAACCTTGGCGGCTACTGGCTGCCGCCGGGATCGAACGGATCACCGTAGCCGTCGGACATCGAGTCCATGTGGCCCGTCAGGTCCACGAGGATGTCGAGGTTCGACTTGAGGAGCTGCAGGGCGCCGAGGGCGGACTCGCGCTGGGCCGAGGGGAGCGCGGGGACGCAGGCGTCGGGCGCCTCGTCGTCCTCGTCGTTGCAGAGGGGGCTTCGGGACCTGAGCAGGTTCGCGCGGGCGATCACTCGAGCGGCAACGCCGTTAGGCAGGTCGAGGGCCAGGTAGGTGAAGCCGGTCGTCGGGTCCGTGTACGAAACGGTCGGCGAGCTCACGGAGTGTCCGTTGCCTGCGATCCACATTCGAAGCGCGTCGTCGAAGCGGTAGTCGAAGTTGTTGTGCATCCGCGCGGCACCGAGCACCGCGGCGTAGAGCTGAACCGTGAAGCCGGCAAACGGATCCACCGGCGATGCGCCCTCGACCGGCGCCACCGTGACGGCGTCGAGCTCCGGATCCGCATGGTCGCGTTCGAGGTAAGTGCCGCTCTCGGGTTCCAGGTACGGAGCGATGTCCGCGTAGTCCTGGGACAGAATTCCCCCGACCAGATCCGTGATCTGCGTGGCGAAGTCGTCGTAGAAGCTGATTCGCCACTCCCGGATGTCCTCGGCCGTGTCTCGCGCGACGAAGTAGGTCTGCGCGTCGCTCATCGCGAGGAGCGCCATCACCTTGTCCAGGTAGAAGCCCACGTGGTGCAGGCACTCCCAGAAGTAGTAGCCGCAGTCGTCGTCGTAGCTCGAGTCCCACCACGCGGTGGTGAAGTACCGGCCCTGAGTGACGTCGAGCGGCACGCCCCCGCCGAAGCCGGTCGCGACGAGCGCCCTCGTCCCGTCGGGCTGCAGTCCCGCGCGGTAGTCGTTGACGTCGGGCATCGTGAGCGTCCGCGCGAGCTGGTTGAACGCGTCGTGAATCGCGACCGTGAAGTTCCCCCAGCCGACATCTGGATCGGTGAAGAACTCCCCGATCTGCTCGTCGCTGTAGAGCGTCGGCAGCAGCCCGTTGTACAGGGCATAGATGTCGTTGAAGCCCTTCAGTCGATCGTAGTGCCGCCCGTAGGTCCGCGCGATGTACCTCTCCGGCGCGAAGCCGTACTCGGATCGCGTGAACGCCCGCGTGACGTACCAGGTGTTCAAGGCCTGCAGGCCGTTGACCATCCGCTCGTACGGATCGGCGCCCACGTCGCGCGTGAGGCAGTTCTCGGAGATGTCGACCCGATTGTGCGAGCAATAGACGTAGGGGACGCGTACCAGCCTCTCGCCCGTCTCGGGGCTCTCCCACGCGGCGAGGTCCTCCGTGAGCTCGCTCACCGGCACCAGCCGCCGGTTGTCGTCCCTCCACATCAGGTCGCCCATGAGGCGATACCACTCGGTGTAGTGGAAGGCCCTCGGCCCGTCGTTCATGAACCTGAGGTGGGCGCCGGCCCCGGACCAGTACTCCGACAGGTCCGCCTCCTGCGCGGCTCCCGTGTTCTCGAAGGCCTCGACGAGCCCAGCGTACCCGTACATCACGGCGGCGCGGTCGTAGCGGCCGATGCCGGCGCCGTCGATCGTGAGCCGGCCGGCGTAGTCCATCACGGACGAGTATGCGTAGTTGTAGATGCTGCCCGAGATCTGCTCGGGCGTGATGGGATCGATGTAGCGGGGCTGGGGATCGGTCGTGAAGCCGTTCGTCCTCAGCTCCCAGTACGTGGGGTCGTAGTTGAAGACGTCCTCGCTCCCGCCGAAGTTGTGCATGAGCCCGACCGAGTGGCCGATCTCGTGCGCCGCGACCGCGTGGACGATCCGCTCCCGCGCGGCTTGCCAGATCTCGTCGCTCGACTTCCCGCGGAGCTCCTGGGCGAGCCCCATCTGCGCGTCGTCCACCATCTCGGCGACGTCGATCCCACGCCGGCCCAGGTTCGTTCGGAACCGGTCGATGCCTCGCAGCGCGCCGATCAACCCGGACCGCGTGATCGAGGCGCGATCGAGGATCTCGTCGGACAGCGGCGTTCCAGGCACCTGCCCCGCCGCCATCAGGATCTCGTCGTTGACGAGCATCGACTCGATCGGGGTGCCGCGCAACGAGGTGAGTAGCGCGTCGCCCGGATCCCGCGACGGATCGAAGGCGCCCGTCCGCTGCAGCGCCGAGAGGGCGCGGCCCGCCTCGCTGCGGCCCATGCCGCCCGGCGGCAGCCAGCGTCCGTCGCCACGAGGGAGCGACCGCGTCCAGCCCACGTCCATCGCGCGCCGCATCGAGGCGACCTCCTCGGGCGTCACGACCCGTGGGCTCGCCTGCTCTCCCTCACCGGTCGCCTCGACCCAGCGGCCGAGGTCGACGCCGTCGATGTAGTCGGTCGGCGAGATCTCGCCGTTCAGGAGACGAACCATCTCCTCGACGTCGGTCGCGACCTGGTCGTTGTACAGGAAGATGTAGGCCATCCCCGAGATGATCTCGCCGGTCAGCGGGTCGGCGTTCGACGGCCCGAGACCGAGGAGCTGCCAGCCGTCGTACCAGTCCTTCACCCAGTACAGGAAGCTGTAGCGGATGTCGCCGACGCGCGCCCGCGTTCCCGCCGGCCCGCACTCTGGCCGGTCGCCTTCCTTGACGGGGTTGTTCGGGCAGAGGATGAAGACGTCCGGCGTCCGGTCGTCCGCCCAGCCGGTCTGCGCCTTGACCACGTCCCGGAAGGCGACGTTCCACTCGTCCGCGACGTCCATGGCGACCTCCCGGAGCTCCGTCGGCCACTCCTCGTTGAGGTAGTAGACCATCGGCCGGACCTCGCGCTCGGCGTACGGGATCGGGTCGTTCTGGTCGTCGTACCAGCGCTGCCAGAGGTTGTGCCGGTTGATGAGCCGCCGCCGATCGGTCTCGCGCACGCCGTTGTGCTGCTCCTGGTGGAGCCGGGCGATGTCGAAGAAGCCGAAGGCCTCGGTGAGCTTGCCGTCGTAGACCATCGGCTCGTACTGGTGCGAGGGGTCGACGCGCAGGTACGAGTTTCTGACCTTGATGATCGTCGTCGAGCAGTCCTCCTGCTCGTGGTAGAAGAACCAGCACATCGGGACCGGGGCCGGATACCAGTCGACGTCGACCGAGCCCGGCGTCACGGCGAGCTGGGTCGTGATGTCGAAGTAGCTCTCGGCGAAGTGCGGCCGATCGTCCTCGTTTGGATCGTTCTCCTGGATGAAGTAGGGGACCGAGGCGACGTCGGCCTCGTCGTCCACGAAGAAGGAGAAGTCGGTCGCCAGGTTCTCGGACCAATCGACGCGCATGTACTCCCGCTCGTACCAGGGCCGATCCTGCGAGTTCTCGACGATGATGTTCAGCTCCTCGCCGGTCGTCGGGTTGTACTCGTGCCGGATGTCGAAGTGGCTCTCGATGCGGTAGGCGGCGAGGATCGCCCCCTGGTACGGCTGCCCGTTCTCGGTGATCGTCTCGCCCGCGGCCACGTCGCCGTTGTCCGCGTCGCTGTTCTGCACGAGCTCGTAGGAGCGACGCGCGTACAGCACGTCCTCCTGGATGTCCCACCGGATCCGGCTCATCGCCGGGAACTGCGAGTCGCCGACGAACGTGGTGGTCACGGTGGCCGGCACCTCGACGACCGTCTGCTGGGCGTACCACTCCCCTTGCAGGAACGACTTCTGGACCGCGTTCGGCTGGACGCGGTCGATCGTCGGTCGCTCATCGGCGCAGGACAGGAGGGCGACCGCCAGGGCGAGCGCGGCCGCCGCTCTCACGATCGGCTCCGGCGCCGCAGCGCGGCGATCGCGGCGAAGGCACCGAGGGCCAGGAGCGCCATCCGATCGTGGGAGGGCGCGCCGGGAGCCACCGTGCAGCAGCCGCCGTCGTCCCCGCCCGCGTCGCCGTCGCCGTCGCCGTCGCCGTCGCCGTCCGCGTCGGCGTCGGCATCGGTGTCCGCATCGGTGTCGGCATCGGCGTCGGCATCCGCGTCCGCGTCGGCATCGCCGTCGGCCTCGGGGAGCTCGGCGAACGGCCAGCGCTCGACCGTGTTGGCCTGGTCGCCCTGGTCGTTCTGGCCACCGAGGACGTAGAGGTGGCCGTCGGCCACGCCGCCGCCACCCGGCAAGAGCGGCACCGCGAGCTGGTCGATCTGCGTCACCCACGCCTCGTCGGCCAGGCAAAGCCAGTCCTCGGAGTATCCGGTGGAGGTCCCGCCGGAGGCCACGCAGACCTCGCCGTCGAGGACGCCGCCGACGCCGTAGCTGCGGCCGAGCGGTAGGGGCGGCAGCGGGGTGAAGTCCCCCGCGAGGTCGTACTCCTCGACGATCGTGCTGATCGTGCCGTTGTAGAAGCCGCCCGCGAGGACCACGGTGCCGTCGCCCGTGAGCACCGCGGCGAAGGCGGAGCGGGATCCCGTCAGGTCGCCGCCCTCCACGGTCCACGCGTCGCCCGTGGGGTCATACTGCTCGACCGCCAGGACGTCGTCCCATGCGTCGTCGGCGTCGTCGCCATCCTCCATGAAACCACCGATGAGGAAGATGCGGCCGCTGCCAGGGTCGCAGACCGCGGTGCCGCCCGCGCGGGGACCGGGCAGCGCCTGACCCTCGCTCCAGGTGTTGGCCGCGATGTCGTAGACGAACGTCGAGTCGCCCATCTGGAACTGGGTGTCGACGACCTCGGGCGTGAGCCCCCCGATCACGTAGAGCTTGCCGTCGAGGACGCAGCCCGAGCCGAGGAAGCGACCCTCGGGCATGGCCGCGAGCTCGCCGCCGTTGGAGCTCGCCCATTCGTTGGTCGCGACGTCGTAACGGAACAGGAGGTCCGCCGCCGTGTACTGCTGGTCCTCGGCCTGCCTGCCGCCGGCCGACCAGATCGCATCGTCCGCGGCGGCCACCACCATGTAGTCGTTTGCGAGCGGCAAGGGCGCGACGACCTGCCAGGGGCCCTGGCTGGGCCGCTGCACGCCGGTGAACGTCGTGAGGTCGAAGACCTCGGTGCCCGTCAGCGTGATCGTCGCGACGTCGACGTCACCCGGGACGGCGTCGTCGGCGATGCTCGCGGTGACCTGGAGCTCGGCCGAGCCGTTCGCCGGAACGGTGACCTGGTCCGCGGGATCGGTGACCGTCTCCCAACCGTTGCCGGTGACCTCGATCGGCAGGACGACCTCCGCGTCGGTTCGGTTGTAGACCGTGAACGCGTACTCGATGTCGTCACCGGGCTCACCCGCTCCGATCCGCTGGTGCGGGACCACCGCCCCTTCGCTCGTCGGGTAGGTGAAGCGCACGACCGTCTCGTCCGTGAGGCTCCCGCTGGTCAGGCAGCCCGCGTAGCTGATCCCGGACTGGCCATCGGGGCTCTCGACGCCGATCATCCCGTCGCCCCCGAGCTCCTCGCCGGCGGTCATGACCTGGACCGTGACGTCATTGGAGCCCTCGTGGAGGATGATCTCGACGGTCATCGGATCGATCTGGCCACCCTCCTGGGTGTAGAGGGGCACGTCGGTCCACTGGGCCACGAACATCCTCGCGCCTTCCTCGCCGATCGTCGCGGTGTGGATCGTCCCGCCCTCGAGGGGGTTGAAGTCGCGCACCCAGGCGTAGACCGCGCCGTCGACGTTGTCGTCGACGGGAAGCGGGCAGGTGGTGCCCGAGAAGTTCGGGTAGATGTCGGCCAGATCGGCGAAGGAGATGAAGCCGTTGGAGTGGACGTAGGCTTCCGTGAAGACCTCGCCGTAGAAGTCGAAGTCGAACCCGATCTCGACCGCGCCCGACTGCTCGTCGTCCTGCAGCGTGTGCTCCTGGGCGTCATCGTCTCCGCTGATGTCGACCCATTCGTAGGTCTGCCCGTCGCCCTGGTCGGCCCACGTGTACCCGAAGTAATCGGGGCCACCGGTCGCGGCCACGGCAAGGCCGGGGACGAGAGCAATCGCGGACAGCGCCAGCAATAGTCGGCTCATCGGGCTCCTCTTTTGCGGTTGGGGGACCGACGCTAGTCGTGGTCCGCTCGAACGGCAAGAGCCCCTTTCCCTACATATGGACAGGCAAATCTGCCCCTGACCACGTTGACACTGGCCGAGCGCAGGCACGATCATCTCGCTGTGGACAGACGACTAGCCTCCTTGGTGGCGGCGATCGCCTTCGTCGCGATCTTTCCGCTGTCGGCCAGCGCTCAGGCGCCGGCGCTCGCCAACGGACGCGCCCACTATCTGGGCGCCCGCTTCGAGGAAGCGGAGAGGACCTTCGAGTCCGTGCTCGAGGACTCGTCTTCTTCGCGCGCCGACGTGGTCGAGGCTCTCCGCTACATGGCGGTCTTGCGCCTGGTGCGCGGAGCTCGCGGCGAGGCCGACCGGGCCGCGCTCCGGGCCGTGTCTCTCGACCGCGGGCTCACGCCGCCCGAGGGCGCTCCTCCCGATGCGGCCGCCGTCTTCGACGCCGCGCGCAACCGGGTGCCACCGGGTGGGCTCGCATGCTCGCTCGAGCTCCCGCCCGCGCCCGTGGCCGGAGCGCCCGTCGGCGCCCGGGTGACCGTCATCGGAGACCTCGGAGCGCTCGTTGCGACCGCGTCCTTGAGCTGCGGCGGCCGAGAGGCTCGCGGCACGCCGGAGCCCGGCGATGGTGGTCGCGCAACCGCGCAGATCGCGGTCGATGCCGGTCCTGCTGGTCGCGAGACCCGGTGCACTGCGCGGCTCTTGACCGCGGCGAACGTGGTCCTGGCCGAGGCGACAGGCAGCTTCGTCGCGCGCGGCGCGGGATCCGACGACCCGGATGGCGATGACGACGTCTCGGCGGGCGGAGGAAGGTTCATCGGCGGCAGCACGAACGACCGGCGCCGCGACGAGGGCGGCTTTCCATGGGTCTGGGTGGGAGTGGGCGCGGGTGCGGCCGTCGCGGTAGCGGTCGTGTCCGTGATCCTCCTTTCGAGCGGGAGCGACGAGGCGCAGCTCGGTCCACCCGAGATCGTCGAGATCGAGTGAAAGCGAACGTCAGCGTCGAGCCGTTCGAGGCCACCCAGGTCTCCGGCAAGAGGCTCGGGCGGTACGTGCTCCGCTACGAGATCGCCTCGGGCGGCATGGGGGAGGTGTACCTGGCCCAGATGCGCGGGCCAGCGGGCGTCGAGCGCTGGGTGGCGCTCAAGGTGCTCAGGCCCGAGATCGCGGCTCAACAGAAGTTCGTGACGATGTTCCTCGACGAGGCGCGGATCGCATCGCGCCTCTCCCACCCGAATCTGTGCGCCGTGGTGGACTTCGGCCAGGCGGACGGCCGCTACTTCCTGGCGCTCGAGTACCTTCACGGCGAGACCCTGTCGAAGGTCGTTCGCCGGCTCTACGCCGAGGCGATGACGGCCAGCGGCACCTCCATGGTGAAACCGGTGGATCTGATCTGCCGCATGGTAGCCGACGCCGCCCGCGGTCTGCATGCCGCTCACGAGGCGCGTGGCGCCGACGGGCATCCTCTCGGCATCGTGCACCGTGACGTATCGCCGCAGAACGTCTTCATCCTGTACGACGGCGTTGCCAAGGTCATGGACTTCGGCATCGCCTCGGCCCGCGGGCGCGAGTCGCACACGATGACCGGAGAAGTGAAGGGAAAGTTCGCCTACATGTCACCCGAGCAGCTCTCGGGGAAGAAGGTCGATCGGCGAACCGACGTCTTCGCGCTCGGAATCGTGCTCTGGGAGTCGGTCGTGGGCAGGCGGCTCTTCCGCGCCGAGAGCGAAGGGGAGACGGTTCTGAACGTGATGTCGAAGCAGATCCCGGCGCCGTCGGCGCTCGCGCGGGGCATCCCGCCCGCCGTCGACCGGATCGTCGTGCGCGCGCTGGAGCGGGACGCGGACCGGCGGTATCCGACGGCAGCCGCGATGGCCGACGACCTCGAGGAGTTCCTCGCCTCGCTCGGCCGGCCGGCCGGAGCGTCTCAGGTGTCCGGCCTGATGAGACGCCTGTTCGCGGATCGGATCGTCACGCGGGACGCCATGCTCAGGGCGCCGTCGTTGCCGGCCGACATCGTTCCCGAGCTCGAGCTCGAGAGCGGAAGCTCCATCCGAACGGTCTCGCCCGCGGCCCGCACGGTCAGCTCCGTGGCAGGCCTCCGCAAACCTCGCCTCTGGATCCCGGCCGCCATGCTCGGGATCGCGGCAATGGGCGGAATCGCGCTCTGGGCCGCCTCCGAACGCGGCGACGGAGCGCCGACCAACGCTCCACCGGTCGCGCAGCCCGTGCTGCCCCCGCTCTCGCATCCGCCGCCCGGCCCCGCTCCGCAGCTCGTGGCGCCGGTACCCGCCCTGCCTCAGCCCTCGCCCGCTCCGACCGTTCCCGACGGCGATGCGCCACCTGGCTCGCTGGAGGACGCGCCCCCTCCGAGCCGCCAGGCACCCCCGGCCGCCAGGGCTGCCGCCTCGGGAACGTTGAACCTCCTGACCACGCCGACCTACGCCACCGTCTTTCTGGGTGGCCGGAGGCTCGGGACGACGCCCCTGTTTCAGAAGCGACTGCCCTCGGGCCGCCACAGCCTGCGGCTCGTCCCTGGCAGCGGAGGCGCGGAGAAACGGGTGACCGTCGAGATCCGCCCCGGCAAGCTCACGTCGCTGAGCGTCCGGGTCGGGGGGATCTGACCCAAGGACCCGCTCCCTGCTACTCCTACTCGTGCAGCGCCGCCCATTCGCCGGACCAGTCGCATCGCACGATGTCACCCACGGTCTCGACCTTGCCCTTCCACAGGCCAAGCAGCGACCGCCGGCTCTCGGGCCGGGGCCTCGGCGATGACGCGCGCGACCGGGCGTCCATGCATCGTGATCACGATCTCGCGGCGGCCCTTGCGCACGTCGTCGACGAGCGACAGGCAGCGCGCCTTGAAGCGAGTGATTGGAACTTCCTCGATTCGTGGCTTGGGGCCGGCCTTCATGCGGTCATCATTGCATGCAAGAAATGACCAGCCCAGCGGTCCTTTTGGCGTGGGCCCCGCGGGCCCCCCGCTCCTCGCCCGGTGCGCTCGCTCACTACGGCGTGTTGTCTCGCACGCTCTTCCCTCGGCAGGTTCTCAGGCCCGACCGGGATGGGCCGTTGGGGACGACTACGACGGTACTCGCTGCCACTCCAATACCGCGGATGCGGTCGGCCTTGTCAGCCTGTGGGCTCCCCGAACACTCCCGGGCAATCGAGGACGGTGAACATCAGATGCTCGATCCACTCGGTTCTCGCCTCGTCAGTGTACTCGCGATCGGTCCACACGATCCCCAGCCGGTTGCCGCTCCGCGCCATCGGTGCCACCCGCCAGCCGTTCCAG
>JACPQR010000166.1 GCA_016190375.1 Deltaproteobacteria bacterium
CGTCCGAGTCCGAATCCGTATCCGCATCCGTATCCGTGTCCGTGTCCGTGTCCGAATCAGTATCCGAGTCCGAGTCCGTATCCGAGTCCGTATCCGCGTCCGCGTCCGTATCCGCGTCCGCGTCCGCGTCCGCGTCCGCGTCCGAGTCCGTATCCGTGTCCGCGTCCGAATCCGTATCCGAGTCCGAGTCCGCATCCGAATCCGCATCCGTGTCCGAATCCGTATCCGCGTCCGAATCCGAGCCCGAGTCCCCATCGGAGTCCGCGTCAGCGTCGCCATCCGGCGTTGCGCCGCCATCGGAGCCCGGACCTGGTGGACCATGGCCCACGCCGCAGCCGTCCGCTCCGGTCAGGAGCGTCAACATGACCAGCGATGCCGGACAGACGGGTACCGCACCCCTCACACGTCGCTCGTTCATCGGCAATCCTCCCGAGGCTCGGGGGCGCTGCAACGTGCATGCCCCAGCGTCGCCGCTCCCTGGCGGCGGACGCTCCTTGCGAAAACGGGGCGCCAGGTGGCGCCGCTCCTTCGCGGTGCGAAGGGGGCTTCGCGCCCGCGGCGTCGAAGTCTCCCCAGCCGCTCGCCAGGAATCGAACGAGGCAATCTCGCCGATCAGGACGCGAGGCGATCTATGCTCGGGCGGTGAAGTCGGCCCTTGTGCTGATCACGATGGCGTCCGCGGCCTGCGACGGCGACGGCTATCGCGTGATCGTCCACGTCCCCGGGGGGCCGGACCGCGCATCGCGCGTGGAGGTCTCGGTGCTGCGCTCGTGCGGCGACGCCGATCCGCTGGGTGTGGAGCCGATCGATCCGGTCAGGATCGCCCACGCCGACGGCGAGACGTCGGAGCCGCTGGGGCCGGTCGCGCCCGGCCGCTACGGGCTCTATGGTCGGGCGTGGGACGAGCAGTGCTCGCTCTTCGCGGCCGCCTGCGCTCCGTTCGACGTGGAGACCGGAGGCGAGGGGACGATCGAGCTCTTCCCCTCGACGCTTGCCGATCCCGCGGGCTGCGATGCCGGATACGCATGCACGTCCGGCTCCTGCACGCCGGCCGACGCTGGCACGGACTCCGGAGCCCCACCCGAGGCGGGCACATGCCCGAACGGACTGGACGAGTGCAGCGGAGCGTGCGTGGACACACTCTCCGACGCCGCGAACTGTGGAGGCTGCGGCATTCGGTGCGGCCCCGGAGCGATCTGCGGAGATGCGCGATGCCTCTGTCCCGGCGAGAAGCTCGACTGCGGAGGCCAGATCGGATGCGTCGACGCCGAGCACGACCCCCGCCACTGCGGCGGCTGCGACGACGAGTGCGCCGCGCGCGAGTATTGCGACGGGGGGACCTGCGCCTGCCGTCCGGGTCTGACGCGGTGCGCGCTGGGCTTTTGCACGGCCACGGCCTCGGACCCCCGGCGCTGCGGCGCCTGCGACACGAGCTGCGCCGGCGAGGTGTGCGACCTCGGCGACTGCGCCGGCTTCTTCTGCGGGATCGGGCGCTCGGAATGCCTCGGAGGATGCGTGGATTTCCAGTCCGACCCCTTGCACTGCGGCGGCTGCGGAGACTTCTGCGCGGCGGACGAGATCTGCGTCGCGGGCCGCTGCGAGCCCTATGGCCCCGCGGGCGACTGCGACGCGTGCCCCTGCGACGATTGCACGGGCGACTACGAGCGTTGCTGCACCTACCCCGGCGCGAGCTTTCCCATCTGTCTGGCCGTGGCCTGCGGCTGATGAGGGGCAGCCGTCCTAGCGAAAGCGGGACCAGTTCACGCCGAGCCTGCGCATCCGAGCGCGCAGGGTGTGGGGGTTGATCCCAACGCGGCCTTCGCCAGGCACTGGAAGAAGACGCACGGCCAGAAGGTCACGATCCGGCAGTCGCACGGCGGATCGGGCAAGCAGGCGCGAGCGGTGATCGACGGGCTCGAGGCGGATGTGGTCACGCTCGCGCTCGCGTACGACATCGACGCGCTGGCGGAGCATGGACAGCTCGTGCCGAGGGACTGGCAGTCGAAGCTTCCCGACCGAAGCTCGCCCTACACGTCCACGATCGTGTTCCTCGTCCGCAAGGGTAACCCGAAGGCGATCCGCGACTGGGGCGACCTCATGAAGACGGGAGTCTTGGTCGTCACTCCCAATCCGAAGACCTCCGGCGGCGCGCGCTGGAACTACCTGGCGGCCTGGGCCTGGGCGCTGCGCAAGCCGGGCGGGAGCGAGGCTTCGGCCGAGCAGTTCGTCAGGAAGCTGTACGCCAACGTCCCGGTGCTGGACTCCGGCGCCCGCGGCTCGTCGACGACCTTCGCGCAGAACGGCATCGGAGACGTGCTCCTCGCCTGGGAGAACGAGGCGCGCCTCCTGGTCGAGCAGGTGGGCCGAGATCGGCTCGAGATCGTGATCCCTTCGCTGAGCATCCTTGCCGAGCCTCCCGTCGCCGTCGTCACGAGGAACGTGGAGCGCCACGGCACGGGCGAGGTCGCGCGGGCATATCTCGAGTACCTGTACTCCGAGGAGGCGCAGCGCCTCGTCGCGAAGCACTTCTATCGCCCGCGGCTCGAGAGCGTGGCTCGAGGGCTCGGCCGTCGGTTCCCGCCGGTCCAGCTCGTCACCGTCGACGAGGTGTTCGGAGGATGGCAGCGCGCACAGCGCGCGCACTTCGCCGACGGGGGCACGTTCGATCGCATCTACCGGCCGGGGGGCGAATGAGCCAGGCCGTGTCGATCGAGGAGGCGCCGCTGGCGGACGCGGAGCGGATGCCGGCTGCGGTTGGCCCTGGCCGCGCTCGTGCCCGGCGACGGCTGCTTCCGGGCTTCCGGATGACGCTCGGGATCACCCTGCTCTACCTCGGCTTTATGGTGCTCTTGCCGCTGTCCGCGCTGGCTCTGAAGGCCTCGACGATGTCGGGGAACGTGTTCTGGGGCACGGCGGCCAGCGCGCGGGCGCTCGCATCGTACCGACTGAGCTTCGGGGCGTCGTTCGCGGCCGCGGCGGTCAACGCCGTCTTCGGCCTGATCGTCGCGTGGGTTCTCGTGCGCTACCGCTTCCCGGGCAAGCGGCTCTTCGACGCGCTGATCGACCTGCCGTTCGCGTTGCCGACGGCGGTCGCCGGCATCGCGCTCACGTTCCTCTACTCGCCGCGCGGCTGGATCGGCGCGATTCTCGCGAAGGCGGGGATCGAGATCGCCTTCACGCCCGTGGGCGTCATGGTCGCGCTGACGTTCATCGGGCTCCCGTTCGTGGTTCGGACGGTGCAGCCGGTCCTCGAGGACCTCGACCGCGAGGTCGAGGAGGCCGCGGCGTGCCTCGGCGCGACGGGCCTGCAGACGTTCCGCCGCGTGATCTTCCCGACGGTCCTGCCCGCCGTCGCGACGGGCTTCGCGCTCGCGTTCGCGAGGGCGCTCGGCGAGTACGGCTCGGTCGTCTTCATCTCGGGCAACATGCCGATGCGGACCGAGATCGCGCCGCTCCTGATCGTGACCAGGCTCGAGCAGTACGACTACGCGGGCGCGACCGCGATCGCCGTGGTGCTCCTCGTCTCGTCGTTCGCGCTCCTCCTGCTGATCAACGGGCTGCAGGCATGGGGAGCCAGGGCCGAACGCGCCGAGGCGCGGTCGTGACGGACCCCGAGCGCCGCGAGACGCTGGCGCGCACGCCGAGCCCGGTGGCCTGGTTGCTCGTCGCGATCGCGGCGTCGTTCCTCGGCTTGTTCCTCGTCTTGCCCCTCGTCGCCGTCTTCGCCCAGGCCCTGGCCAAGGGCCTCGGTCCTGCCCTCGCTGCGATCGCGGACGACGAGACGCTCTCGGCGATCCGGCTGACCCTGATGACGGTCGCGATCGCGGTGCCCCTCAACGTGGGCTTCGGCCTCGCGGCCTCCTGGGCGATCGCGAAGTTCGAGTTTTGCGGCAAGAGCTTCCTCGTCAGCCTGATCGACCTGCCGTTCAGCGTCTCGCCCGTCGTCGCGGGGCTCGTGTTCGTGCTCCTGTTCGGCGCGCGCGGGCTCCTCGGCCCCGCCCTCGCCGACCAAGGCCTGCAGGTCGTCTTCGCCGTGCCCGGTATCGTCCTCGCGACGACCTTCGTCACGTTCCCGCTCGTCGCGCGCGAGCTGATCCCGCTCATGCAGGCCCAGGGGAACGAGGAGGAGGAGGCCGCGATCACGCTCGGTGCGAGCGGCTGGCAGACGTTTCGGCGCGTGACGCTGCCGAAGATCCGCTGGGGGCTCCTGTACGGTGTCATCCTCTGCGCGGCGCGCGCGATGGGCGAGTTCGGGGCGGTCTCGGTCGTGTCCGGGCACGTGCGGGGCGAGACGAACACGATGCCGCTCCACGTGGAGATCCTCTACGACGGGTACGACTTCGTCGGCGCCTTCGCTGTCGCTTCGCTGCTCGCGCTGACGGCCCTGGCGACGCTCGGGGCGAAGTCCTGGATCGAGGCGCGCGGGCCCCGAAGGAGCGTCGCATGAGCATCGAGGTCCGTGCGGTGTCCAAGCGGTTCGGCAGGTATCGGGCGCTCGACGGAGTGAGCCTCGGGATCGAAGGGGGCGAGCTCGTCGCTCTCCTCGGTCCCTCCGGCTCGGGCAAGACCTCGCTCCTGCGGATCATCGCCGGGCTCGAGGTGCCCGATGCCGGGTCGGTGCTCTTCTCCGGCCGCGACGCGACCGGCGAGGCGCCCCGCGATCGCGGCGTCGGCTTCGTGTTCCAGCACTACGCGCTGTTCAGGCACGCGACCGTCTTCGAGAACGTCGCGTTCGGTCTTCGCGTCCTGCGGCGCCGCGACCGCCCGACCGAGGCGCGCATCGCCGAGCGGGTCCACGAGCTACTGAGCCTCGTCCAGCTCGACGGCATGGCCGGCCGCGCCCCCGCAGAGCTCTCGGGCGGCCAGCGCCAGCGCGTCGCCCTCGCGCGGGCGCTCGCCGTCGAGCCGCGCGTGCTCCTGCTCGACGAGCCGTTCGGCGCGCTCGACGCGAAGGTCCGCAAGGGTCTCAGGCGCTGGCTGCGCCGGCTGCACGACGACCTGGCGGTGACCAGCGTCTTCGTCACACACGACCAGGAGGAGGCCCTCGAGGTCGCAGACCGCGTGGTCGTGATGAACGAGGGGCGCATCGAGCAGATCGGCACGCCCGACGAGGTCTACCGGAGCCCGGCCACGGCCTTCGTCGTCGAGTTCCTGGGCCAGGCCAACGTCCTGCACGGCCGCGTCGATCGCGGGCGCGCGCGCTTCGGAGCGATCGCCGTGGACGCGCCCGAGCACCTGGGCGCCCTGGACGCGCCGGCCATCGGATACGTGCGGCCGCACGACCTCGAGCTCGCGAGGGATTGCGCCGCCGGTCCGGCCCTTGCCGCCACGGTCCGCGAGGTGCGCCCCCTGGGGCCGATCGTCCGGGTGCAGATGCAAGAGGACGCCACCGGCGCCGCGCTCGAGGCCGAGGTCTCGCGCCACGAGCTAGAGGCCCTGGGCCTCGCCGAGGGCCAGAGGGTCTTCGCCCGCCCCCGCCGCTGGCAGGTCTTCGCCAGGCCCGACGTCCGGTGAGCCGCGCGGAGCCCTGCTTGCCAGGTCCGGCAGACGCAGTTCGCGAGGCCCCCGGGGCTAGAAGCCGAACGACCGGGCCCCGATTGCCTTGCCCGGCGTCGTGACTCGAGTATGATTCACGAGTCATGGTCACCGCCACGATTCGAGACCTCCGCACGCGCTTTCCAATGGTCCGAAGGCTGATCGAGCAGGAGGGGGAGGTCGTCGTGACTCATCGCGGGCGTCCCGTGGTCGTCCTCCGACCGTACGAGGAACGGCCTGTAGCGCGAGGTGGCGCCCTCGACTATTGGGCTCGCTTGCGCCGCCGGATGCCGAGACCCCTGACCGCCGGCGTGCGCCGGGCGCTCGACGAGGCGAGCCGTGGTGAGCGCTGAGCGCGCGTACGTCGATCCGAGCGCCCTCAGGAGCCTATACGTTCACGACGATCGCTCCGCGCGGTTCTGCGCGTGGAGGAGGCGAGTCGGCGGGTCGCTCTCGATCACGCGATTCGGCCGGAGCGAGATCGTCAACTCGGTCTTCCTGGCAGTCCACCGCGGCGTGATGGAGCGCGACGCCGCTCTCGCCGCGCTCGCCGACCTCGACGCGGACCTTCACGAGGGCCGTCTGACGCTCGTCGACGTTCTCTGGCGGCGTACGCTCGATCTCGCCTCCGAGCTATCGGTGCGGCACACGGCGAGCCTCGGAACCCGAACGCTCGACGTGCTCCACGTCGCCACGGCCATGGCGCTCTCGAAGAGCCACTTCCTCTCCTACGACGACCGGCAGGCGAAGCTGGCAAAGGCCGTCGGCCTCCGCGTCCTCGCGCCGTAGTCGGTCGCGAGCGGGGAGGCGGGAGAGTACGATTCGTCCTCCCGTTCGGCTCTGCGAGCGGGAGCCGAGCCACGCAGGAGGACAAGCTCTCGACGCCGTGGACGCGCCCGAGCACCTGGGCGCCCTGGACGCGCCGGCCATCGCATACGTGCGGCCGCACGACCTCGAGCTCGCGAGGGATTGCGCCGCCGGTCCGGCCCTTGCCGCCACGGTCCGCGAGGTGCGCCCCCTGGGGCCGATCGTTCTGGTGCAGATGCAGGAGGACGCCACCGGCGCCGCGCTCGAGGCCGAGGTCTCGCGCCGCGAGCTCGAGGCCCTGGGTCTCGCCGAGGGCCAGAGGGTCTTCGCCCGCCCCCGCCGCTGGCAGGTCTTCGCCACGCCCGACGTCCGGTGAGCCGCGCGGAGCCCTGCTTGCCAGGTCCGGCAGACGCGGTTCGCGAGGCCCCCGGGACTAGAAGTCGAACGACCGGGTCAGGATCTGGCAGTTCGCGTTCCCGAGCCGGGAGACGCAGTAGTTGCCGACGCAGCGCGCCAGGTCCTCGCCCTCCCCGTCGCAGTCGGCCGCGCACGCGTCGTCGCACTCGCTCAGGCAATCCTCGTATTCGTTCCGCTCGTCCGCGCAGCCCGAGGCGCCCTGAATGGCCGAGAGCGCGGAGCAGAAGTCGCCGCAGTCGCCCCTCATGTACGTGGCGCAGTCTCCGTCCTGCGCCTCCTCGCACAGGTCGACGCAGCAGTTCCCGCAAGCGCTCGGCCTTTCGTTGCGGCAGGTCCCGCCGGCCGTGCAGGAGTCGACCGTGCAGCCGTCCCCGTCCGAGCACTGACCGTCGTTGCAGCACTCCCGGCAGCCGGCGCCAGGGCAGCAGCTCGGCGCTGCACCGCCGCAGCCCGCGTGCGAGCAGGTCCCGTCGGCGCCGCACGAGTCCGTGGTGCAGGCGTCGCCGTCCGAGCAGTCCGCCGCGCTGCAGCACTCGCGGCAGCCCACACCCGGGCAGCAGCGAGGCGTGCCACCGCCGCAGCCCGAGTGCGAGCAGGCGCCGTCGGCGCCGCACGAGTCGGTCGTGCAGGCGTCCCCGTCGTCGCAGTCGGCGGCGTCGCAACAGTCGCGGCACCCTCCCGCGCAGCAGAGCTGTCCGGGGCACGTCCCGTCGTCGGCCGTTCCGTCGCAGTCGTCGTCGATCTGGTTGCAGGTCTCGGCCGCCCCGGCGTTGACGGCCGGATCGGCGTCGTCGCAGTCGCCGTCGGCGCCGAAGCCGTCCCCGTCGTCGTCGCGGTCGCCGCCGCCGCCGCCGTCGATGCCCTCCAGGTAGACGCAGGCGCATCGCACGCAGGTCTGAAGGTCCTCCTGGCATTCGAGCGCCGCGCAGCACTCGGAGTCCCGGCACATGCACTCGAAGCACTCCTGACCCGGCGCGCACCTCAGCGTCAGGCAACACTCCTCGACGCCCGCGTCACGAGTGTTCCCGGCCACCAGACCCTCGCATCCCGACAGAGCCTGCGCCAGCAGGATCGCGAGCAAGCCCACCCTCACCGGTCGACAGTACCGCGGCCGCGAGGACTGATCGAGGTCTGCCCTCCCGGTGATAGTCTGTCCGAGGTGAATCCCGTCGGCGCAGTCACCCAGAAGCAGCTCTCGGAGCTGCTCCTTCACGTAGCGGTCCGGCGGCCCGTGTTCATCTGGGGACCGCCT
Source organism: Deltaproteobacteria bacterium (assembly GCA_016190375.1). Classification (GTDB taxonomy): domain Bacteria; phylum Myxococcota_A; class Polyangia; order JACPQR01; family JACPQR01; genus JACPQR01. Next base: position 8,012 of record JACPQR010000166.1, read on the forward strand.
GGCATCGGCAAGTCGTCGCTCGTCCAGCAGTTCGCCGCCCAGGTGGGGCTCGAGTGCGTCTCGCTCCTCGGCAGCCAGCTCGCGCCGGAGGACATCATCGGCGTTCCGCAGATCGTCGAGGGCAAGAGCCGCTTCTGCCCGCCGCGGATGATTGCCCGCGAGGAGCCCTACTGCCTCTTCCTCGACGAGCTGAACGGGTGCACCCACGAGGTCCAGAAGTCGTTCTACAGCCTGATCCTCGAGCGCCGCGTGGGCGAGTACACGATGCCGGCCGGCTCGATCGTGATCGGCGCGGGCAACCGGTCCCAGGACAGCGCCATCGTGCGCCCGATGTCGTCGGCGCTCATGAACCGGATGGTCCACGTCCACCTGCGCGTCTCGCACCGCGACTGGCTCGAATGGGCTGGCAAGAACGACATCCACCGGCTGGTCCTCGAGTACATCCAGATCCGGCCCGACCATCTCTGGTGCGAGCCGCCGAAGCACGAGGAGGCGTTCTCGACGCCGCGCTCCTGGCACATGCTGAGCGACGCGCTTCACGAGTACGGCGACTTGATCGGCGACGAGGAGCTCGGCGTCCTCGCCTTCGGGTGCCTCTCGGCCCATCACGCGGGTCAGTTCCGCGCCTTCGTCAAGCAGCTCCGCGGCAAGTATCGCCTCGCTGCGATCCTCGACGGCGAGATGCGCTGGCCCGACCGGCCCGACGACCGCGACCTCCTCTACTTCCTCAGCCAGTCGCTGCGCGCCCAGCTCCTCAAGGAGCTACCCGCGCAGCGCGAGTCCATCGGCCCCCGGCACAAGGAGCTCGCGCACCGCGCGAAGGCGCTCCTCAAGGAGCTCGCCGCCATCAGCCTCGAGATGGCCCAGCTCGTCGTCGCCTCTGCCGACGGCGACGGGCTTCCCGGCTGGTTCATGGTGGAGCTGGCCCGCGATCTGCCGCGCCTGGTCCAGGAAAAGTGAGCCGCGGCAGGAGGTCCGCCGGTCCGAAGAAGGACCTCGCGCGGGAGCACTTCAACCGCGGCCTCGGGCTCGTCCGGGCGCACCCTCTGTTCGGTCTGCTCATCGACGGCTGCGCGATAGTCCGCGAGAAGGGAGACCGCTGCCCGGGCTCGGGGTTCGCCATCCTCGCAGGCTCCGGAGCCATCCACGCGCACCCGACGCGCCGCTGCGAGCCGGAGGAGTGGGCCTGGGTCCTCGCGCACGCCGCGCTGCACCTGGGCATGGGCCACTTCCGCACGATGCCCCGCCCGCTCGAGTGGAACGTCGCCTGCTGCGCCGTCGTGGGCCGCTTCCTCGAGGGAGCGAGGTTCGGGCGGATCCCGGAGGAGCTCCTCATCCCCGTGGAGCTGCCGACCAAGACCGAGGATGCCCTTTACGAGGAGCTCTGCCTCGGCGGCATCCCGCCCGAGCTCCGCGCGCTCGGAGTCGCGGGCCCTGCCGTCGCGGACCTGTGGGTCGAGACGCCGCACGCGACCGACACGCTCGCGCGCTGGCAGCAGCGGTTCGCCGACGCGCTCCGGCACGCCGTGGCGCAGGCCGTGCGCCAGGCGTCGGGGCTGCCCGGCGACGAGCGGCGGCACGAGACGGTGGCCACGACCGCGCGGCGCTGGTTCATCGACCACTATCCCCTCCTCGGCTCCCTCGCGATGGCGTTCGAGATCGTCGACGACCCCGCGGTGCTCCGCGCGCTCCAGATCTCCATCGCGGCCGTGGACCCCGAGGCGCGGCGGATCTACATCGACCCGCTACGACTCGACGACGCGGAGTGTCGCTTCGTGATGGCTCACGAGCTCCTGCACGTAGGGCTCCGCCACGACGCGCGGCGGCAGGGGCGCGACCCGTTCCTCTGGAACGTCGCGTGCGACTACGTCATCAACGGCTGGCTCGTGGAGATGGGCATCGGCGAGTTGCCCAAGGTCGGAGGGCTCCTCGACCCGTCGCTGAAGGGTTTGTCCGCGGAGAGCGTCTACGATCGGATCGTCACCGACCTGCGTCGCTACCGGAAGCTCGCGACCTTTCGCGGGCACGCCCTCGGAGATCTGCTCGAGCGCACGCCCGACTGGTGGTCGCGCGGCGACGGCCTGTCGCTCGACGAGCTGTACCGCCGCTGCCTCGCCCAGGGCCTGGCCGCGCACGAGGAGCAGTGCAGGGGGTTCTTGCCCGCCGGGCTCGTCGAGGAGGTGCGCGCGCTCGACCAGCCGCCGATCCCCTGGGAGGTCGAGCTCGCCCGCTGGTTCGACCGCTTCTTCTCGCCGCCCGAGAAGCACCGCTCGTACGCGCGGCCGAGCCGTCGCCAGTCGTCGACACCGGACATCCCCCGCCCGAGCGTGGTCCTCAGCGAGGGAGCGCTCGACGCGCGCACATTCGGAGTCGTCCTCGACACCTCCGGGAGCATGGACCGGACGCTCCTCGCCCGCGCGCTCGGCGCGATCGCGAGCTACGCGATCTCGCGCGAGGTCCCCGCGGTCCGTGTCGTCTTCTGCGATGCGGCGGCCTACGACGCCGGCTACCTGCCTGCCGAGCAGATCGCGGGGCGCGTCCGCGTCCGCGGCCGGGGCGGCACGGTCCTGCAGCCCGGCATCGACCTGCTCGAGCACGCAACCGACTTCCCCGCCGACGGCCCGCTCCTCGTGATCACGGACGGCCAGTGCGACTCCCTGCGCATCCGCCGCGAGCACGCGTTCCTCCTCCCCCGCGGCCGCTCCCTCCCGTTCATCCCCAAAGGCGCGCTCTTCCGGATGTGAGGGGACACGCACCCGGTTCGCATCCACGCGAAATCACACCGCTTCTGGACACAACCGCGCGTTTCGTCGCCCGCGACCGGGAGGGTGTCTTCATGTGAGGGGACACGCACCCGGTTCGCATCCACGCGAAATCACACCGCTTCTGGACACAACCGCGCGTTTCGTCGCCCGCGACCGGGAGGGTGTCTTTCAGCCGGTGCCCGGCCCCTGGCGGACGCCGCGCTCGGCCCACCGGTCGTGCAGGACGAGGCCGTCGCGGATCGCGTGAGCGAGCACCCAGCGGAGCGGCTCGGGAGGGAAGGGGACGACGCGGCGGTTGACGAAGAACAGCCGCGTCAGGTCGCTCTCTTCGCCGAGCACCAGGTCGCGCAGGACCTCGCCGTTCTTGATCGAGAGCGAGACGCCGTGGCCCACGCACCCGAGCGAGTAGAAGACCCGGCCGCCGTCTCCCAGAGTGCCGAGCGCGGGCGCCATGTCGAGCGGCACGGAGACCGGACCGCCCCAGCGGTGCGTGAAGCGCACGCCCTCGAGGCTCGGGAAGAGCCAGCGCGCGTGCGCCTCGAGATCGGCGTGGATGCGCTCGTCGAGGTCGGCCCCCGGCAGCCCGCCGCGGAAGTAGTTGACGGCGCCGCCTCCCATCACGAGCCGGTCGTCCGCCGTGAGCCGGTAGTAGTGGACGAGGTTGCGCGCGTCCTCGATCCCTTGCCGCCCCTTCCACCCGATCGGCCCGAGCCTCGTCGTGTCGAGAGGCTCGGTCATCACGACGTACGTGAAGACCGGCGCCGCCTTGCGGTGGAGCGCGGGCAGCCAGCGCGAGAAGGCGTTCGTCGCGAGGACGAGCTTCCCCGCGCGGACGGTCCCGTGTGGCGTCACGACCCGGATCGGATCCTCGCGGAGGCGCACCTCGGCGACCGGCGTCCGCTCGTACACGGTCGCGCCCGCGCGGACCGCCGCGTCCCTCAGGCCCCAGCAGAGCTTCGCCGGGTTCAGGACCGCGCAGAACGGGTCGTGTTTCGCCCCGAGGTACCGCGGCGAGTCGACGGCCGCCCGCACCCGAGCGCCGTCCCAGAGCTCGATGTCGCCGAACCCCAGCCTGTGGAAATGCTCCACCTCGCTCTCGAGCCGCTCGACGTGCGCGCGCGTGAAGCCGACGACCAGGAGGCCCCCGCGCGTGTAGTCGCAGTCGATCCGCTCGCGCCCCACGAGCTCGCCCACGGCGTCGACGGCGGACCGCATGTGGCGGTGTGCCTCCGCGGCCCGCGCATCCCCGAACCGAGCCGCCGTCACGGCGAGATCGAGGCCGAACAGCGTCATCGCGAAGCCGCCGTTGCGCCCGCTGGCGCCGAACCCGACCACCTCCGCCTCGAGGACCGCGACCGACAGGTCCGGCCGCGCGCGCCTGATCTCGAGCGCCGTCGACAGGCCGGTGTAGCCTCCGCCCACTATTGCGACGTCCACGGTCCGGTCCCCGGGCAACGGCGGGCCGGGCTCGTAGGCTCGCGTGGTCAGCCAGTAGCTCTTGTCGCGGAAGTCGCCGTGCTCCACCCGATGACTCCTACCAGAGGATGGTCGCGCAGCCGAAGCGGGCCTCGATGAGCCCGACCTCGCCCGAGCCGAGCTGCTCGCACGCGGCGCCGCAGAACTCCACCTGCGGGTTCTCCGGCGTGCTCTCGTCGGTCCAGCGCCAGCCGTCGGCGCACGCGGGGTCGAAGCCGACGACCTCGCCGTCGAAGTAGAAGTTGACGGCCTGCGGATCGGCCGCTGCGTCCGGCTGCTCGACGTCGTACACGCAGGTCGCGATCGTGGACGAGATCTCGTCGAGCGCCTCCTGCAGCGCACCCTCCTCGGTGATCGAGAAGAACTCGGTGAATATCGTCCCGCCGTTCTCGGCGATGGCATCGAGCTCGTCCGCCATCGCGCCCGAGGTGTCGCCGAAGCCGATGGAGATCGACTGGATGCCGTAGGTGTCGCGCAGGTGGGCCGTGACCTCCGCCAGGTCGGCGATCACCGGTCCCGCGTCGGGCGGATCTCCCTCGGCGTCGCAGGTGTCGTCGCCGTCCGAGACGACGATGAGGTAGCTCGAGCCGTCGCCCGCGTACAGCTCCGGCATCTCGTCGGACCGATCCGAGTCGTACCAGCGCATCTGGGCGAGGAGCGGCGTGTTCGTGAACGTGCCCGGCAGGTAGTCGTGGCTCAGGTACTCGACGATCGCGTCCGCCGAGACCGCGGCGCGGTCCAGAGCAACGTACGGCGGAAGGTCGACCGCGCACTGCCGGTCGCACTCGAACGCATGATCCATGATGCACTGGGTGTCGAAGAGGTCCTCGCAGTGGCACTCCTGGAAGTACTCGAGGGTGCCGTCGGGGAACGCGTCCAGCCCGAAGATGAAGTCCTGGTTCGCGGGATCCTCGACCATGCTCTGCAGGGCCGAGACGGCCTCGTCCCAGTTGGAGGTGCCGCCCCCGAAGACGCCCTCCTCCGCCATCGAGGACGACTGGTCCAGGACGATCTGCACGCGGACCGGCTCCATCGCGATCTCGAAGTCCTGCTCGTCGCACACGTCGGAGTCGGCGTCCGCGTCCGCGTCGGCATCGACGTCGGCATCGACGTCGGAGTCGCCGTCCGAGCCGCCGTCCCCGTCCGAGTCGGCGTCGCCGTCCGGGTCGCCGTCGTCGTCGCCCCGTCTCGCCGTCGCACAGGCGCTCCCGAGCGCCCACGCCACCATCGCCACCAGAGCCGCCTCGCGTAGCCGCGCGAGCCCCATGCCTGCTACCTCCCGCGCGGTACGGTACCAGACGGCGGGGCGAAGGCCCAGAGGTCGCCGTCACTCGACCGCGACGCCCGCGATGGCCTCGAGGAACAGCCGCCGGATCTCGTGGTGGCCGCGGTCGTTCGGGTGGACGCAGTCGTCGAACCAGCCGGTCGGATCGTCCTCGTCGTGGTAGGGGTTCTCGGGGTCGTCGAAGTTGTGGCCGTGCCCGTGGAAGTGCCCCAGGGCGTCGACGACGCCGAAGCCCATCTCCGTGCCGAGCTCGACGTAGCGCTCGCGCCAGACGTCCAGCGCCTCCACGATCTCGGGGATCGTCAGGTTGAAGAAGCAGCCGTCGACGTGCCCCGTGCCGTCGCTCGGGTCGTAGACGTCCATGACGTAGATCGACACGCCGTCCGGGTAGCTCTCGGGATCCTGCAGGAGCTCGACGAGCGTGCGGATGTTGTCGATGGCGTCGTCGAGGACGCGGCCCGTGGGGTCGCCGATCAGCGCCCGCTGCACGTCGTTGCCGCCGATCGTGACGACGACGATGGTGTGGCCGGCGACCGGCGCGCCGCCGAGCTCCTCCAGCAGCCGCTCCGGCTGCCGGTCGCCCCCGACCATCGAGTCCGTGGTCGCCCCGCCGACGGCGACGTTCACGACCGGCACCTCGGCTCCGAACGCGCTCGACAGGTCCCACTCGGCGGCCTCGGGCCACATCGCATCGTCGTTCTCGGCGAGCTGCCCGAAGTAGGCGTGCGCGTCGTTCGAGGCCCCCTGTCCCGCGCTGATGCTGTCGCCGATCACCGCCAGCCGGGCCGCCCCCTCGGGCGCCAGCCCGTCGGGCACGTACGACGCGTGGTCGCCGTCGCCGTCGGCGTCGCCGTCGGCATCGCCGTCGGCGTCCGTATCGGAATCGGCGTCCGTGTCGGCGTCCGCGTCCGTGTCGGCATCGGCGTCGGCGTCGGCGTCGGCGTCGGCGTCGCCATCCGCGACCGAATCGTCGTCGCCACCGCACGCCACGCAGAGCGACGCCAGCAGGATCGCGAAGAGGAGCAGCGAGTGTCTCATCGACCCGCGAGTCTACTACCGCCCCCAATGCCTGTCCGCTCCCCCTATTGCCTCGAGGCCCGCTCCTTGATCCCCGCGAGCAAGGCGGGCACGTCCGCGAGGGGCACCTCGAGTTGCAGGTGCCATTCGCCGTCGACGCGCACGGCGCTCGCGACGATGCCCCGCGTGGCGGCTTTCCTGTACGTCGGGAGGCGGCGTGAGCACCAGGGCGGTCCTCGGGATCGGCTGGGGCGTTCGATCGTACGGCCGATTACCTCGGGGTCGTGCCGCGCTCTCTCGACCTGCAGCGACCACGCCATCCCGTCCCGCGATCGGCGTACACTCCTCTGCATGGACCGACCGCTGGGTGCTGGCAGGGGACTCGAGGAGGTGCTCGCGAGGGCGACTGCGGACCCCGCATTCCGGGCGGAGCTCGTGGCGGGTCGCGAGCGGGCGGCGCTGGCGGCGGGAATTCTGCTCGGCCCGACCGAGATCGCGCTCCTGCGGGCGACGCCGGCGAAGCAGCTCGAGGCGCTCGGCGCGGTCCCGATCCGGCGGCGCGGTCTGCTCGAGTCCGCCGCCACCGCGGCCGTCGTGCTCGGAACGGTTGGCTTCGCGGCCTGCGGCGGCGCCCGGGCGCAGATGCCTCCGCCACACCTGCTCGAACCGGCCCCCGCGGAGGCACCTGAAGCCGAGGCGGCCGAGCCGGTCGTCCAGGATGCAGGCGCGACCCCCGAGCAGCCGTCTGTTCTGCAGGGCGTGCGGAACTGAGCGCTCCCCGACCGCCAGAGACGGGACAGGGTCGCCGAGCCGCCTGAGCGGGGCGAGTCACCCCAGAGTCTGCTGGCCTCCCGGAAGGAGGTCTGGATCTGCTACCCGGCCGGGTACGCCGCCTGATGGTCAGGAGTCCGCCGCGGAGCTACCGCACGTTCTGATGGAGCCACGTGACGAGCGGCGCCGTCTTCTTGCCGTGCTCGACGATCCAGTCCGCCAGCCCGGCCTCGTGAAGCAGGCCTCGCGGAATGGCTGGGAAGGTCGCGGTGAGGCCCTTCATCTTGAGCAGCCCGGCGCGAGGGTGGTCAGGCGGGAAGCCCTTCGGGACCTTCTTGTAGTCGTCGTGACCGCCGACGGCGTAGCCGGCCTTGCCGAGCTTCGCCACCATCGCGGCGAGCGGCTCGCCCGTCTTGTCCGCGGCGACCACCTTGCGCCACCTGGCGAGCTGCTCGGGGGCGAAGACGTAGGTGCCGACGCCGACGAGCTCCTCCTCGATGCCGAGGTGGACGTACATCGCGGCGCAGCCGCCCTCGACGGGCTTCTTGTCTCCGACCGGGATGATGCCGGCGACGTGCGTCTTGTAGGGCGACTTGTCCTTCGAGAAGCGAGTGTCGCGGTGGATGCGGAAGAGCTTCGGCTCCCGCAGCACGACAGGCGCATACGGCTTCGCGAGCCGCGCCGCAACGTCTGCGAGGAGCGCGGTCATCGGCTGCACCCACTCCTCGTGATAGCGCTCCCTATTTGCCTCGAACCACTCGCGGCTCATCTCGGTCGCGAGCTCGCGGAGGAACTTCGGTGCGGAACGAGCGAATCCCGAGAACCCGGCTGGTCTGGCGGCGGCTTTCGGCATGGCGCGGGATGTTAGCTCATGGCGGGCGAGCCTCACATCACCATCATCGGGCACTCGCCGCGCGACATTCGCTCGGACTGACCGTGGACGTGTCGGCGCAGCGCGGCGACCTGCGACGGATCGGCAGGCGTGAGAACTAGCCTCGCGCCGCCTTCGAGCTCTTCCACGGAAGCGGTTGACGCGATCATCGCCTCGTGGCGCATGCCCATCATCCCGCCGCCGCCCATCATCCCGCCGCCGCCCATCATCCCGCCGCCGCCCATCATCCCGCCGCCCTCGGCGTGGTGGCGGTTGTGCATGTCGGCCATGTGATGGACTCTCCGCCTCAGGTCGGCGACGTCGCCCGTGCGCGTCGTGAAGACGAGGGCCACGCCGCCCTCGGAGTCCACGACCGACACGGCCGCGCCCTGCACCTTCATCGGACACATCGCGGCCGTCATCTGCTGGTGGCCGGAGGTGGTTGGCTCTTCGCGGGCGCTCGAAGTCGCGCATCCCGTCGCGATCGCGAGACCGAGCGCCAGCACCGCGGTGGACGAGCGTCCCGGACGCATCGTTTCCTTGCCCATCATCGCGCTTCTCCTTTCACGGTTGGCTGGCAGCAAGTGCCGTGCCCGGCGCTGCGCTCGGGTTGCAGCCGCCGCGGAGAGCTCGGCCTGGTCTGATAAGATGACCCGCCTGTCCACTCCTCGACCCGGAATCCTGCTGCTCCTGGCCCTCAACGGTTGCGGTGCGGATCCGCTGGGGCGGCCGGAAGGGCTGTGCGGCCCCCAGGGCACCTGTCCAGCAGGCGAGCGTTGCGGGTACGACGGCTACTGCCACGCCCGGCGCGCTCCGGCGCCCGGCGATGCGGGAGGGCTCGACGCCGCCGCGAGCGACGCCGGGTCCAGCGATGCTGGTCGCGACGACGCCGGCCGGGACGACGCGGCCTCGCCGGTCGACGCCGGCCCCGACGCGGAGGTCTCGCGCGATGCCGCCCCTGGCGATGGCGGATCGGACGGCGGCCAGCTCCTCGGGTGCGTCCTGTCGCACGACTGCGCCGCCGATCGGTGCTGCAGCTCGCTCGAGGCGACGTGCGTTGATCGGGAGAACCTGCCGGAGCCGTCGGAGAGGCTCGCGCGCGGCGATCACACCGTCGTCCGCGTTCCGGGCGACGAGCCCGCGCTCCTGGTGTTCGGCGGCTACGACGGCGCCGACGGGCCCGGCGGAGCCGATCGCTACCGCAACGACGTCTGGGCCCTCTCGCTCGGCGACCCGGCACGCTGGACGGTGCTCGAGCCGGAGGGCGACCCGCCGCCGCGGCGCGGCCGCCACTCGGCGGTGTGGGACGACGAGGGAAGCCGCATGATCGGGTTCGGCGGCGTCGCAGCGGTCGTGTACGACGACCTGTGGGAGCTCGCGTTCCAGCCGGGAGGCCGGCCGCGCTGGTCCGAGGTCGTCGCGGCGAACGCGGGACCCGGGCCCACGTGGGCGCACTCCGCGGTCTTCGATCCGGCCACCCGCCGGATGATCGTCTTCGGCGGCCGAGGCGAGGGCGCGGGCAAGGACCTGCGGAACGAGGCCTGGGCGCTCGACCTCGCGGCGGACCCGCCCACCTGGACGCTCCTCGCGCCCGACGGCGTCCCGCCGGTCGCCCGCTACGTCCACGCGGCCGTCTGGGATCCGTCGGGGTCGAGGATGCTCGTCTCGGCGGGCCGCAACTCCGCGGGCTCGACGCTCGACGACCTCTGGGCGCTCGAGGTGCCCGACGGCGGCGAGCCGAGGTGGGTCGAGCTGGCGCCACCCGAGCCCACGCCGGGGCCGCGATGGGAGCACAGCCTGGTCATCGACCCGGACGGCCAGCGCGCGGTGCTCTTCGGCGGCATCGGCTGCATCGAGGGAGGCTTCTGCTCCGACGCCTGGCTCCTGTCCTTCGAGCTCGAGGGACCGGTGTGGTCCCGGATCGCGCCCGTGGGATTGTCGCCGTGGGGGCGTTCTCGGCACGCCGCCGCCTGGGACCCGGTCGGCTCGCGCATGATCGTGGTCGGCGCCGAGATCGTGAGCTCGTCGACCGACGAGGTCTGGTCCCTGTCGATGCCGCCAGACGCGGATGCCGCGTGGTCGGAGATCGAGCCTGGCTGCATGGTCGGCCCCCCCGGCGACGACCTAGGAGGACCCCAGTGAAGCTTCGCGTGCTGGCCGTGGCCCTGGTGGCTGCCTGCGGCGGCGGCGACGACGGCGGCGGCCCGCGGCTCGATCGGCTCGCGGTGAACGAGGCCGACCCGCTGGCGTTCATCGCGCTGACCGGCAGGGGCCTCGACGCCGATCCGCCGATCCGCGTCCGCTTCTTCGACGACGCCGGCACGAGCATGGCCTCGCCGGCAATCGAGGCTTCGGGCACGAGCCTTCTCGCGCCCGTTCCACCGCTCTTCGATCCGGACCGCGTGGGGCCGGTCAGCGGCCTCGTGCAGGTGGAGGCGATCCGGGATCCAGGTGGCGCTTCGCCCGAGGTCTCGAACGCGGTGGGCCACCTCGCGATCAGCGAGCTCCTCGTGGTGTCGCGCGCCCCGGGCGACATCACGGCCGCGGTGCTCGGGGAGGAGGTCTCCCACGCTCGCGAGCTCGTGGAGGCGCTCGCGGACGACCCGCTCGGAACGCCGGAGATCGTCCTGGCGCTCGAGGACCTGACGGGCCTCCTCGAGCGGCTCGCGACGGCCGTCGACGCCGTGAGGACAGGCGCCGCCGCCGAGGTCTCGATCGGCACGCTCGATGGCTTCGAGCTCTTCGTGGACGCCGAAGCCCTGGCCCTCGCCGACCGCATCGTCGTGTCGGCCGCGGCGGGTCTCGCGCCCCAGGCCGCTCCGGCGGGGACGCACGAGGAAGCGCTCGGCGAAGAGTGCTTCGAGGCGTCGGCCGAGCGCTTCGCTCGCGAGGCGCCCGACGAGGCCGCCGGGATGCCACCCTGGATCAACGAGCCGGTCCGCGTCGCACCCGGGGCGAGCCCCTGCCTGGCGGGGGAGGCGGCGCTGACCGCCGGGAAGTACCTCTTCGCGCTGACCGCGACGATCATGGGCGCAGCCCAGGTCTTCGCGGGCGTCGCCGCGGCCGAGCTCGTGCAGGTCTCGGCGATCGTCGCCTCGGTCCAGCTCGAGATCGGGGCGATGCTCGTGATGGTCGGGGCGACGCTCGACGCCGACGATCCGAACGCGCGTCGCTTCGTCGCCGAGGGCGCGAAGATGGCCAACGAAGCGCTCGTCGATCCGGTCCGGGGCCTCATCGTCGACAACGCTGCCCGCGACGTGAAGCAGATGATCGAGGGCGCGGCGACCGTGCACGACCTGCTCGCCGAGGCCGCCGAGGATCTCGACGAGTGCGAGCCGGACTGCGAGGACCTCGAGTGCGGGGACGACGGCTGCGGCGGCTCCTGCGGCGACTGCGGCGAGGGGTCGGGCTGCATCGAGGGCGCCTGCGAGAGCACCGGCCCGTGCGGCGGCGTCTCGGGCACGTGGTTCCTCGAGTGCGCCGGCACCGCCGGATGCAATCCCGACCCGGGTTGCGACCCCATGCCCAGCTCCTCGATGGCGCCGTGGATCGACCCGCAGATCGCGCTCGCCGGCGGGAGCTGGGAAGGGGACGGCCGGACCTTCACCTTCGACCCCCGGACGTGCACCCTGTCGTGGTCGCGCGACTCAGAGTGCGGCGTCATCTCCGGCGCGTACACCATCGAGGACGGACAGGGCACCGGTACCCAGCAGTTCTACTGCTACATGATCGACACGGCGGCGTGCCTCTGCGTCGGGGAGCGCACCTGCACCGCCGCGCAGCAGAACCGGTGAGCGGTCAGGAAGCCTGCCTGAACAGATCCTCGACCCGGGGCTCGAGGCCGGGCAACGAAGCGTGCGCGCCGACCCCCTGCCCGATGCCGAGATCGACGCGGCCTCGCGGTGTCAGCACGACGAGGCTCCTGGTCTCCGGCAAGAGGATCCACACGACCTTCACCCCGTGACCGAAGTACCACGCTGCCTTCTCGACCAGATCGTCCAGTCCCTCGTCCTTGCCAGCGACCTCGGCGACGAGGATCGGTGCCGTCCTGGGAAAACCGCCCGCCGATTCGCCGAGATCGACCCGCCTCCACACGGCCGCCTCGGCGGCTCTGACCTCGCCACCGAGGGGCATGCCCGCCTCGTTACCACCCACCACGTACTCGGGATGCCGGCGACACCAGAGGTTGAGCTCCGTCACGACGTCGGCCGCGGTCTGCTGCTGGCGATCTCCGCATGGAGGCATGTACAGGAGGCACCCGTGGACATACTCGAGGCGCCCGGCCACGACGGGCCAGCTCTCCGGTCTCGCCGGATCGAACCCGTCCGGAATCGGCAAAGGGAGCGGCAGCCTGATCGCGATCCGAGGCACTACGGTCACCTCCTCGTACGCGGTGGGCGCCACGTGACAAAGCTACCACGGTCCGCAGGGCCTCGCGAGCCGAGGAATGTGCGGGGGTGCGTTGCACGGTCCCGGGTTTTGCGCCGCCGCCCCAGACCATCGCAGGCTTGAATCCGGAACAGGCAACAGGCGATTGGCAACAGGCAACTGGCAATTCCGGAAAGCGGATTGCACGCACCGCTCACGGCTTGACCGAACCAGCGCGGTTCCGGCTCCGACGCTTCCCGGTCGC
>JACPQR010000160.1 GCA_016190375.1 Deltaproteobacteria bacterium
GCACCCGGTCCGTCGCCTCGGGGACACGCACCCGGTCCGTCGCCTCGGGGACACGCACCCGGTCCGTCGCCTCGGGGACACGCACCCGGTCCGTCGCCTCGGGGACACGCACCCGGTCCGTAACCCATCGATATCGAACGGCTTTCGAGGACAACCGCGCGATCTGTCGGTCGCCAGCATCATCTCGAGCAGACCCGTGGTCCTCGTCCACCAGCCCGGCTCGACGGGAACGATTCGCGCGGTTGTGGCCAGAACAGTAGTCGAATCAACGTCTTGGAGATCGGGTGCGTGTCCCCGGGTCCGTCGCCTTACGTCTTGGAGATCGGGTGCGTGTCCCCGGGTCCGTCGCCTTCGTCTTCGCCTTCGCCTTCGCCGGCGCTTTCGTCGGCGCCTTTCGCGCGAGCGGCGCAATTGGGCGGCCGGCGGCCGAATCCTCGATCAGCGTGGCGAGGCGCTTCCTTCTCGTCTCCTCTCGCTTGGCGCTGACGACCCAGTAGATGGCGGTGCGGCGATACCAGGGCGGCTGCGCCTGAAAGAAGTCCCACGCCTTGTCGCTCGCTCGCAACCGCTTCTGATCGTCGGGGTCGAGAACCGAGCCGTGCCTCTGCTCGTAGGCATAGGCCGCCGCCTTCTCCGCCGTCCGCTTCTCGAAGGCTCGAAGCCCGGCCGGTTGCATCGACCCGAGGTCGATGAGCTGCTTCGCGCGCTCGATGTTGACGACGCTCCAGTTGCTGCCGGCCTTTCGCGGCGTGAAGCGAATCCGGTAGCTGCGCTCGTCGATGCCCTCGCGTTTGCCGTCGATCCAGCCGAAGCACAACGCCTCGTCGACCGCCTCGGGCCAGGTGATGCTCGGTCTGCCGGTCGCCCGCCTGTGGAGCCCTACCCACAGCTCCGACGCGCGGTCGTGATTCTTCTCGAGCCATCGGCGAAACCCCGACTGCGTGGCGAAGAACGTCGTCTCTGCCGACATCCCGGTGACAGTACCACCTCACGTCGGCTCTCCGGCGACGGGACCCACGACGAAGTCCCGGACGCGCCGCCCGAGCGCCAGCGCGTCCTCGAGGATCACGACGAGCGCCGGGACGATGAGGAGCGTCGTGAACGTGCAGAACAAGACGCCGATCCCGAGGCTGATGGCCATCGGGATCAGGAAGCGGGCCTGCACCGAGGGCTCGAGGATGATCGGGACGAGGCCGAAGAAGGTCGTCAGCGACGTGAGCATGACCGGACGGAGGCGGCGCGCTCCTGCCTGCGTGACCGCCTCGTAAAGACCCGTTCCCCCGCGGCGGAGCTCGTTGATCGCGTCGACCAGCACGATCGCGTCGTTCACCGCGACACCCGCGAGGGCGACCATCCCCATCGCGCTCATCAGGCTCAGGTCGTAGCCGAGCAGGAGGTGCCCGAGGATTGCCCCGACGAAGCTGAAGGGGATGGCGGTCATGATGATCAGGGGCTGGACGTAGCTCTTGAACGGGATCGCCATCATCCCGAACATGACGACGAGCGCGATGAGGAGCCCCGACCCCAGGGCCGACAGCGACTCCTGCTGCGCCTGCTGCATGCCGCCGAGCCGCACCCCGAGCCCGGGGTAGCGCGCGACCAAGCCGGGCTCGACGTCGCGACGCACGTCGGCGACCACACGGTTGGCGTTGGCGCCCTCGCCCACGTCGGAGGTGACGTGCACGGCCCTGCGGCCGTCGACACGCTGGATCTTCGTGTACGAGCGGCCCGGCGTGACGTCCGCTGCCTCTCGCAGCGCGACCTCGCCGCCGCTCGGCGTGCGGAGCACCAGCTCCTCGACGGTCGCGAGGGACTCGCGCTCCGCCCTGGGGCGGCGGACGTAGACGCGGACCTCGTCGCGCCCGCGCTGCATGCGCAGCGCCTCGGCCCCGAAGAACGCGTTGCGGAGCTGGCGCCCCAGATCCGACTCGGTGATCCCCAGCGCGCGAGCCTCGGCGCGGAGCCGGAAGTCGAGCTGGACCTTTCCGGCCTGAACGCCGTCCTCGACGTCGCGCACCCCCTGGTACTGCCCGAGGTGCCCGGCGAGGTCGGCGGCGGCGGCCTCGAGCGTCTCGAGGTCACGGTGCGACAGCTCGAAGTCGACGGGTTGCCCGCTCCCGCCGCCGGTCGAGTGGTCGAAGACCAGCGACTCGACGCCGGCCACGTCGCCCGCGCGCTCGCGCCAGCGATCCGCGAGCTCGCGAGCGGTGAAAGGCCTCTGGTCCGACGGCACGAGCTGGAGCGCGACCTCCGCGAGGTGGCTCCCCGCGGAGCTCGCCGCCGCACCGGGGCGGCCGCCGCCGGTCGACCCCGTCGAGCCCACCATCGAGAACAGCCCCCGCCGGACCTTCGCGCCGGCGCCCATCTCCTCCGAGAGATCGAGCGCGGCCCGCTCGAGGCGCGCCCGCACGGCCTCGGTCTCCTCGACGGCGGCTCCGAACGGCATCGTCAGCGTCGCCCTCACGATGTCGCTGTCGATGCGGGGCATGAAGGTGAACTCGATCCTTCCGCCGGCGACGAGCCCGGCCACCGAGAGGAGGAGCGCGATCCCGATCGCAACGGTCAGGAACCGACGCCGGATCGCACGGGCGACGAGCGGGACGTAGACCTTCCGGATCACTCGCTCCAGCCAACCCTGGAAGCGGTCCTGGACCCAGCGGATCGCGCGCAACAGTCCCCAGGGCGGACGGTCGCGCCCGTGGGCCAGGTGCGCCGGCAGGATCAGGAGCGACTCGCAGAGCGAGATGACGAGCACCGTGATCACGATGACCGGGATGTGGAAGAAGAACTTGCCCATCGTGCCGGGAACGAACATCAGCGGGACGAACGCGACGATCGTCGTCAGCACCGAGAAGACGACGGGAATCGCCACCTCGCGCACCCCGGCGATCGCGGCGTCGAGGCGGCTCAGGCCCTTCTCGCGGTGGAAGTGGACCGCCTCCGAGACGACGATCGCGTCGTCCACGACGATCCCCAGGGTCAGGATGAAGGCGAAGAGCGAGATCATGTTGATCGTCACGTCCGTCGCCGGAAGGAAGAGGATCGTCCCCAGAAAAGCGGTCGGGATGCCGATCGTGACCCAGAACGCGAGGCGGACGTCGAGGAACAGGACGAGGGTCAGCATCACCAGCACCAGGCTCTGGATGCCGTTTCGCCGCAACAGGTCGACGCGCTGAGCGTAGATCTCCGAGCGGTCGTTCCAGGGCGCGAGCCGGATGCCGGGCGGCAGGTCTCCCGCGTGGGCGCGCGCGTAGCCGAGCACCGCCTCGGCGATGTCGAGCGGCTTCTGGTCGCCCACCCGGAAGACCTTGACCATCGCCGCGGGCTTTCCGTCGAACGTCGCGAACTGATCGATCTCGGAGAAGCCATCCCGGACCGTCGCGACGTCGCGGACCCTCACGACCGAGCCGTCGGGCCGGCTGCGGACCACGATCTCGCCGAACTCCGCGGAGGTCATTCGCCGTTCGGCAGTACGCAGGAGGATCTCGCCCGCCCGCGTCTTGACGGCGCCTCCCGGGATCTCGACCGACGCCTCGTGGACGGCCCTCGCGACGTCGTCGAGCCTGAGCCCGAACGCGCGCAGCTTCTCCTCGGGCACCTCGACGTGGATCTCGAGCGGCCGGACGCCCGCCACCTCGACGGTCGTGATGCGTGGATCCTGCAGGAGATCGTCGCGTACCTTCTCGGCGAGCGCTCGGAGCGACGCCTCGTCCGAGTCGCCGTAGATCACGAGCGAGATCGCCTCGCCCCGCATCGCCGCGAGGCTGACGACCGGGCGCTCGACGTCCTCCGGGAACGATGCGATGCGGCCCACGGCGGCCTGCACGTCGGACAGCGCCTTCTCGCCGTTGGAGCCCCGGAGCAGCTCGACCGCGACGACGCCGACCCCCTCGCTCGCGGTCGAGCGGACCTCCTTGACGCCGTCGAGGCCGCGCACCGCCTCCTCGAGCACCAGCAACACTCCCTGCTCGACCTCCGCGGGGCTCGCGCCGGGGTAGCCGACCTGGATCATGACGAGCTCGAGATCGACCTCGGGAAAGACCTCCTGGCGGACCCGCGGGAACATGAACAGGCCGCCCACCAGGATCACCGCGATCACGATGTTGGCGGCGACGGGGTTCTTCGCCATCGCGGCGAGCAGCCCCCGGTGCGGGGAAGCGTCGCTCATGGCTTCCGAGCCGCACGCGTGCCCCGCGGGGTCACGCCATTGCCGTCCTCGACGACCCGCACCGCCATGCCCTGAACGGCGCCGGCGAAGGGCGAGACGATCACGAGATCGCCGTCGGCGAGGCCCGACGCAACCAGCACCGTGTCCTCGCGACGCCACGCGATCCGGACGGGTCTGACCGCGAGCCGGCCGTCGTGCACGATCCAGGCGACGTCGCCGTCGCGCAGCGCCGCCCTCGGGATCTCGAAGACGCTCCTGGCGACGCCCGCGTCGATGCCGACGCGCACGGAGGCGCCGAGGAGGAGCGGCAGTCCACGTGCCTCGGGATCGAGCTCGAGCCCGAGGGGGTCGTCGATCTCGACGAGGACGCGGGCCATCCGGCCCGCCGGATCGAGGTCCTTGAGCAGCCGCACGACGTGGCCCGTCCGTTCGATCGTCCGCTCGCCCACGACCTGGACGACGCGAGCGGTCGAGCCGTCTTCGCCGACGCGGATCGAGCTCAGGGCCTCGAGCGGCAGCGCGACCTGTACCCAGAAGTCGTCGGTGCCGACCAGGGTCGCGAGCCGCACGGAGGGACCGACGAGCTGCCCGAGCTCGACCGACCTGTCGAGGACGGTCGCGTTGAACGGCGCCCTGAGCGTGGTCCGGCTCAGGGTAAGCCGTGCCTGAGAGAGCTGCGCCTGGCTCGCGGCCACCGTGGCCTGGGCGGAGCGGAGCTGGGGCTCGCGCAGGGAGAGCGACCGGCCCTCCGCGCTGGCCGAGACCCCCTCGCGCTCCATGAGCTGCCACTCCCTCTCCGCGACCGCGCGGCGGCGTTCCTCGGTCTGGACGAGCACGCGGTTCGTCTCGAGCGTTGCGTGCTCGCGCTCGAGAGCGGTGCGGAAGTCGCGCGGGTCGATCCGGGCCAGGAGATCGCCCTCGCGGAGGATCCCTCCGGGGACGAGCTCCGGGTTCTGCCAGATCACGCGACCGGTCAGCTCGGCGGCCAGGACCACCTGCCGGGCGGGGATGACCTGGCCCTGCGCCTGGATCGCGAGCGGGTGATCCGCGGCCTTCGCCGACAGCACGCGCACGGGAGCCCCGAGGCTCGGGCGCGCGGCCCGCTCGGCCGAGGGGCGGCTCCGCACGAGGCCGATGAAGACCGCCAGCCCGACGCCGAGGGCGAGGAGCGGCAGGAGGGCTCTCAGGATGCGTCTCGCCATCGTCATTCCTCGGGCGCCTCGGCCTCGGGCGGGTGCAGATCGCCGCCGAGCGCCCGGAAAAGCTGCGTGCGGTAGGAGAGGAGCTGTCTCGAGCCGGCCAGGACCTGCTGCTCGGCCTGCTGCGCCGCGTTGAGCGCCTGCAGCACGTTGAGGTAGTCGGGCAACAGACCCGCGGCGTAGCGCTGGCGGGCCTCCTCCAGGGCGGCGCGCGTCGAGACGACGCGGTCCCGGAGCGCGACGAGCTGACGGCGCTGCTGCTGCTCCTGGACGAGCGCGCTCTGGACCTCGTGGATCGCGGTGAGCCATGTCTGGGCGAGCTGCTCGGTGCGCTCCCAGACGATCGCCCTGTTCTGCGAGACCGCGGCGCGGCGCCGATCGCCGTCCCACGCCGGGAACTGCAGCGAGCCGCCGACCGTGTAGACGAACCGATCGAAGAGCGTGTCGATCTCGTTCGAGGACAGGCCCGCGGAACCGGAGAGGAGGACCCGCGGGAACCGGTCAGCGAAGGCAGCCGCGACGCGCTCGTCGGCCGCCTCGACGCGACGCCGGGCGGCGCGGACGTCGGGGCGGCGCTCGAGGAGCCGCGCGGGAACCCCGAGGTCCGGCAGCGGACCGACCTCGGGCAGGGTCGTCGCGCCGTCGGGGACGAGCCCGTCGGGGCTCGCCTGGCCGACGAGGAGCGCGAGCTGCCGCAGCGCGACCGCTTCCTGGGCGACGGATTGCGCGAGCTGTGCGCGCACGCCCTCGACCTGCGCGCGCTGGTTGTAGGCGTCGAGCGCGGCACCGAGGCCCTCGCGGAAGCGGAGCTCGACGAGCTCGCGGTAGGTCTCGCTCGTCTGGAGCTGGTCGTCGAGCAGAGTCCGCAGCGCGCGCTGGTAGACGGCGGTGAGGTATGCCTCGACGGTGCTCGCGGCGACCGTGATCGCGACGGCCTCGACTTCGTCCCTGAGCGCCGCCTCGTCCGCGTCCGCGCCTCGTCCCTGCGCGATCGTGCGGCCGAAGACATCGACCTCGTAGCTGACCGGCAGGGAGAGCGAGAAGGTGTCGCTCTCGAGCGCGCGGACGGTCTCGGGGCCATCCGGATCGGTGAAGCTCGGGAGCACGAGGATGCTGCGGCGGCGCGAGGCGTCGGCCTGAGCGGTGATCTGGGGCCACAGCCCCGACCGCGCCTGGGTGCCGAGTGCCTCCGCCTGCGCGACCCTGGCCCATGCGGCGCGTACCTGGAGGTTCGATCCCAGCGCCGCTTCGACGGCAGCCGACAGCGCGGGCTCGCCGAACGTCCGCCACCAGGCGTCTCGACGCGCAGCCGGCGGTGCGCCGCCAGGCTCTGCGGCGCGGACGGAACGCGCCGGGAGCCTCGGGATCGGCTGGCGCACGGTGCGGCCGTACGGGTTGCACGCGACGAGGCCGATGCAGGCCGCAACGACGAGCGTCCTCACCGGGAGCTCCTGCGGCGGGCAGCGGCCTGGGTCTGTTGCGAGTCGGCGGCGAGCCCGCGGGCGGCGACGTCGAGGATCGAGCCGATGACCGAGTCGAGCCTCTGTTTGGTGTCCGGATCGTCGATCGCGAGGAGCGCCACTCCAAAGACGGCCGCCCACAGATGGGTCGCCACCGCCTGGGCGTCCAGCGATCGGCGGATCGATCCGTCGCGACGTCCCTCTTCGATCGCCCGCGCGTAGGCGTCGATGAGCCGCCGCCGTCGTTCTCGCACGACGAGCGGCGACGAGGGAGGCTCAGCCAGTGCCTTCTGGCACTGCGTCCGGAAGGCAAGGCGCAGGAGGTCGAGGTTCTTCCGGATGAAATCGACGTGGAGACCGAGGAGGCGCTGGACACGAGCCGCGCCGGTCGAGGGCGCCCCGTCCTCGTCCTCGAACCGCGCCACCAGCTCGTCGAGCGGCGCGATCAGGATCGCGGCGAGCAGATCGTCCTTGTTCGTGAAGTACAGGTAGAGGGCGCCCTTGGAGAGCTCGGCGCGCGCGGCGACGTCGTCCATGGTGGCGGCCTCGAGCCCTCTGGCCGAGAACACCGCCCGCGCGGCATCGAGGATCCGCCTCTGCCTCTCTCCCCGCTCGCGCTTTCGTCGCTCGGCCGTGCCCATTTCTGACTTCCGGTCAGTTAATGACTCCTGTTAAGCCACGGCATGTCTGCTGTCAATGGGTTTTGCTATCGTGCGCGCGGGTGAAGCGGCTCGTCCGGTGGCTCCTGGGGCTCGGGACCGTTGGTCTCGCGGGAACGCTTGCTTTCCTGACCGCCGAGGCGGCCTGGGGCAGAGGGCTCGCGATCGCGGTGGCTTCGACGACGGTGCTCGTCCTTCCCGCACTGCTGGCGAAGGCCTTCCTGGGTGTCTTCAAGAAGCTGGACTCGTCGGCCGGATTCCTCGAGAGCACGGCGGGGATGTCGGTCGTCTGCGCGATCGGCACTCTTCTCGTCCTCGGATTCGCCCTGCGGGGGCCTCTGTCCTCTGCGCTCGCCCAGTCGCCGCAGCGGCACCCGGGCCTTCCGGCGCTCGTTGGCCGCGTGGCTCGCGCCGCGGGTGCGTGGCTCGCGCCGGCGCCGAGACCGCGGGCCCCGGCAAGGCGTCCCCGCGCCGTCGCCACGGCGCCGGCGAAGAGCGTCACGCCGGTCGGGCGACCGGCGAAGGCGCCCGCGCCGCCGCCGGCAGTCGTCGCCCTCGCAGACGCGGGCGCCTCCGCGCGCGACGCGGCGGCGCAGACCCCACCGGCGGAGGAAGCCGCGCCGAGCCAGGGCGAGGTCGTGAAGGTCTGCGACGGCGAGGTCTCGTCCTTCCGGATCGTCGACCTCGGGGGACCGGTGGCGAGCGAGATCGTCGTCCTGTGCGACCACGACTTCTTTCCGACCGACGTCCGCGTGATCTGGCTCACCGAGGACGGCCGCGCGACCGAGCGAACTCGCTTCGTCGTGTACCCTCCCGAGGGGCTGATCCTCGTTCTCGGCCACCCGAGGGTCGTCGACATCGACGAGGACGGAGCTGCCGATCTCCTCCTCTGCGCGATGTTCATGAACGAGCGGTTGGGGCCGCGTGGGGGAGACACGTGGTGGGCGCGTGGCCAACCGGGCGGGCAGTTCCTTGCCCCGCTGCGGCTCGTCGGGTCCACCTGCGTGGGGATCGACGCCGGCGACATCGACGGCGACGCCCACCGCGAGCTCGTCGTCGCCCACATGGGAAACCCCTGGCTCGAGGAGCACCCCGAGGGCGAGCTCCGCTGGTTCGAGCGGACGGGCCGTCAGTTCCGGCTTCGCGGCCGCACTCCCATCCTCGCGTGGCCGGACCGCCTCGGCCTCGAGGACGTCAATGGCGACGGCCGCCTCGACGCGATCGTTCACCACGACGACGGCGGTGGGACGGTCGTCTGCCCGGGCAACGCGCGCGGGCTCGGGCCAATCGATCGGAGCCTGACGGCGACGCTGGCCGGGCCCCCACGCGCGTTGATCGCGCGGCTCGACGGAGACGAGCAGGACGACCGCATCGAACAGCTCACCGGCGGCTCGATCCGGCTCTTCCTGACCGCATCACCGGGTCCCGCCGGAGCCACCCCCGCCCGCGCCCTCGATTTCCGCGAGCACGTGATCGGCACACCTCCGCGCACCGGGCCCGACGCCGGCCCCGCCGACGCCGGCGCGGGCGGCAGCGAGTAGCGGCTGCAGGCCGCCGGCCGCGGCGGCAGTTCGCGGCCGACTTCAGGCGCTGATTTGGTGTGTCCCTTCTCTCTGCCTCGACGACCGCAGCGCCGAGTCGGGCAGCGCTTCCGGCGCCGGGACACGTACGACGCGTGACTCGGATGCAGGGACGACACAGCTCCCGTTCCGAGTCAGAGACGGTTGCAGTCACGGATGCGACCAGTTCCGGTCGCGGCCGTCCTCCTCCCGCCGCTGCACCATGTCGCAGCCGTCGAAGGACACGACTCGCTCGTGGAAGACGTCGCCGGAAGCACGCGTCTCGGTCACCAGGTCGCCGTCGAGCGCCCAGACGAACGAGTCCGCGCGGTCGAACGGACCCGCATCGAAGTTGCCGAGGAAGCCCGGGCCGCCGGCCAGGTACTCCTTGCCCTTGTCCGTGTCGCCCGGGTCCGTGCGCCGCCAGACGCCGACCAGCGCTTCCTCCGTGAGATCCTCCGAGCGCGGCGAGCAGGGCTGACCATCCGAACCGGCAGCGTCTGTCGGGTGTCGATGACCCCGATTCAAAGATCGTCGTGCTCGCTGCAGAGCTCGTGGGGTCGCAGGGTGGCTCGCCCGGGACGCATCTGGAGGATCCATCGCAGCTCTCGCGGCCGTGGCAGGAGAGGCGGTCGCGACCATCCCGAGCCCGAGGTGGAGGCCGCGGCGAAGAAGGGCCTCTTCCGCGAGGACCTCTACTTCCGTCTGGGCGGCGCCATCGTTGCCATTCCGCCGCTGCGCGAGCGCTCGCGCGACATCATGGCCCTCGCTCGCCGATTCCTGGGTGACCTCGGTGGCGGCGGGCGGCTCGCCCTGGGGCCCGCGGCCGAGCGGACCCTCATCCTGGAGGCGCTCGAGGCATGCGCCGGCAACCAGACCCGCGCGGCCGAGCGGCTGGGGATCTCGCGCCGGACGATGGTGTCGCGCCTCGCGGAGCTCGGGATCGGCCGCAAGCGGGGGCCCATGACCCGAGCCGCGCTGACGGCCACGTCGCGGGGCTGATTCTCGGGTTCGGTCTCGCAGCGTCGTTCAACCCCGTCTTCTGGATTGCCGCCGCCGGCATCGCGATCGCGGCTGGAGTCGTGGCCGGCGTCCCCCTGTACGACCCCGGCGTCGAGCCGGCGATCGACGGGACGAACGGCGTGCAGATGACGCTCACCAGGGAGCGATGATGGGGAGAGCCGCTCTCCTCGTGCTGCCCTGCCTCACGGTCACAGGTCTCGGACCCAGGCTTCGAGATCCGACCGTATTCGCGACCAGTGCAGCTCCGTCAGGCCTGCGGTCATCGGCTCGGCCTCGGCGTCGGCAAAGTACACGAGACTGCGCACGACGTGCCCGACGTCTTCCGAAGCGTACTTCCGCTGGAACGCGGCGAGCGCAGGCCCGAGGCCGCGACCGGTGGCACTGACGAGGGCGTGCAGGTCCCAGAAGTCCTTGCGCGCGCCGCGGCCGCCGATCGCCGACAGCTTCATGCAGATCAGGTCGTCGATCGAGGCCACGGGAACCGGAAGGTCGGCGACTTGCTCGGGCTCCGAGAGGAGCGGATAGGCGTACCGGAGGATGCTCGCGGGGATTCCCTCGACCTCGAGGTGCAGCGTGCCCGGCCCTCGAGAGATGATTTGCGCTGGGGCTCCCGACTGGACGATCGAGTCCGCGAGGGTGGCGGGATCTCCACTGGGAGTGAACAGGTCGAGATCGCGTGACAGACGGTGACCGAGCCGTATGGCGACGGCGACTCCCCCGGCAAGGTACGTCGATGGGTCGGTGAAGCTCGCGAGCCACTGCAGCGCCGACCGCTGCTCGGGCGTGATTCCGGCCGTCACCCGGCCCACGCGGGACGCCCTCCACCGCGCGGAATGGGAACGTCCAGACCGGCAATCAGGGCCCAGTATGCCAGGTCGCGGGGAGCGAGCCTCGAGGCTCCACGGCGCTGAAGGAAGTCGGCCAGCGCCTCCTTTGCGTACACCCTCCTGAGCCAGCACATGGCGCTCCACCCCCCGCGAGCCATTACCCTCTCGATCACGTAATCGCGGTGCCGGTCGATGTCGACGGTGCTGGGGTCGACGTCCCAGAACAGCCGCAGGACAGAATCGGGCGGGTCCGTAGCCACCGCCAACATGAGGTGATCCTAGCACGCGCTCGGGGATCGCTCGGCCAGAACGCCGTCAGGCCCGCGCTCCTCCCGGCTCGGACCGACGGCGAGACTGGTCCTGCGTCGGGCAGCGACCTTCAGCATCCTCTCGAGCCCGATCTTCTGGGTGGTCACGGGCGCTGTCGTCGTGGGAGCCGGGACCGGAATCGCTCTCGCGGTGCGCGACCCCGGCACGGAGCTAGGATGGGCTCATCGACTCTGGCGGGTCGCCAGGTCTCTCGGTTTGTCTCGTGCTCGCCCTGACGGGAGCAGCCTGCGGCGCCGACAGGACCGATGCGCCCGATGATGGCGCCGATGCCGACGGCGACTCGGATGGCGACGCCGACTCGGACGCCGACTCGGACATGATCTGGGAATGCGCGCTTGGCGGGTGGAATCCTCCTGCTCTTCTGTCGATGCCGTCCGTTCTGCCTGCCGAGGCGCTCGGGCCGGCGATCAGCGCGGACGATCTGCTGCTGTTCGTACCGGTTCGCTTCGCAGCCGAGAGCGTGATCCGCGCCTACGCCCGCGACAGCACGTCGTCGCCGTTCGACGACGCCGGGAGCCCGCTCGATGCCGAACGATAGCTCCTCGACGGTGATGGCGCTCAGGACGAGCGCATCGAGGGTGCCGAACCACTCGATGACGCCGACATCAGGCCGCCGCTTGGGCAACTCCGAGACCACGTTCGTGTCGACCAGGAACATCCGTCATCCGACTTCGTCAGAGAACGGCGACCGCCTCGCCCTGCGTCGGGGAAGAATGAGGGTCGCTCCGCCCCGCCCGCGAAGCTGCTCGGCGAAGCGCAGGAACTCGGCCAACCTCGCGCGCGGCGCTTGTCGCCCGCGTGAACGCAGAAGCTCCGCGTACTGCTCCATGCTCACGACGACCGCGACCTCCCTGCCACGGCTCGCGATCACCTGTGGCCGTCGCGCCGCTTCGTGGAGGACCTCCGACAGTTTCGCCTTGGCGTCGGCGACCTTCCACCTGCGCTCGCCCGTCTGTCTGATGGTCATGACCACCCAACTATGTGGTCACGAGCCTCACGAGGCAACGTCGACGCGGTCCAGTCGCGAACGCGCTGACGGCGGCGCCGGAATACGACGCCGAGCGGACGCTGTACCGGTTCTTCCCTGATCTCGTCCACGAGATGACGCTCGAGGAGGCGCTCGCCCTCGATCTGCTCGCGCCGGTCTCCGTGTGGGTGGTCGAGGTCGACGGCGATGCCTCGTCTGTCCGGATCCTCGCCGGCGACTACCTGGAGCACGAGCTCGTCGCCCTCGTGTTGGCGGCCCCCTTCTTCGAGGCCGCGCGCCCCGTCGACCAGCCGAGGCCCAGGCCCAGGCCCGGCGGAATCCCCGCGAGCTTCGTCGTGACCTATCCGGAGTGACGCAGCGAACTGCGACCCACGTCGACGCGTCGCGGCTCCCGACCGCGTGGTGAGCATGTCCGCGCCGACCGAGCCGCCAGCGCGGATCAGGTCATGGGCCCCCGCTTGCGGCCGATCCCGAACTCCCCGAGGCGCGACACCATCGTCCGCCGAGAGATCCCCAGCCGCTCGGCCGCGCGGGTCTGGTTGCCGCCGCATGCCTCGAGCGCCTCCACGATGAGGGTCCGCTCGAGCGCCCGCTTCTCCGCGCGTGCAGCGTCCCAGGCGGCGGGCGAGTCGGAGGGACGACCGGCGGCACCCGGGGCACCGGCCGCGGCGCCTAGCCGCACGCGATCCGGGAGGTGCTCGGGGCCGATCTCGCCGCCGCCGCACAGCAGGGCGGCGCGCTCCATGGCGTTTCGCAGCTCGCGCACGTTTCCGGGCCAGGAGTAGGCGAGGAGCGCCTGCTCGGCCGCGGTCCCGAGCGCCAGCCCCTCGTCACATCATCGGCATGCCGATAGTAGTGGAGATCCCGCACCGCTGTGGTGGAAGCACAACTGCTCGTCAGCACCTAACCCCTAACCCCTCACCGTCGGAGGTAGGTACAGTCCTGCTGCGATGAGGATCAGCGATCTGATGGACGCCTGCCTGAGCGAAGGCATCTGCAACCCGTTCGTGGAGTGCACGAACTGCGACTGCAGCGGGGACTGCGACACCACCTGCTGAATGAGCCCCGACGTCGCTGCTGGGCCCGACCGCCGGCGATCCGTGGCCGGCCGCACGCCGCGTCGGCCCTGCCCTTCGGAACCGGGGTGGGCCTGCGCTAACGTCTGCGCGATTGCGCGCGAAGGTGCGCATCGGACCTGCCCAACTCGACCTCGGAGCTCGGCCCGGGAACGATGTCGTGATACCGATGCTCCGGCGCTGGCTCTCCTCGCCGCCCGTTTTGTCCGCACTTCGCCCTCACGGTCGGCGGCGCTGCATTCAGTCCCGCCCAAGTCGTATGCTCGGACAGCATGGCGACGACCGACCCCCGCGCGCTACGCCTGGGAGCATTCGATCTCCACGAGGTCATCGGTCGGGGCGGCATGGGCGAAGTCTGGCGAGGCGTCCACCACGACCGCGGTCTACCCATCGCGGCCAAGGTTCTGACGCACGCGAGCGCCCGCCAGCCGCAGGCCGTCGAGGGTTTCGCCGCCGAGGTCCGGGCCGTTGCCTCCCTCGATCATCCTTGCATCGTCACCGTGCATGACCACGGCGTCGTGGGGGTCGAGGCCGCGCGCGCGTCGGAGGGAAGGCTGGTCGAGGGCAGCCCCTTCCTGATCATGGAGCCCGCGGACCGCGGTTCCGTCCGCGGGCAACAGACGGGATGGGCCGCGCTGCGTGCGCTCCTCCTCGCCCTGCTCGACGGCCTGGCGCACGCGCACGCACGCGGTCTCCTGCACTTCGACGTCAAGCCGGCGAACGTCCTCTGCTTCGCGGGCCCGAAGGGCACCGTCGTCCCGAAGCTCGCGGACTTCGGCCTGGCGCGGGTGCAGGGGATCGACCAAGACGGCCAACGGGTGGCCGGCACGCCGGCGTTCATGGCGCCCGAGCGGCTCACCGGCGCCTGGCGCGACTGCGGGCCCTGGACCGACCTGTACTCGCTGGGCTGCATGGCGTTCCTGATGGCGACCGGCCGCCTGCCGTTCGAGGGCGACACGATGGTCGACATGGCCGCGAAGCACCTCCTCGAGCCTGCCCCGGAGCTTGCAGCGAGCCCCGACCTCCCCGAGGGCCTCGGAGCCTGGCTGCGCAAGCTCCTCGCCAAGCGCCCCCGTGATCGCTTCGCGTTTGCGGCCGACGCCGCCGCCGCCCTCCTCGAGCTCGCTCCCCCGATCGCGACGAAGGCACCCGGGATCGAGACCGCGGCGGAACCCGACGCGCCGACCGAAGACGTCGGCAGCGTGCTCCGCCTCGGGGCACCCTTGCCGAGCGCCGCCGCGCCGCCCGCCGCGGCTCGATCGCCCGAGCTCGCCAGACCACCCCAGGCCGTCTTCCCGGCCCGGGAAGCAGCGGACCGCGAACGGCGGCCTTCCGCCGGGATCGAGGGCCCGGGGCTCGGCCTGTATGGGCTGCGACCGGTCCCGCTCGTGGATCGCGACGTCGAGCGCGACCGGCTCTGGGAGATGCTCGCCGGCGTCCACCAGCGCCGGGAAGCGGCCGCCGCCGTCCTGCGCGGACCTGCCGGCGTGGGCAAGAGCCGTCTGGCCCAGTGGCTGTGCGAGCGAGCGCACGAGCTGGGGGCTGCCCTGCCGTTGCGCGCGGTGCACGGTCCGACGGGCGGGGCGGCCGACGGGTTGCGGGCGATGCTCGCGCGGGAGCTGCGCGTGCTGGGCCTTTCCCGACCCGAGGCGCTGGGGCGCATTCGACGTCTCCTCGGCGAGCTCGGCGTCGAGCAGGACGACGCAGCCCGGGCGGTGGCGGAGCTGTGCATGCCGAGCTCGGCCGAGGGCGAGCCGCTCGTGCGCTTCGGCGGCCCCGCCGACGTCTACGCCCGGCTCGCGAGCCTCCTGGGCTGGCTGGGGCGCGATCGCCCCACGATCCTGTGGCTGGACGACGCGCAGTGGGGCGCGGAGGCGATCGGGTTCGCGGAGCACGTGCTCACGCTGGCGCCTCGCACCCCGAGCCTCCTCGTCCTCACGGTGCGGGAGGAGGCGCTCGCCGAGCGCACCGAGTCCACGCGGATCGATGCGCTCCTCGCGTCACCGGGAGCGACGGCGCTCGCCATCGAGCCCCTGCCTCGCGCCGAGACGCACAGGCTGGTGTACGATCTGTTGCGCCTCGAGGGCGGCGTCGCCGCGCAGGTCGCCGAGCGCGCAGCCGGTAACCCTCTGTTCGCCGTCCAGCTCGTGGGAGACTGGATCGACCGAGGGCTCCTCGAGCCCGACGCCCTCGGCTTTCGTCTCCGGGAAGGCGCGACCGAGGAACTGCCCGACGACCTGCACTCCATCTGGGGCGCGAGGATCGAGAAGCTGCTCGCCACCCTCCCGGGGACGGATCGCATCGCGCTCGAGATCGCCGCTTGCCTGGGACAGGACGTCGACGATCGCGAGTGGCGCCTCGCCTGCCAGCGCCTGGGCGCGGCACCGTCCGCCCGGCTCCTCGAGGCGCTCCTCGGGCAGCGGCTCGCGCGTCCCATCGGCAGGGACGACGGCGGGGGCGCGGGCTCGCACCACGGCTGGTCGTTCGTACACGGGATGCTCCGGGAGAGCCTGCTGCGGATCGCCCGCGAGGCGGGGCGATCGGCGGACCAGCACCTCTCGTGTGCCTCGATGCTGGAGGAGCACGGGAGCGGGCAAGACGCCGAGCGCGTCGCGCGCCACGCCATTGCAGCAGGCGTCGCCGGCCAGGCGATCGCTCCCCTCCTGACGGCGGCCGAGGCGCGGTGGCGGGCGAACGACTTCCACCTCGCGCTGGAGCTCCTGGCGCAGAGGCGCACCGTCCTCGAGGGACTGGGCGTCGCCCAGGACGACGTCCGCTGGGCCGAGGGATGGACGGTCCAGGCTCTGATCCTCGATCGGCTGCGCCGCGCCGACGAGGCGGAGGTCGTCGCCGGCCGCGCGAGCGAGCTCGCCCAGAGGAAAGGGATGATGTCGCTCGCGGCCGTCGCGACGGTGGCGCAGGCCAAGGCACGGATCGGCATGGGCCGTCTCGAGCAGGCGCGCGAACAGCTCCAGGTGCTGGAGGCCCGTCTGGACGAGCGCACCGAGCCGGACCTGATGGCCGCGTGCCTGTCGACCCTCGCCTATGCACTCCGCCGGCTCGGCCAGCACGAAGTGGGCCGCCGGACCATCGAGCGCGCGCGCTCTCTCTACGAGCTGGCTGGTGACCCGCTCGAGGCGGGTCGCTGCCTCTCGCTGGCGAGCCAGCTCGCCTTCATGGCCGGGGACCTCGACGCCGCAGGGCGCCTGGCCTCGGAGGCCGTCGAGCGCTTCTCCGCGCTGGGCTCGCGCGTCGACCGCGCGCACGCGACGAACTCGCTGGGCGAGGTCGCGCGCCTGCGGTCGGACCTGCCGAGCGCCGAGGCATTCTACCGCTCGGTCTGGGAGGAGCTGGCCCCCCTCGGCGATCCCCATGCCCTCATGGGAGAGTTCAACCTCGCGCAGGTCCTGATCGAGCGTGGCGAGATCGTCGAGGCGACCCGGCTCCTCGACGACTGCCGGCGCAAGGTCGAGCTCCAGCGCGAACCCGTCTTCCAGGCCCTGGTCCACGGGTGCCTCGCGCGCTGCGGAGCGATGGAGGAGCGGTGGAGCTCCACGCAGCACCACCTCCACTGCGCCGAGGAGCTCTTCCGGCAGACCGGAGTCGCCGACCTCGATCTGGCCCACGCCACGACCCGCTGTGGCGATCGCCTCGCCGCGCTCGGGCAGCGGGACCTGGCCGCGCGAAGCTACCGCATCGCGCTGGACCAGTGGCGGCTGCTCGGAGCGACCGCCGAAGAGCGGCGCGTCGCGGAAGCACTCGCGACCCTGCCATCGCCGCGCGAATGATCGTCGTTCGCGACGTGCTCTGCGACCACCACGAGCGGGGTCGCGCGAATGACTACGCCCCACGGGGGACACCGATGGAGTGTTCCTGATAGGCTTGCCGCTGGGCGGAGCGTCGCCGAGCGGCTTCGCACCGGGGATGCCCCCGGGCGGGGTTTCGGGACGCTGTCCAGGCGAGGAGGACACATCGCGATGTCGCGGAGATCCCGGCTGCTGGCCCACGCAACGTCGATCGTCCTGGTCGCTGCATGCAGCAGTTCGAGGCCTGAAGCTCCCGCGGACGCAGGCGTCGATGGAGAGGTCGACTCGGGCGCCGCCGCAGACGCGAGCGTCGATGGAGAGGTCGACTCGGGCGCCGCCGCAGACGCGAGCGTCGATGGAGAGGTCGACTCGGGCGCCGCCGCAGACGCTGGAGCCTGCGACGATCCGTGGGCCGACTGCAACGGGGACAAGCGCGCCGACGGCTGCGAGGTCGACACCGACACGGACGTGGCTCATTGCGGCGGCTGCGGCGACGCGTGCTCGACCGACCACATCGTCGCCGACTGCGCCGGTGGCTCGTGCGAGGGCGGCGATTGCGACGGCACGTGGGCCGACTGCAACGGGGACAAGCGCGCCGACGGCTGTGAGGTCGACACCGACACGGACGTGGCTCACTGCGGCGGCTGTGGCGATGCGTGCTCGACCGACCACGCCGTCGCCGACTGCGCCGGTGGCTCGTGCGAGGGCGGCATCTGCGAGGGCATGTGGGCCGACTGCAACGGGGACAAGCGCGCCGATGGCTGCGAGGTCGACACCGACACGGACGTGGCCCAGTGCGGCGGCTGCGGCGAGGCATGCTCGATCGACCACGTCGCCGCCGACTGCGCCGGTGGCTCGTGCGAGGGCGGCATCTGCGCTGGGACGTGGGTCGACTGCAACGGCGACAAGCGCGCCGATGGCTGCGAGGTCGACACCGACACGGACGTGGCCCA
>JACPQR010000161.1 GCA_016190375.1 Deltaproteobacteria bacterium
CCCCCGGACCCCCCGCTCGCTGCGCCGAAGTCCCCTTCGGGGAGGATCTGAATTCGGCTCCGCTCGCACGCGTTCCTCACCTCATCACCCTCGCCCATCTTTCCCGAAGGCCAGCATCGTCGATGGAGGCCTCGGCGCGAGCGCTCTGCCAGTGGATGCTCCTGTCGAGGAGCTGGTCGAGCCGTGGCGCTCCCTCGGGCGGCTCCGCGGTCGGATCCGCGCCGTGCTGCCCACTCTTCACGAGCACGGCCTGGGCCTCGCGACCGAGCAGCGCGTCCTCCACCTGGGCCGCGGCGAGTGGCGACCGAGTGCCCTTCAGGATCGCGATGTGACCGGGGATCAGCACGGGTCCCTCGATCGGGAAGATCGCCTCGACCGGGCTCCCCTTTCGCCGAGCGACGACCAGGTTCTCGTACAGGAGGATCCCGGCCGCGGCCTCGCGTGTCTCGAGCCGGGTCAGCACCGCGGCGTTCCCTCCCGACACGGTCAGGCGCGAGCGCTTGAGACGGTCGAACCAGCCCCATCCGAGCCGGTCCGCCAGCAGCGCCACGCTCGAGAAGGCGGTCCCCGACGACAGCGGGTCGCCCATCGTGATGCGACCGGCCAGGTCGGAGCGGGCGAGGTCCTCGAACCCTGCCGGCGGACGAGTCCCCCGAGCGGCACGGGGGCTCCAGCCGATCACCATCATGGAAACACGCGCGAGCGAGTAGGCGCCATCCAGGTCGAGGAGCGAACGCGGCGACGAGAGCGCCGCGGGCGGCACGCGCACCAGGAGCTCGCCGCGCTCCTTCAGCGTCGCGTACGCCCCGGGGTCGGAGATCGCCAGGACGTCGCAGCGTGAAGACCCGGCCGCGAGCTCGGCCTCGAGGCGCGAGCGCACCTTCTCGCTGCCAGCCTGGAAGAAGCGGACGCGTACTCGCGGGAGCTCGCGAGCGAGGATCGGCTCGAGGGCCGTGACGACCTCACGGTACATCGACGTGTAGACCCAGACCTCCGCTGGCTCGTCATCGCCGCCGCTGCGGCCGCGTGGGGCGCCCAGCTCCACACGGCACGCCGCGAGCGCCGAGGCCACGACCAGCCAGTATCTGGTCTTCACTCGGGGCACGCCGTCGCGGACACCGGACGGTCTGCTGCGGCGGCCGGACCTTTGGCGGACGCGGGGCGGATCTCGACGCCGGCCGCGGCTGGAGCCCGTGCGGGGACCTCGACGGTCGCATCGACGCGTGGCCGCGCGCTGCCCGCGACCACGAGCCAGATGGCGAGCGCGAAGAAGATCGCGATCCCGAGGACCGGGAGCCAGGTCGGGGTCCGCGGCTCCGAACCCGCAGCGCCCGCATCTCGGACACGTCCTTCTTCGTGCGTCACTGCCCGCGATCTCTAGCGGAACCGACGCCGGCGACGCAAGCAGATCGCGGCGGCGGCGAACGCGATCGCCGCGAGGCCTGAATGGTGGGCGCCCGACGACGTTCCCACGAGCGAGCAGTCGCAGCTACGGAAGGGCCGCGGCCCCTCGAGCATGCAGTTCCAGCTGCAGCCATCGCCGTCGAAGCCATTGCCGTCGTCGCACTCCTCGCCCCCGTCCTCGTCGAGGACGCCGTCGCCGCAGATGAAGCACTCGCCGACGACGGCGCACTCCCCCCACTGGCACTGCTCGTCGCAGATCATCGTGCCGGTGCAGCCGCCGCTGTCGGTGACGCAGGCAGAGGACGCGCCCGGCAAGCACTGCATCGCCACGTCCGAGAGGCACTCGTCGAACCACCGGCAGGTTTGCGGGTTGCAGTTCCGCCGGCCCGGACCGCATGCGCTCTCGCAGGGCTGAGTGTCGCCCCGGATGCACTCCACATCCTGGAAGGGCACGCACTGCCCGGACCAGTAGAGGTCGGGGTTGCAGACCTCGAGGCCCTGGCCGCAGCCCGCGTCGCAATCGCGCACCTCGCCGGGCTGACAGACTCCGCAGCGGAGCTCGTCCTCGACCTGGAAGCACTCGAGACCAGGGTTGCAAGCCGGACCCGTC
The DNA here is from genome assembly GCA_016190375.1 of Deltaproteobacteria bacterium. Classification (GTDB taxonomy): domain Bacteria; phylum Myxococcota_A; class Polyangia; order JACPQR01; family JACPQR01; genus JACPQR01. The sequence continues at coordinate 2,015 of JACPQR010000161.1, forward strand.
CCGCAGTGCTCGCCACCATCTCCTTGGGTTCCCCCGTCCCACGGGCCCGCCTCCGGCCAGCCGCCGTCCTCGGGCGGACCCGCATCGGGCGGGGCGCCGCCGTCCAATCCGCCATCGGGTGGCTGCCCGCCGTCGCCCCCGCCGTCGGGATCGTCCTGGGCGCCCGCGGGCAACGCCAGGAGCATGGCGGCAATCACAGAAGGAATCGCAAGTCGTCTCAAAGCCAGCCCCTCCTCCTGAAGAACCCCACGAGCCCCACGGCGGTCACCGCCATCGCGGCCAGCGCGAGAGGATAGCCGACCTGCCAGTGGAGCTCGGGCATGTGATCGAAGTTCATACCGTAGATGCCGGCGATGAAGGTCAAGGGCAGCATTATCGTCGAGATCAGCGTCAAGACCTTCATGATCTCGTTGAGCTTGTTCGACGTGATCGACAGGTACGCTTCCATCGTCCCCTGCGACGACTCGCGGTAGGACTCCGCGAGGTCCGCGACGCGCACGAAGTGGTCGTGGACGTCCCGGAAGAAGGCCAGGCTCTCGGCAGGGATGAGATCGAGGTGGCCACGCGCCAGGGACTCCAGGATCGACCGCTGGTGATACGTGACCCGACGCAGCCTCAAGATGCTCTTCTTGGCCGAGAGGATCGACTCGAGAACGGCGGGGCTGGGATCGTGGATGACGCGATCCTCGAGCTTCTCGATCCGCACACCGACCTCGTCCATCACGGGCAGGTACGCGTCGACGAGGAGATCGAGAAGGCGATGGAAGAGACGCACCGAGCTCCACGGGCGTCGTGCCTCCACCGCCACCTCGTCGTGCAACGCCGCGACGGCGCGCATTCCGGCATGGTGGGTCACCAGGTATCCGTTCCCGAAGAAGATGTCGAGCTCCTGCGTGTCGAGGTCGAAGCCGTCGGTGAGCCTCGCGCTAGCAAAGTCGAGGCCATGGACGATGCAGAAGATGTGGTCCTCGAACGGATCGATCTTCGGATGTCCGTACTCCTGCAGCGCGTCCTCGACTGCGAGCTGGTGGAAGCGGAAGATGTCCGTCAGAACGCGACCTTCGTCGGCCGTCGGGTCGTGGAGGTCGAGCCAGATCGCGCAGGAGGGATCCGCGACGAGCGCCGGCAGCTCGTCGAGCGAGCTCGAGAGGCGGTGTCCGCCCGTCCGCGGGAAGACATGGAGCGTGAACATGATGGGGATGGTACCAGCGCGGGATGTCGTTTGACGGGCTTCTGCCGCGCGCCCTACAATCCACGCACTCATGACCGGCGGCGCCCAAGGGACCTTTCGAATCGTCTTCTGGGGTGTGCGCGGGAGCATCCCCACCCCCGGCTCGGCCACGGTGAGGTTCGGAGGGAACACGAGCTGCGTCGAGGTGCGGTGCGGCGAGGAGCTCCTGATCTTCGACGGCGGTACGGGGCTCCGGGCGCTCGGCAACGTCCTGATGGGCACCGGCCCGATTCGCGCGTCGATGTTCTTCAGCCACGTCCACTGGGACCACATCCAGGGGTTTCCGTTCTTCGGGCCCGCGTTCGTCCCCGGCAATTCCTTCGAGCTGTACGGAGGCCGCAACGTCACCCACACCCTCGCGGAGACGCTGCAGGGCCAGATGAACTACCCGAACTTCCCGGTGACGCTCGGGCAGATGGCGGCGACCATGCGCTTCCACGACCTGCAGGAGGGAGAGGAGGTGCGGATCGGCCAGGACCGCCAGATCCGCGTGCGGGCGAGCCGGCTGAACCACCCGGACGGTGTCTTCGGCTACAGGCTCGAGTACGGCGGCAAGTCCCTCGTCTACGCCACCGACACCGAGCACTACGAGCAGATGGATCCGAAGGTGCTCGAGCTCGCCCGAGGCGTCGACGTCTTCATCTACGACGCCGCCTACACGCCCGAGGAGTACTCCGGTCAGGTCGGCTTCGGCTCGAAGGTCGGCTGGGGCCACAGCACGATGATGGAAGGCGCCAGGCTGGCCAGCGCGGCCGGCGTGAAGAAGCTCATCCTCTTCCACCACGACCACATGCAGGACGACGACGCCGTAGCGGCAAAAGAGGCACGGGCCCGCGCCGTGTTCCCGAACGCGACCGCCGCATTCGAGGGGTTGACGATAGATCTCCTCTAGAGTGGCGCTGTTGCTCGCCAGGCGCGGTCGGTTATACTCCTGGTATGAAAACGGCCATTTCGCTCCCCGACGACGTCTTCGATCGGGCCGAGCGCCTTGCCCGCCGGCTCAAGAAGTCCCGGAGCTGGCTGTATCGCGAGGCAGTGACCGAGTACGTCGCGCGCCACGACCCCGACGCCGTGACCGCGGCGATGGACCGAGTCGCCGACCTGGTCGACACGCGGTCTGACGTCCTGGTGTCGACCGCTGCCCGCCGGATCCTCGAGCGAACGGAATGGTGATGGCGCAAGGCGACATCGCCTGGGCCGACCTCCCGGATCCGGTGGGCTCCGGTCCTGGTTTTCGGCGCCCGGTGGTGGTCGTCCAGGGCGACGCACTGAACCGCAGCCGGGTCGCGACCGTCGTATGCGTCCCGCTGACGACGAACCTCACCTGGGTGGACGCTCCCGGCAACGTGCTTCTCCGGGCGCGTTCGACCGGTCTGCCCAGGGACTCGGTGGCAAACGTCTCTCAGATCCTGACGCTCGACCGTTCGCTCCTGACCGAGCGAGTCGGCCGGGTCTCGCGGGCACAGATGCAGCTCCTCTTCTCGGGCATCGACGTCGTCCTCGGCAGATAGCTCTACCCACCCCACGGATCGGTGCCCGCGGCGATCTCGTCGTCGTCGGAGACGCCGTCGCCGTCGAAGTCGACCATCGGGGTCAGCGGGAGCAAGACCTCGGCGGGGCCGTCCAGCTTCGTCTCGAGGATGTGACCGACCATCTCGTGCAGCTCGACCACAGGGCAGCGCACCGGGATCGGCTCCGGGAGCGGCTCGAACGGATTGGCGAGGTCGTCCGCCTCCGGGAAGTAGTAGCGGAAGTCCTCGAACCGCACGATGTCGGAGCCGTGGATCGCCGGACCGACCTGGACGAGCAGGCCCGTCACGGGCCAGGGATCGGTCTCGAGGTTCGCCGAGACCGGCGCTTCCACCGGGGCCAACCCCGGGATCGCGTACAGCCACGGGTCGAGCTCGGCGATCCCGGCGGCGAGGGCGAGGTGGTCCGTGGACTCGTTGGAGACGAGCTCGTCGCGGTCCACCTCGATGAGGACGACGTCGCGTGGCGGGATCGGCGCTCCCGCGACCTCGAGCCGATCGTGGAAGAGGTGGGGCGCATAGGCCTGCGGATCGCCCCCGTCGAGGATCGCCTGCATGAGAGCCATCTCGGGGCTCGCCGGCATGTACATCTCGCGTCCCGTGACCCCGAAGAGGGCGTCGACGAGGAGCTCGACCAGCTCGACGGCGCGCGGCGCCTTGGGCAAGAGCCGCTGGACGATCCCGGCTCCGGGCACGTTGAGGATCGAGAGCGAGATTGTCGGCTCGATCGACGTCGTGATCGTTCCCAGGATCCCGCCGAGCGAGTCGCCGACGTAGTAGACCCTCGAGCCGTCGATCCGCGGAGCTTCTCCGTCGAGAGCCTCCCCTAGCGCGCCGAGGTCCAGCTCGGGGTCGGTCATCATCAGGGCGAGCTGCGCGTGGTCGAGGCTCGACTGGCGGAAGCTGTCGCGCGCGCCCAGGAGGTTCGTGAACTGCTCGAAGAACTCCAGCACCGCGAGGCCGCCCGGGTCGTCGAAGCCATCAGGGCCGGCATACTCCCCCGCGAAGCTCGAGACCTCGTCGACGTGCCGCCACCGCGATCCGTGGGAGACGGCCTCGATCGCGACGGTTGCGACGCCATGGCGGGCTGCGGTGTTCGCGAAGGCCATGATGTACGAACGATCGCCGTTCAGACCGTGCTGCACGATCATCACGGGGAAGCCCGCCTCGCTGGGTGGCGGCCCGGCCGGGATCGTGATGGAGAACGGGATCCGCTCGGTGCCCTGCGCAGCGGGTCTGCCGTCCGGGCCGATCTCGAACGTCTCGTCCTCGGGGCCGTCGTCGCCCGTGTCGGGCCGGCGGAAGGTCACCGCGTCGAACGCGCCGGTCGCGACGAGCGCGAGAGCGTCGTGCGACACCCCGTCCGCGAAGGCGGGAAGGTCGTTGCCCTCGTCGTCCTTCCCCGTCTCGCCGAGCCAGTCGTCGAGGGAAGGGTCGCTCGTCCGCGTGAAGATCATCGCCCCGAACGGCGCCGTGCCCTCCTCGTCGAAGCTCGGGACGGGCCGGGGCAGCTCTCCGAGCGCTTCACGCGCGAGAGCGAGCTCGTGGGTGACCCGCTGGGTCGTGAACGCGGTCACCGCGAGCAGGTTCTCTCGGCCGCCGGCTGCCGGCGCGACGAGGTCGACGGCGTCTGCATAGGCCTCGAGCCCGGTGGGGCGCTCCGCCTCGAGCAGCGGCCGCATTGCGGCGTCTGGCACGAGATCGGGGACGGCCGTCGTCAGGGCCGCGACGTAGGTGGCGCCCTCGGCGAGGACCGTGCCCGTAGCCGGGCCCGCGAGGATCCACCCTCTCTGCTCGTCGTAGAACGTCACGAGCGGGACCCGCGTCCCGTCGGGGTCGAGGACGATCACGGCGTCCTCGGGCAGCTCGATCGGCTCCGGTGGGAGCGGGTCGAGGAAGAAGACGATCGACGGCGTCAGGCCGAACCCGTCGAGCTCGTCGAGCGCGACCTGGAAGACCTCCGAGTTCGACCGGATCGCTCCCTCCAGCCCCGGGATCCTCGACAGCGTGCCGTCCGCGTCCCGATACAGGTCCGAAGGAAAGGGAACCTCGCCCCACGAAGGAACGCCCTCGCCGGGCTCGAAGACGACGCGAGTCGGCCCGGGATCGACCGCGGAGTCCGGCTCACCCGCGTCCGTCACCACGCCTGCGTCGACGTCGGCGCCGTCGTCATCGTCGTCATCGCCGCAGGCGGCGGTGCACAGCGCCGCGCCGAGCACCGCGAGCGCGGCAAAGCGAAGCAGGTCCGATCGTTCTGCCTTCCACTCGACCGCGAGCGAGGTTCGTTCCACGGCCCGATCATACTCGCACGCTCGAAGGCCGCGGAGCCCTCATCGTGGTCGGGTCTGGAGCGACCGGAGGAAAGCCACGAGATCGGCGACGTCGCCGGGTGAGAGAGCAGGGTTGTCCCTGCCCGGGCTTCCGAAGGTGGGCATGGGAGTGCCGGGGCGGCCGCGGATGATGGTGGCGACCAGGTATCCGTCCGTGGCCGCCGCGAGGAAGGCGGGGATCCCGAGAGCGGGCCCCTGTAGCCCGCTTCCGCTTCCGCTTGCGCCATGGCATCGCGCGCACGTTTCGCCGAAGAGCCTCGAACCGCGGCCGGCGTCTCCGCGCCCCGGGGCCCAGCCGGTGCGCCGGGCCGACGTCGCTGCAAGTCCGCGGACTGCGCCGATGACGGCCCTCAGGCTTCGCCCGTCGTAGCGGCCGAACGGCCTCATCGCCGTGCCTGCGACGCCGGTCGCGAGCGTGCCGTAGATCGCGTTTTCGCTCTGGACCGCCAGGTTGTCCTCGGCCGCGAGCGGCGGACCGAGGACCGTCCCGGCCCCGCCTTCTCCGTGGCACGGCGAGCAGTCCCGGCCGAACAGCGTCCGGCCCAGCTCCGGGTCCTCCGGCGCGGCCATGACCTCCTCGAACGGGGGCGCGGTGGGCTGGAGCGACCTCAGCCAGCGGACCAGCGCGTCGATCTCCTCGGGCCGCAGGCCACCGTCCTTGGTCCCCCAGGCGGGCATCCGGCGTCCGGGCCGCCCATCGACCAGCGTGCGTCGCAGGAAAGCGTCCTCGGCGACGAACAGGAGCTCCGGGTTGGAGATCGCAGGACCGGCGAGCTGGGCCCGGTCGGCCCTCCCGGGCACCACGATGCCGCGCCCCCCACCGCGCTCCCCGTGGCACCCGCTGCAGAAGACGCCGAAGAGCGACTCGCCGTCGGCCGGGAACTCGCGAATCCCCAGCCTCATGCCTCGGACCCGGTCGCGCGGCGCGGCCGACTCCGGGATCTGATGCGTCCTGAGCGACAGCATGTAGACGGTCAGCGCTTCGGCCTGCTCGGGGCCCAGATCGAGGTTCGGCATCTGGCTGTCCGGGACGACGCGTCTCGGGTCGAGGAAATGGCTCACGAGCCAGCCCCGCAGCGTCCTCCTCCCGCGAACGTGGGTGAAGTCCAGGTCGGCCGCGAGCCTTCCGCCCTCGTTCGAGAGGTCGGGTCCGTCGTCGCCGCCGACTCCGCCGATGCGGTGGCACCCGCGGCAACCCAGGCTGTGCGCCAGCGTCTTGCCTTCCATCAGTCGCGGTGCGCCCACCAGCGTTCGCAAGTAGTCCTCGATGAGCGGCACGTCGTCGTCGGCCAGCGGAGCGAACCCCGCGCGCCACCGTGCGTCACCGCTCGCGGCGGCCTCCGCGCTCCGCTCGATGTGATGCGTGTGCCAGTCCGAACGCCACTGCCGGGCTCCGACCGTGGACAGGTCGGGACCAGCGCCGCCTCCTCTGCCGTCGATCCTGTGGCAGTCCCCGCAGCCGTTCGACAGGGCGAGCGCGCGGCCTCGCCCAGCGCGCTCTGGCGACGGAATCGGGAAGTGAGAGTGGCACCCGCCGCACCCGGCCTCCACGGTCGCGCGCTCGAGGAGCGGCGCGTCCCAGTGGCGCACCTTGCCGTGCGCGCCGGCGGCGTTCGTCGCCCGTCCCTGGCCGGCGTGGCAGACGGTGCAGCCGAACTCCCTCGGGTCGTGTGGGATCGGAGGATGCTCGCGAAACAGGGGGTCCGAGGGGATCGGATCGGCGCCACCCATGCCCAGATGGCAGGTCGGGCAGCGATCCACGACGCCGAACTCCGGCCTCCAGATCTGCTGGATCGCGATCGGGATCGGCTCGAGGTGCTTCGTGGCCGCGAGCGCGTCGTACCTCTGCTGGATCCTGCGCCACTCGCGGTCGCCGCTTCTGGCCGGGACCACGGCCAGGGCGCCGGTGAGCAGGAGCGAGAGGACGGCGAAGACCCACAGGAGCTTCGCGGTCCCGAGGTCGGCCGGGCGGATGGATCGATCGGGCGGCATCAGTAGAAGATCCCGTCACGCCAGGGCAGCGTGAAGCTCCAGCCTGGTCCGCGGAAGAACACGCCGACGACCGTGAGCACCGCCGCAGCCAGAAGGAACCAGAAGAAGATCCAGAAGGCGACGCTGCGAGTGCGCAGCCAGCGCGACACGGAGCCCTCGCCCGGGAGGAAGGCCCCGGCCGTCATGGTGATGGCGACGACCCACAAGGGGCCAATGATCGGCCAGACGGGGTGGGCGCCGGTCAGGGCGAACACCGCCGTCAGCGCGGTCACGACCACCCAGAGCGCCCCGAGCTTCGGCCACACGCGGTCGAGCCAGAGAGGCGATCGCTCGAGGTTGATCCGGAAGTAGGGGATGACCGCGAGGGCAACCACCACCAGGCCGGGCAGGAGGACTCCGGAGACGACCGGCGGGTAGTAGTGGAGGAGCTCCTGCAATCCGAGGAAGTACCACGGCGCCTTCGCCGGATTCGGCGTCCTGAGGGGGTTCGCGATCTCTTCGAGGGGCGCATCAGCGCAGAGCGCGAGGGCGACGAGCACCAGCGAGGCGGCGAGTAACGCGATGAGCTCGCGAATGAGGAGGTGCGGGAAGGTCATCACCAGCGGCTCCTCGGCCACGTCGACCGCCGGTCGCGCCTCGCCCTGGACGACGAGCAGCCGGATGGGCGCCTCGCGCGCGTCCGCGCCGGGCGTGGGCACGAGCTCCGCGTCCGACTTCATCGCGACCCTCCCTGGTCTCGTTGATCCGGCGGAAGGTAGATCCCACCGTCCTTCCGGATGCGCCAGACGTGGATCGCCACGCCGATCACCATCAAGAGGGGGAGCAGGACGCAGTGCAGCACGTAGAAGCGGAGGAGCGCGTTGGCGTCGATGGCGTGCCCTCCCAGAAGAAGCAGCTTGATCTTCTCCCCGACCAGCGGCGTCGCGTTCGCCATGTTCGTGCCGACTGTCACGGCCCAGTACGCGAGCTGGTCCCAGGGCAGGAGGTAGCCCGTGTACGACAGGAGGATCGTGATGAGGAAGAGAAAGACCCCCACGACCCAGTTGAACTCGCGAGGTGGCCGGTACGCTCCCCGAAAGAAGGTCAGCGCCATGTGCAGGAACACCAGGGCCACCATGGCGTGCGCGGCCCATCGGTGGAGGTTGCGCAGGAACATCCCCGCGGACACCACGTACTCGAGGTCCTTCATGTCCTCGTACGCGTGAGGGACCGCCGGCCGGTAGTAGAACATCAAGAGGACGCCCGTGACCGTGAGGACGAAGAAGCAGGCAGCGGAGAGCCCCCCGAGATAGAAGGTCCGCGTGAACGAGATTGCGCGCTGCCGCACCTTCACCGGGTGGATGTGCAGGAACAGGTTCGAGAAGACGGTGAGCGATCGGTTCCGGTTCGAGTCCGGAAACCCGTGCCGTACGATCGATCGCCACACGCGGTTTCGCGTCAGAGCACGTGCGATCGCGCCCATCAAGTCACCCGGAGCACCGCGTCGGGCTCGGCCGCCTTGCGCGCATCCACGACCAGCAGACCTCGCTGGACACGCATCTCGAGCCGCTGGAGCGGCCGCGGCGCGGGGCCCTCGCGGACGGCGCCGTCGAGTCGGAACTGGCTGCCGTGGCACGGGCAGAAGAAGCCACCGCGCTCACGCTCGAAGCGGGTCACGCAGCCCAGGTGCGTGCAGACGGCCGATAGCGCGTAGAACCCTTCCTCGGACCGCACGACGTAGACCTTCTGTCGGGCCAGGACGAGGACCGTGCCGACGGCGATGTCCTCGGGCCGCCCGACCGCGAACCGTGCCTCCTCCTCGAAGAAGACGTTCGGCTCGAGGTACTTGATCGTCGTGATGCCGGTGCCCACCGCGGCGATGCCCAGCGCGCCCGAGCCCAGAAGGCCGAGGAACCGCCGGCGTTCGAGCTCGCCTTCGGTCAGGGGCTGCTTCAGGTCGTCGAGCAGGGGCATCGTGCTTCCTCTCGCGCGTTCATAGGGACGCCTCCGCCAGGCTGACCAGCGATCCTTCGTCCATCCGGTAGAAGGCCTGCATCGTGATCGCGCGCACCGGGCAGCGGCGGGCGCAAAGGCCGCAGCGAATGCACAGCGTCTCGTCCTTGATCAAGGCCGCGCCCGCTGCTCGGTCCTCGCCGGTGAGGAGGACAGGACTGCCGTCCGGCAACCGAAGGCCCTCGGCGTCCGGTTCCGTCTGGGCCACCCTGAGGAGCGAGACGAGGTCGATGCACTGCTCGGGGCAGACGTCGACGCAGCCCCCGCACTGGATGCACTCGCTGCCATCCATGCGCGAAGAATCGAAGATCGTGTTGATCCAGCAATGCAGGCACCGGCTCCCCTCCTCGCGGGCCACCGCCTCGTCGAGCACCTGCTCCACCTCGACGCGCTGGGCGCGGTGCTGGACCGCGATCACGGGGAGGCGGTGTCGCGGCACCTTCTCGTAGTCGCCACGAGCGAACGGGTGCTCGTAGCCGAAGGTGTCGTACACCCGCAGGCCGTAGCGGGGCGGCGGATCGGTCCGGCCGGTCAGGTAGGTGTCGATCGACCTTGCCGCGCGCCGGCCGTCGGCGATGGCCGAGATCGCGATGCGGGGACCGAAGGCGACGTCGCCTCCTGCGTAGACGCCCTGACGGCTCGTCGCGAGCGTCGCCGGATCGACCTGGACCAGCCCCCGGGGGGTCGTCTCGACGCCGTGCTCGGTGCCGAGGAAGGACAGGTCCGCGACCTGGCCCACGGCGAGGATCAGCGTGTCGCAGGGGATCTCCCGCTCCGTGCCCGGCACCATCTCGGGTGCGAAGCGCCCTTTCTCGTCGAAGACGCGAGCCACGTCCAGCGTCCTGAGCGCGGTCACGTGCCCGGCGGGGCCCAGGACCTCCTTCGGCCCTCGCCGGTTGATGAGGTGGATCCCCTCCTCGGCGCCCTCCTCGATCTCGCTCGGGTCCGCCGGCATCTCCGCGCGCGACTCGAGCGCCACCATCGTCACGTGGCGCCGCAGCCGCCGGGCCGCCATGACCGCCGCGTCGACGGCGAGGTTGTGGTGCTCCTCATCCGGTAGGGCGGTGCCGCCGAAGCGGCGGGCCGTGCGCGCCACGTCGAACGAGACGCTGCCCCCACCGACCACGAGGACTCGCTCGCCGATCTCGATCGGATGGCCGAGGTTCGCGTTGACCAGGAAGTCGACCGCGGTGAGCACGCCCTGCAGGTCCGCTCCCGGGATCCGGAGGGACTTTCCCCGCCGGCATCCGACGGCGAGGAACACGGCGTCGAAGCCACTGGCGAGCTCCGCAAAGGAGAGGTCGCGCCCGACCTCCGAGCCCAGCCGGATCTCGACGCCCAGCCAGCGGATGAAGTCGACCTCGCCGTCCAGGACCGGGCGCGGCAGCCGGTAGTCGGGGATCCCGAGGCGCATCATGCCCCCGGCCACCGGCGCGGCGTCGAAGACGACCACCTCATGCCCCATCAACCTCAGGTCGTGGGCACAGGCGAGCCCGGCGGGACCGGCGCCAACGACCGCCACCCGACCGGGATGAGGCGCCTGCGGCCGCGGGCGCTCGGCGATGGCCAGGATCGCCTGGAACCGGGCGGACCGCTCCTCATCCGACGGCGCGGACTCGACGCCGTGGCGCTCGTTGACGAACCGCTTGAGCGCACGGATCTGGATCGCCGCGTCGAGGCTAGCGCGCCGGCAGGCGGCCTCGCAGGGATGCGAGCAGATGCGGCCACAGACGGACGCGAACGGGTTCGGCCCGCGGGCCAGGGCATACGCCTCCGCGTAGTGTCCCTGCGCCACGAGGCTGACGTAGCCGCCCGCGTTGGTCCCGACCGGGCAGGCGGCCCGGCAAGGGAAGTTGGTCGCCAGGTAGCCCAGGTGGATTGGCGCGTGCGCCTCCCACCAAGAGGACTGTGCGAACGTACCAGTCGACGCGATGTTGTGCTCCTCCATCGGTCGTCAGTCGTTCGCGGCCCCCGCATCGATCCACGCCCGGACGAGCTCGATGAGCCGGTCGGGAAGAGGGGGAAGACTCTGCGGCATCCGGTCGCCGTCGGGCGGGAGGTCTCGCGCGATCTTCATGAACAGGTAGCTGTCCTCGGCCGACCCTGGGACGACGCGCAGGATCGCCGGTCGCTCTCTCGAGGCGACGTTCACGAGGTTGGCGTAGGCCAGTCCGGGCTCGAGGACGAGACCTGACCTCGCGGTCTGACTGTCGTGGCACTCCTGCTTGGCGCAGTGCTCCGTGAAGACCTCGGTCTGGACGTCGCCGAGCGTCGGACCGGAGGGGGCGTCGGGGGCGGCGTCGGGGCCGGCGTCGGGCGGCGCATCGCCGGCGAGAGTGTAGTAGAAAGGGGCGCTGGGCACTTCTGCGACGCTCACCACGACGTTGCCGCTGACGGCCGTCTCCGGGATCGAGACCTGGATTGCGGTGTCGGTCCACGACGAGATTCCACCGGCTGCATCCACCTCGTCGGCGAAGATGACCGTGTCCTGGGGTCCGCGCTCCGAGCCGAAGGCCGAGCCAGCTATCGTGACGAGATCGCCTGGCGCTGCGCCGGCCGGCTCGATGGAGGCGATGACGGGGGTCGGCGCGGCGGCGATCACGAAGGACACGGGAGCGCTCTTCAGGCCCTCGACCGTCACGACGACGTCGACCTCCCCCGGCTCGGCCTCCGGCACGGCGAGAGTGATCTCGACGTCGCTCCACGAGAGGGCGGTCCCGGCCGTGACCGCTCCGAACGACACCCTCGAGCTCCCCTGCCTGCCACCGAAGTCGTGGCCCCGGAGCGTCACCTCCTGGCCGGCCGCCGCCTCTTCGGGCTCGATCGCATCGATCCCCGGGGTCTGCCTCGTGGGCTCGAGCGGCAGGCAGGAGAACAGCGCCAACAGAGGGAAGGCAACGCATCCTGCGGGCGAGCGCATGTCAGAACCCCACGTCCAGGACCGCCCGCGCGGAGCTGAACTCGAAGGGCGCGCGCACGTTCCTTCGCCCGATGACCTCGAGCCAGACCTTCATGTTCGCGCGAACCAGGAGGTCGACCGTGCCCATGACCTGGTAGGTCATGTCCTGGTCGAGCTCGGTGTTGAAGTACTCGAACGTCGCTTCGGGGACGAGCCAGGGAAAGAAGACGTAGCGCAAGCGACCGACGTAGCGCTCGACGCGCACCTGCTTGTCCGCGTAGGTGGGCTGCCCGTGGACCTCGTGGAGGGCGAGCCCGTAGAGCCCGACGTCCCTCCAGGTCGCGAAGACGTCGCCGCCGGCCGCGAAGAACCGGTCGCGCACCGTCACCGGCTCCCCGGCCTCGTCGGCGGTGGCGAGCTCGGCGTTTCCGTAGTAGCCGAACACCCCGAGCTCGACCGAGTTGTCCACCCAGTTGTCGCTGCTCTCCGTCCCGCCGGAGCGTCCATCGAGCGACAGGCCCCCGAGCTTGGCGGCGAGGCGAACGTAGAAATCCTTCTCGAGGTTCGGCTGGTTCCCGTTGCCCTCGACCACGCCGACGACGTACCGCAGACGGTGCGCGACGGTGTCGGCGATCTCGACGCCGACCTGGCTGCCGTAGTTCCACTGGCTCTGGCCCACCGGCCTGCGCATCGAGAAATGACAGGTCGTGCAGGTCCGCGCCGACTGGTTCGCCTGGAAGATCTCGGGCACGAATTGCCCCACCCGGATGGTCGAGTCGGGCAGGACGTCGTTGATCGACAGGAACAGTCGCTGGTGCTGGACCTGCACCGAGGGCCCGGTGCCGACCCCGAGCTTGCCGTACACCGTGAAGCGCTTGCCGAGATGAGCCGCGAGGAAGAGATCGACGTTCGCGCCCAGGTTGTCGAAGCTGAGCTCGCTCGGAGCCTCACGCCCCAGGAACGGGTCGCCACCTATCCATCCGTGTGCGACGACCGCCAGGGGAGGAATGGACGGCATGGAGCTCGGCCACACCGCGCTGGGGAACATGTCCCTGTAGGCGGGGTTTCCGAGCTCCATGTCCCCTGGCTCCTGGTTGACGTGCCCCTCGTCGTCCTCGGGGAAGCGGTAGCCTTGTCGCATGAACGCTTCCCCGAACGGAGTCAGACGTGGAAACGCCACGTGGCAGGTCACGCAGCTCGTCTGGTAGCGACGCGCGAAGACGGGGATCGCGAACGCAGGGGCGGGCCAGGAAGCGGCGGCCAAGAGCCCGAGCGAGATGAGCCGGAGATGCGATCTCTTGGCCTTCATGGGGGCGGGGGGATCTCAGTTGTCCAGCGCGCCTTCGTTGACCCACTGACCGATGATGCCCACCTCCCCGTTCGGCCCATCGCGCGGGACCCAGTTGGGGATACCGAAGGGCATCCGGTTGTTGCGCAGCCGCTTGCGGAGCAGGCTCTCCTCGTGGTCGCCCGGCTCGACGATCGCCTCGGTGCCCCCGTCCGCTCCGAACATGATTCCGTCGTAGCTGCCCATGTCGAGCTCGCCGGCGCCGTCGAGGCCCGTGTGGCACCCCTGCGAGCTGCATGACTGCGTGCCGTCGGCCCACACGTTTGCGTTCGTGAACATGGGCAAGACGTGAGTGTCGAAGTTCTTCGTGACGGTGTCGCCGATGGAGTCGACGTAGTCGAAGTCCCCATCGACGGCTCCCTCGTCGATCCAGGCCTCGATGACCTTCACGAGCCCGTTTGTGTCCGCGAGCGATGAGGCATCGTCCCACTCGAAATCTGCATGTTCCTCCGCCACCGACTGCACGGACGGCCCGTTGCGCGGCATGAGCGGCGAGATCCCGAACGGCATCCGGTTGTTCCTGAGACGCTTCCGCAACATTGACGCCTCCCAGTCTCCCGCCACGATGATCGGCTCGTCCCCCATGTCTGCGCCGAGCATCACACCGTCGTACGTCGCGAGGTCCATGTCATCCTGAGATCCCTCGCCCTGGTGGCACGAGTCGCAGTTCGCGCCGCCCACGTACCAGGCGTTTCGCGTGGTCAGGAGCGGCAGGACGTCTCTGGCGAAGCTCACCGGCTCGACCGCCGAGCTCGGGGTCACCGAGACCATGGCGATGCCAGTGGCGCCGCTATCGCTGCCGGTGGCCATGACCAGCGCCGTCCCCGGCGCCACGCCCGTCACGACTCCATCCGCCACCGTGGCCACACCGTCATCGGAGGATTGCCACGAGTATGTCTCGGCGGCCTCTGGCGCTGGGGTGGTCGCAGCGGCGAGCTCGAGTGTGGCGCCGACCTCGACCGTGCCGGCCGTGGGCGAGACCGACACCGCCGAGCCGGGCGTTCCATCCTCGCCCGGCGTGCCGTCCTCGCCGGGGGTTCCGTCCTCGCCGTCCGTTCCGGCGGGACCGGGATCGCCTGCCGGGCCCTCGCAGGCCGCCAGGGCGACGGCGAGCCCGATGCTGAGTAGCCATGCTCCGTACGTGTTCCTGGTCATCGTGCAAGCTCCATCTGGATGTTGGTGGTTCCCCCCGCCGTCACCGTGACGGGTTGGGTGGCCTCGCGCAGCCGCTCGCTCCACGCTCTCAGCGTGTAGCTACCGGGCGGTACGCCGTCGATGCGGAAGCGTCCTTCGCCATTCGTCACCGCGAAGTAGGGGTTGTCGAGGACGACGATGAAGGCCGACATCTCCGGGTGGATGTTGCAGAGCTGCCGGTACACGCCCGACTGCGCGAACACCCGTGTGCGCGTCTCGCCCTGTCCCCACGTGCCCAGGTCATAATGTCCGCCGTCGGGGCTGAAGACGTTGTGGCGGACGTTGTCGTTGTTGAGGAACCGGACCGTCGTGCCGCGCAGGATCGCCAGCACGTGCGGCGCGAACTTCATCGCCTTCTGGTTGATGGCCGGCTGCTGCGCGGGTGGCCGGAAGCTGCCGGCCGCCTTGACGACGTGCACCACGACGTCGGCGCGGTTCTTCGCCGGGCGCGCCGAGACCTCACCCGCGATCGAGCCGGTGGGATCCGCCGAGGCCGGCGGCGAGCCGACGAGCATCAAGGCCAGGCCACCGAACACGAGTGTCAGTACGCCGATGAGGGAGAACGACCAGAACGACCGCATGCAGGGACCTCCTGTGGCCCCGGCGGGAGGCAACGGTCGTGCCACTCACCGCGCTGGCGAGCCGGTGTCTGCTGTTACCGATCGGTCACCATCACGGGTTGGGAGTGCTACCGAACGACCACGGAGAATGACTGATGACATGCGCGCCGCGTCCGGAGCTGATGGCTGACTGCTGATTGCTGACTGCTAGCGGCTAGCGGCTAGCGGCTAGGGTCGCCCGAGCTCCATCTGGATGCTGGTGGTTCCGCCGGCCGTCACCGTGATGGGCCGAGTGACCACGCGCAGCCGCTCGCTCCATGCTCTCAGCGTGTAGCTGCCCGGCGGTACGCCGTCGATGCGGAAGCGTCCGTCGCTCTTCGTCACCGCGAAGTAGGGGTTGTCGAGGACGACGATGAAGGCCGACATCTCCGGGTGGATGTTGCAGAGCTGACGGTACACACCCGATTGCGCGAACACCCGCGTGCGCGCCTCGCCCTGCCCCCAGGTGCCGAGATCGTAGCGGCCGCCATCGGGGCTGAAGACGTTGTGGCGGACGTTGTCGCTGTTGAGGAACCGGACCGTCGAGCCGCGCAGGACCGCAAGCACGTGCGGTGCGAACCTCATCACCTTCTGGTTGATGCTCGCCGGTTGCATGGGTGGCCGGAAGCTCCCGGCCGCCTTGACGACGTGCACCACGACGTCAGCGCGGTTCTTCGCCGGGCGCGCCGAGACCTCACCCGCGATCGAGCCCGTGGGATCCGCCGAGGCCGGCGGCGAGCCGACGAGCGCCAACGTCAGACCACAGGACGCGAGTGTCACTACGCCAATCAAGGAACGCGGCATACGAGTTGCTCCTCTTGTTACCGTTTGGTGACCCGGGCAGCGGCAATCGCGGCCTGGTTTTTCCACGCGCGGCGGGCGATGCTTCGCTTCGTGCAATGACGGCCCGTGAGGAGTCCATCGGGCTCGATGCCTGGGACCGCATCTGCGCCTGGCTCCGGGTGGGCGGCCTGCTCGCGCTGGTCGCGTACGCCTTCCCACCGCTTCGGTCCGCAGGGAGCTTCTCCTCCGCAGAGGATGTGCTCTGGTGCTCGGGCGTCTTTGCCGGGTACGGCACGCTGCTGTATCTCACCGGTTGGCGGCTCCTTCACACCCAGGCAAAGGGCACTTTCTATCTGGTTGCCGGTGGTCTCGATCTGGTCCTCGTCGCCGTCTTGATGCTGTTGACGGGTGGGGACAAGAGCCCATTCTATCGAGCCCTCTATCTATGGGTCGCCATGCTTGCCTTTTACTTCGGCAGGCGGGGGGGTCTCGCGAGCGCCGTCGTGGCGGCGGCCCTCGTCCTTCTGTTTCACGCCCGCGGGCGGTTCGAGGCGGGAGCGTGGACGCTGGCCGTGCAGGCCGGGGGGCTGCTTCTGCACGGACCGCTCATCGGCTACCTCACGGACCGCGGAGGCCGCCGGGTCGACGTTCTTCGTGAGGTGCGGGGAAGGCTGGCCGACGCGACCAGGCAGATTCGCGAGGACCAGGCGAAGCTGGCACAGGCCGAGCAGCTCTCGTCTATCGGACTACTGGCGGCGGGAGTGGCTCACGAGATCAACAACCCTCTTTCGGGCGTCATGGGATGCGTCAAGGCACTGCGCGACGGCGCGGTCCGGGAGTCGAGCCGCGAGCAGTACTTCGACACCGTGTGGGATGGACTCGAGCGGATCCGGGTCACCGTGCAGTCGCTGCTCGAATACGCGAGGCCCAGGCCCCCCACACCGGCGGTCGTCGACTTGAACGAGCTCGTGTCCGCGTCCATGCCCTCCATCACCGACCTCGCGCAGAAGAAGGCCCTCGACGTGCAGGTCCTCATCCCGGTGGGGCGCACCGTGTGGACGGACAAGAGACAGGCCGTGCAGGCAGTCGTCAACGTGCTCTTGAATGCGGCCCACGCGGTCTCAGAGCGCGGGAAGGTGGTCGTGGACGCGCCCATCGCCGAGGACCGGATCGGCATCCGTGTCGCGGATGACGGCCCGGGGATCCCGCCCGATGTCCTCGTTCGAGTCTGCGAGCCTTTCTTCACCACCAAGCCGCAAGGCGAGGGCACGGGTCTGGGCCTCGCCATCACGCTCCGCATCGCGCGGGCGAACGGGGGCGACCTCGCGATCGAGAGCGAGGAGGGGCGGGGCACGACGGTCACGTTGTGGCTGCGCGCTGCGGAAGAGGAGACGGCGAATGCTTAGGGTCCTCCTGGTCGACGACGAGCCGTCCATCCGGCTCCTCGTGGCCGACACGCTCCGGGACGCGGGCCACCGGGTGACCGTGGCGTCGGACGGGGCCGAGGCGATGTCCCTCGTCACGTCGCGCGTCTTCGACGTCGTGATCCTGGACATCCGCCTGCCGAAGGTCGACGGACTCACGGTCTTTCGCCGTGTGCGTGCCGAGTCGCCCGGTACGGACGTGATCCTCGTGACCGCGTACGGTGCGGTGGCGGATGCCGTCGCGGCGCTCAAGGAAGGCGCCTTCGACTATCTGACGAAGCCCTTCGACACGGAGGAGATCGCCTTGCACGTCGGCCGGATCGCCGAGCGCAGGTCCCTCGCCCAGGAGCTCGAGACGGCGAGGGCCGAGCTCGCGGACCGGGCGCCGGCAGCTCGCATGATCGGCCATTGCCCGGCGATGCTGCGACTCTTCGAGCGGATCGACACGATGGCGGCCAGCGACGCGCCCGTCCTGATCACCGGCGAGAGCGGCACGGGCAAGGAGCTCGTTGCGCGCAGTCTCCACGATCGCAGCTCCCGGCGTGGCAAGCCCTTCGTGGGCGTCAACTGTGCCGCTTTCCCGGAGACCCTGATCGAGGAGGAGCTCTTCGGTCACGAGCGCGGCGCCTTCACCGGCGCCGTCCGAAGGCGCGACGGACGGTTCAAGGCGGCCGACGGTGGCACGCTGCTTCTGGATGAGATCGCCGAGATCCCCCTCGCCGCCCAGGTCAAGCTCCTTCGGGTGCTGCAAGAAGGAACGTTCGAGCTGCTCGGGTCGAGTACGACCGTTCGGGTGGACGTGAGGCTGGTCTCGTCCACGCACCGGAACCTGCGCGAGCAGATCGCCGAAGGCCGTTTCCGGGAGGACCTCTACTACCGTCTGAACGTCCTGGACATCACTCTGCCGGCCCTTCGCGATCGGCGTGGCGACCTGCCCCTCCTCGTGGCTCACTTCCTCAGGCGGTTCAGCCCGGCCGGCCAGCACCCCGCCGCGATCGTTCCCCGCGCATGGGCGGCTCTCGAGCACTATCCGTTCCCTGGCAACGTGCGCGAGCTGGAGCACGCGATCGAGCACGCCGTGGTGCTCGCCCGGGGCGCGGACATCGACCTCGGACACTTGCCGGCGGACATCGCGGGCCTGCAGGCCACCGACTCGCCAGGGAGCTCGGCGCTACTGCCCCTGGCCACGGCGGCCAGGGAGTTCGAGCGAGAGTACCTGCTCCGGGCGCTCGGCCTTGCGGGCGGCAAGAGGGGCCGCGCGGCGGACCTTCTCGGCATCTCCCGAAAGAACCTCTGGGAGAAGCTCCGCGCGCACGACATCTCGGACTCGGACCTCG
>JACPQR010000164.1 GCA_016190375.1 Deltaproteobacteria bacterium
GCGCCGCCGGCGCCGCGGCTCGTGCCGCCGCCGCCCGCCCCTCCGCCCCCCGTCGTCGCCCCGGCGATCGCGGGTCCTGCGGCGCCGCCGATGCCCCGTCCCTCGACGGGACCCGGCGCGGGGCACGCGCACCCGCAGGCCGGTGCGCCCGCGGCCGCGGGCGGGGGCGTCAAGGCGACGATGATCGGGATGCCGCAGCAATCGAGCTCGCCGAGGCCGCCGATCGACGATGAGGAGGCGGCGACGATCATCTCGAAGGTGCCCGACGAGATCTTCTCCGGCGCGGGCGGGGACGGCCCGAGCGAGGAGGAGCACTTCCGCCAGATCTTCGGCGAGTTCGTCGACACGAAGAAGCGCTGCGGTGAGCCCGTCGAGTCGCTCACCTTCGACAAGTTCCTAGTGACCTTGCGCAAGAACAAGGACACGCTGGTCCAGCGCTACCAGTGCAAGACCGTGCGCTTCCAGGTCTACGTCAAGGAAGGCAAGGCGGCCCTGCGCGCCACGCCGGTCAAGGGTTAGTCGAGATCGGAAGTCAAGCGCCATTCGCGCGCGCGCTCCCGCGCTCCCGCGCTCCAGTCGCCTTGACTTGCTCCGACCCTCCCGTACGATCGAGTCGTTCTTCTGCTCGGTTCGTGATGGAGGGCTGCATATTAATCCCTGACGTCGTTAACCTGGGACCTGTCCCTGGCCGTGGTGAGCATGCCCGTACCCAATCGGGAAGCCTGAAGCGGCTGACTCACGGGCCCCACCTGTTTTTGACCAGGGGTTAACGGATACCTCCCACGGCCATGGTGGTTGGACATGAAAGGGCCCGGCAACGGGCCCTTTTTTTTTGGAGTGCGGAGGCCACGCCGCCTCCGCGGTGTTCGCGCTAGCGGGGTGGCGAGCGAAGGAAAGCGAGCAGGCGGTCGTAGTCGCCCGGCTCGAGAGCGCCGCGGATCGTGCAGGCGTGCTGGCCGCTCGGCCCGACCAGAACTTGAACCGGCAGCGCTGGGTTCTCTCGAAGACCCAGAGTCTTCATCCAGCGGGTCCTTGGCGTACCGCCCGGCATCCATGCCGTGGCGCGCGGAAGACCGGGCGTGGCGCGGTCCAGGAGCTGGCGGAGCTGGCGCTCGTCGTCGTCGAGGGAGAGGAACACGAGGTCGACGTCGAAGCCGTCAGCGGCCAGGCGCGCCTTCCACGTGGCGATGAGCGGCATCTCTTCCTTGCACGGCACACACCAGGCAGCCCAGAGGTTCAGCCAGGTCCAGCGACTCGCGCCGATCGCGATCGGTGGCGGTGGCTCCGCTCCCTGGCCCAGAACCGTCTGCGAGGGCGGGGGCTCGATTCGCCGCGGCTCGTCGGGCACCTCGCACAAAGGTCCGGTTCGCGTGGGCGCGGCGGGCGGGGTGGGCGGGCGACCTGCCTCGGGCGCCACGGCCGCGGCCGCGGCGGCGTCGCGCACGACCATGTCGACCCGCGAACGCGCGGGTCTCGTCGGCGCCTCGTCGGGACACGCCGACAGCGCGGCCAGGAGGAGAGGGACACGCACCCGGTCCGCAAGTAGCGAATGACAAACGCGTTCCGGACACAACCGCGCGTTTCGTCGGGCTGCTCGGCAGCGGTGCCCCGAGTCGCTCCCTAGAGGCGGCAATCGACCCACGACACGAAGGCGCTGCGGTTGATGGACTCGGCGGTGCACCTTGCCTCCGGTCGCGAGCTCGTCCAGGGGCAGAGCTCGGTCGAGAGCTGCGCGTACTCCTCGCCCAGCCACAAGAGGCCGAGCTGGCGCTCCACGCTCGGGTCGTCCTTCTCGCGCTCCTGCACGTGGAACAGGATCGAGTTCGCTCGCTTGTGGGAGAGCTCCTGGTTGTACCGAGCACTTCCGGTCTGAGAGGCCCTCGCCACGACCAGAAAGTACCGTGCGCCGTGGCGTTCCTGCCACTTTGCGTCGAGGAGCGCGTTGGCGGCGTCATCGAGGTCCGACGACTCCTTGTCGAAGAGCAAGACCGCGCCGCGGTCCTTCAGCGGCCGGAACAGCGCATTGAAGTCCTCCCCCGAGATCGACGCGACGTTCTTCAGCTCGCCCGGCTGGCAGCTCCTGCGCCCACCCGCGGACAAGAGCCCGCACGAGTCGAGGACGCGATGAAGGACCTGCATGAACGCGGGCGTGCAGTAGCTCGCCTGGGCGTGATCGGCGATTGCGGCCGTCTGCTCCGGCTGCCCCCCGGCGCGAAGGCGTTTTCCGGCGGCTCGAACGTGCAGTCCGGCGATGGTGCTGACGGTCGCGAGCGCCAGGACGAACAGACACAAGTGGACGGCGAGGCCCTTCATCGCCGCGGACCACTCGCAGCCAGCATTCGCTTCATCGCGTACTCGAGCCCGAGATCGGTGTCCTCGTCGCAGAGTCGCCGCCCCTCGATGTAGAGCTGCGGGGTCAACACGGGCAGGTGGTTGTCGACGGCCCACTGAAGCCCCGTTTCGAGGCGGCGCTCCGTCCGACGCTCTCCGATGCAACCCTCGACGCGGGGAAACTCCTGGGTGACCTCGCGAACGAGCGCGGCCTCGTCCCGCCGCGCCAGCGCGGTCAGCTCCTCCTGGTTCTCGAAACCCCACTCGAGCACGTCCCGCGCCGCGTCGCCCGCGCACAGGACCGCGCGGGACATCACGCAGGCCCCCGGGTGCAGCGGCCTGTCGAGCATCCAGTTGCAGCTCGAGTCGAGCGGGAAGAGCAGCATCCTCGCATCGAGCTTCTCGAGGTCGCCCATGTCCTCTAGTCTGCGATGGAAGTCCCTGCAGGCGGGACAGAGCGGATCGATCACGAAGGTGGCGTCTCGCCTCGGATGCGCCGTCCCGAGCGGCACCAGGATTCCGCGAGGGTCCTCGGTCCTGGTGAGCCCGCCGCAGGAAGCGATGGCGCGCCCATAGTCGGGCAGGGACGACCTGTAGACGAGCACCGGAACCGCGACGACGAGGGCAAGCTCGACGGCCCACGCGACCCACCATCCCGCCGCGCGGAGCTCCGGGCCCAACGGCCTTCCCTTTGAGCGCGGGTGGGGCTGCGCCCCCCCCGCGGGCCCCCCCGCCGTGACGCCTGGTCCGATCGGTCGCTCCGGCGGAGTGAATCCGCCTTCGCTCCCTCCCTTCTTCATCCTGACGAGGAGCCAGACGACGCCGCCCGCTAGCAAGGCGGAGCTGATGTAGATGCCCACGCAGACCTTGCAGAGTTGACCGACCGAGCCCAGGGCCAGGACCAGGTAGACGATCGACGTGACGAGGGGCACGAGCGACGCGAGCGCGAGGAACCCCGCCGGTCTCCGCGTCTCGCGCGGAGGCGCGATGATCAGGGTCGCCGAGAACGCGAGAAGGAACGCGAACGTCCCGAGCGCGAGCAGCGACACGGGGATGCCGCCCCACATCGTTCGCCGGAAGAACGACGAGTACGGGCTGACCATCGCCGCTCGACAGCCCGCGGCCGCGTCCTCCTCGACCGCCTCCGCGCCAGGCACCAGGCTGCAGTGCAGCGGATGGACCTGCCTGTCGAGGTGAAGCGCGAAGTCCGCCGTCGACACGTACGCGAAGACCGCCCCCAGGAGGGCCGCCAGGGCGACGAGGACGAGAGGCTTTCGGTGCGCTTGCACGAGCGGTCTATACGACGTGGGAAAGGCCCAAGGCAAACGCCGAACGACCGACCTCCATTCCACGCGGATCGCGGCCGATCGCGCGCATCATACGGTCACTGAGTATTATTACTCAGCCAGTGAGTAAATTGTTGACGGAGCCCATGCCGCCTGGTTCCATTGGCTGCATGGGCGCATCGTTCGAGCGCGCGATCGTCTCGCGCATCGAAAAACGGCTCTCCCGGCCACCCAACTTGATCCAGGTCGTCGTGGGACCGCGGCAGGTCGGCAAGACGACCGCGGTTCGGTCCGTCGCTGCGCGCTGGTCCGGACCGGTGCACTTCGCCGCGGCCGACCTGCCGCTCCCACCCGGCCCCGAGTGGATCGAGACCCAGTGGACGCTGGCCCGACGTACCGCGGGGAGGCAGGCAGGCCTCCTCGTCCTCGACGAGGTCCACAAGGTGCGCGGCTGGAGCGAACAGGTGAAGGCGCTCTGGGATCAGGACCGGGCCGCCGGCCGGCCGTTGCGAGTCCTGATCCTCGGCTCTTCTGCGCTCCTCTTGGGTCAGGGAGTCACCGAGAGCCTCTCGGGTCGGTTCTTCCTTCACCGATGTCCCCACTGGTCCTACGCGGAGTGCCGACAGGCCTTTGGCTGGGACCTCGACCAGTGGCTATTCTTCGGGGGGTACCCGGGCGCCGCGCCGCTGATCGACGACGAGGAGGGCTGGCGCGCCTACGTTGCCGACTCGCTGATCGAGACGGTGCTGTCTCGCGACGTCCTGGCGATGCAAACGGTTGCGAAGCCCGCGCTCCTTCGCCACCTGTTCGGGCTGGCGGCCAGCTTCCCGGCGCAGATCCTCTCGTACAACAAGATGCTCGGGCAGCTTCAGGACGCCGGCAACACGACCACGCTCGCGCACTACCTGCGGCTCCTCGCGACCGCCTACCTCGTCAGCGGCCTCGAGCGATTCAGCGCCGGGCAGGTCCGAGCGAAGGGCTCGAGCCCCAAGCTCGTCATGTGGAACGACGCCCTCGTCACAGCGGTCGGCCTGCGGTCGTTCGCGAGTGCTCGCCAGGACGCAGCGTACTGGGGCCGGCTCGTGGAGAATTCGGTCGGCGCGCACCTCTTGAATCACCTCCAGGGCCTCGCGTTCGAGGTCACGTACTGGCGTGAGCGCAATCAGGAGGTCGACTACGTCGTGCGAAGCGGGACGAGGCTCTGGGCCGTCGAGGTGAAGAGCGGACGTCCCGCCCGGCCCATGGGGCTCTCGGCGTTCAAACGGCTGCAACCCCGGGCCATTCCCGTCGTCATCGGGTCAGGTGGGCTCGACATCGAGGAGTTCTTCGCCGCAGATCCGCGGGAGCTCTTCCCGAGTCTCGCTGGCTGAGGACGTCAGCTACGTCCCCGCGCCGTCGCGCCCGCTCGCGCCGCGGTCCACGAGCGGAGGCCTTGCGCCATCGTGGAGCGAGTAGCTCTCCGGGTCCGGGGGATCGGGTCGCGGGTTCTTGTGCAGGTGCTTGCCGTCACGGCCCGGCATCGACAGCAGGCGCTCCTTCTCGAAGATCAGGTCGGAGCGCTTCACCACCGGCGGCGCGTGGAGCCCCGAGTCCATGCGGATGGCGTCGCAGGGGCAGGCCTCGACGCAGTAGCCGCAGAAGATGCAGCGCATCTCGTCGATGACGAAGCGCACGGGGTAGCGCTCCCAGCCGTGTCGCGGGTCGTCCTCGGGGTACTCGCCGGGCTCGATGAAGATGCACTGTGCGGGGCAGGCCGTCGAGCAGCAGAGGCAGGCGACGCACCGCGGCGACCCGTCCTCGCGCTGGGTCAGGCGATGCAGCCCGCGGTGTCGGAGCGGATAGGGCATGGTGGTCTCGGGTGTCCCGACGTACTCGAGCGTCGCCGTGTCCTTGCGGCGACCGAACGCGTTGCGGAAGAACTTCCGCATCGTGATCCCCAGACCGTCGACGACCGCGGGGACGTACAAGCTCTGTACGGCCGATTCGGGGGGGCGGATGACCTTGTATGCCATCGAAGACCCTCTGCTACGTCCACGCCAGCATCACGATCCCCGTGATGACGATGTTGAGGAGGCTCACCGGGAGCAGATACCGCCAGCCCAGCCGCATGAGCTGGTCGTACCGGAAGCGCGGGACAGTCCAGCGCACCATGAGCTGGAACCAGCACATCGCGACGGTCTTGCCGATGAAGGCGCCGATCTGGATGAGCGTCACCCAGAAGTGCTCCAGCGCCAGGTGCCAGCCGCCCGCCCACTCCGGCAGGTGCACTCCGTCCCGGCAGAGGAAGGGAAGGTTCCATCCGCCCCAAAAAAGCGTCGTGAGGACGGCCGACGCGACGATCACCTCGATGAACTCGCCGGTGAAGAACATCCCGAACTTCATCCCCGAGTACTCGGTGAAGTAGCCGCCGACGATCTCGCTCTCGCCCTCGGGCAAGTCGAACGGAACGCGCTTGGTCTCCGCCACGGCGGCCGTGAAGAACAGGATGAAGGCCAGAGGCTGCGCGACGATCCCCCAGACGTGCGCGTCCTGCCACCGCACCATCTCGGGCAGCTCCACCGTGCCGTAGACCATGAGGCAGCCGACGATCGCGAGGCCCATCGTGACCTCGTACGAGACCATCTGGCTCGCGGCCCTCAGGCCCCCGAGGAGAGAGTACTTGTTGTTGCTCGAATAGCCGGCGAGGGCCGCGCCGACGACGCCCGTCCCCGCGATCGCGAAGAGCCACAGGATGCCGACGTTCAGGGGCGCGATCTGCATCTCGATGCCCTCGGCGCAGGTCCCGCTCTTGGGGACGACCTCCCAGAGCTGCCCGGAGCAGACGGTGTCGCCGAACGGCACGACCGCGAACGTCACGAGCGCCGGGAACATCGCGATCATGGGCGCGAGCGCGTGGAGGAGCTTGTCCGCCTTGGGCGGGACGAAGTCCTCCTTCCAGAGCATCTTGAGCGCGTCGGCCATGACGTGCAGGAGGCCCCAGAACCTGAGCGGCCCGACGTTCGCCATGACCGGCCCCAGCCGATCCTGGATCATCGCGCTCTGCCGGCGCTCGGCCCAGGTCAGCGGGCCAGCCAGACCCAGGAGGAACGCGAGGACCGCGCCCGTCTTCAGAGCCGCCTCGAGGAGGATCGCCGCGGTCATGCCGTCACCTGCGCCGGCGTCGCCGCCCGCTCGACCTCGCCGAGCGTCTTGTACTCGAGGGCCAGGTCCATCTTGCGAGCCAGCCGCCCGAGGAGGTCCCATGCCGGGAGCGAATCGCCCCTGGGCGGCGCCGCCGGCCGCAGCCTCTGGCGCTGGCCCTTCGCGTTGACGAAGGTGCCCGACACCTCGGCCCAGCTCGCCGCCGGGAGGACGTGCGTCGCGAGCTCCGAGAGCGGTCCGCGGTTCGCGCAGAGGACGACGAGCACGTCGAGCTTGCCGAGAGGCGCCAGCTCTGCCTCGGGCACCGGAGCATGAGCGCCGAGGACGATCGCCGCCTTGACGCTGCCGGCGTCGGCGTCGTTGAGCAGGTCCTCGAAGCCCCGGAGCGTGCTCGGTGCCGCGGCCTGGACCGCCCCGACCGTGTTCGGGTTCTTGTCGGCGTGCCGTAGCAGATCGTCGGCCTCCCCCGGCGGGCGACCCGTCAGGTACAGCGCGCCCGTGCCCTTCTGCAAAAGGTCGCGGGCCAGCTTCACCAGGACGAAGTTGTCCTCCGACGTGTGCTCCGATCCCAGCACGGCCGCGACGACCGCCGCCGGCACCTGCCCGATCGCGCGCGCCGCCTCGGTGAGTGCCGCGGCCACGCTCGTCTCCTTCCGCGCCGCTCCACGCCCGACCGCCGCGCACAGGACCCGATCCTCCTCGACCCGCTTGTACGTGAGGCAGCCGTCGTCGCACATCCAGAAGTCGTTGACCTCCGGGTTGTCCCGCGGGCGCATCCGCTTGGCGACGCCTCTCGTCTGGTCGATCCACGCGTTGCACCCGGTCGCGCAGCCAGGGCAGATCGTCGGGGTGGACTCGAGCATCCACACGCGCGCCTGGAAGCGGAAGTCCGTCGTGGTCAGCGCGCCGACCGGGCAGATGTGCGCCGTCATCATCGAGTACGCGTGATCGAGCTTGCGGCCCTGGTCCAGGATGATCTCGGCGTGGTTGCCGCGGTTGCCGACGGCGAGGACCGGGTCCTTCGCGATCTCCGTGCAGAACCTCACGCACCGCGTGCACCGGATGCAGCGCTCGGCGTCGTACACGACGAGCGGCCCCAGCCGCTCGGCCTTGGGCTTGTGGACCTTCTCGCCGACGAGGCGGGAGGCCTTCCCGTCGTGCTCGTACCAGTAGTCCTGCAGCTTGCACTCGCCCGCCTGGTCGCAGATCGGGCAGTCGACCGGGTGGTTCAGGAGCAGAAACTCCATCACGGCCCGCCGAGCTTCCAGCACCTTCGGGCTCCTCGTGTGAACGACCATGCCGTCGGCGATCGCCCACTGGCAGGCAGGCTGGAGCTTCGGCTGCTTCTCGACCTCGACGAGGCACATCCGGCAGTTCGCGGCGACCGACAGCGCTGGATGCCAGCAATAGGAGGGGATGTCGATGCCGTTTCGCTCGGCGACGCGGATGATCGTCTCGCCCGCCTGGGCCTCGTACTGCTTTGCGTCGATCGTGACGGTCGGCATCGCCCTACCTGTCGCACTCCCCCGCGATCATGTTGACGAGCCCGAACGTCGGAATGAGGTCCGGGATCATCATGCCCACCACCATCCGGCCGAGCGCCGCGAGGTTCGCGAAGCACGGACCGCGCGCCCGCACCCGGTACGGCGTCCCTGTCCCGTCCGAGACGACCCCGAAGCCGAGCTCGCCGTTGCAGGCCTCGGTGTAGCCGTACGCCTCGCCGGCGGGGACGCGGATCCCCTCCATCACGAGCTTGAAGTGATTGATCGTGCCCTCGATGGTCGCGTACACGTCCTCCTTCGGCGGAAGGATGACGCGCGTGTCCAGGACGTCGATCGGGCTTCCGGCGGGGGGCATCTGATCGAGGGCCTGGCGGATGATCCTCGACGACTGACGGACCTCCTCCGCGCGGACCATGAAACGGTCCCAGTTGTCGCCGACCTCTCCCACGGGCACGTCGAAGTCGATCCGGTCGTAGACGAGGTACGGGGCCGTCTTCCTGAGGTCGTGGTCGACGCCCGACGCCCGCAGCATCGGGCCGGTGACGCCGTACGAGATCGCCTCGGCCGCGGGCAAGACTCCGACGCCCTTGAGCCGGTCGATGAAGATCCGGTTCTCGAGCAAGAGGTCGAGCGATCGGTCGAGCTCCTCCGCGATCCGCGGGAGCAGCGCCAGCGCCCGATCCCGGAACGTGTCGGTCAGGTCGAACGCGAGGCCGCCTATCCGGACGTAACTGTGAGTCAGCCTGGCGCCGGTCACCTCCTCCAGGATCTCCCAGATCCACTCGCGCGCCTTGAGCAGCCACAGGAGGGGCGTCATCGCGCCGACGTCCATGGCGACCGCGCCGAGGTTCGTGAGGTGGTCGGTGATCCGGGAGAATTCGCCCAGGACGACCCTGATGTACTGGTTGCGCTCCGGCACGGTGATGCCCAGGAGCTTCTCCACCGCCAGCGCGTAGCCGACGTTGTTGAGGATCGGCGAGACGTAGTTGAGCCGGTCGGTGTACGGGAAGACCTGCGACCAGGTCCCGCGCTCCGCCATCTTGTCGAAGCCGCGGTGCAGGTAGCCTGGCTGCACGTCGGCGCTCACCACGACCTCGCCGTCGAGCTTGGCCACGATCCGAATCGTGCCGTGCATCGCGGGGTGCGACGGCCCGAGGTTGAGCGTCATCGGCTCGGCGGGCAGCTCCAGCTCTTCTTCGCGGATGTCTGCGTCTTCCATCTATCTGCGGGACCAGGGCATGCCCTCGGCGGTGCCGAAGGGAGGAACTTTGGTCGGCGGCACTTCGCGGTATCCGACGAGCGGCTGCGTCTTTTCCGCGGCGTAGTCCTTGCGCAGGGGATGCCCCTCGAAGCCTTCGTACAAGAGGATCCTCCTGAGGTCGGGGTGGCCGGCGAACACGACGCCGAACAGATCGAACGCCTCCCGCTCGAACCAGTCGATTCCCCTCCAGAGATCGTACAGCGAGGGCACCTTCGGATCCTCGGCCGAGACGCGCGTCTTGAGGCAGACCCGGTGCCGGTGACCGATCGAGTACAGGCGCAGCCAGACCTCCAGCCGCTCGCGCCGGTCGGGATAGTCGGCGCAGGTCAGGTCGATGAACATGTCCATCGCGCAGACGGGATCGTCGCGCAAGAACCTGGCGACGGCGGGCCAGTCGTCCCTGGCCACGACGGCGACCTCGTCGCCCGAGGGCGACGAGGTCTCGAGGATCTTCGCTCCGAAGGTCTCCTTCAGTCGATCGAGGATGCGCTGCGCCATCAGACCACCTGACCGTTGGCGAGGATCGGCTCGCCGCGCGCGGAGCCGTCGGCGATCCGCTTCATCAGAAGCATCAGCGCATCGAGCGCCTGCTCGGGGCGCGGCGGGCAGCCCGGGATGAAGACGTCGACCGGGATGATCCTGTCGATCCCCGGCACGGTCGCGTAGTTGTCGTAGAAGCCTCCGGTCGACGCGCAGGTACCGAACGCGATCACCCACTTCGGCTCGCACATCTGGCCGTAGATCCGCTGGAGCACCGGCGCCTGCCGCTGGCTGATCGTCCCGACCACCCACAACAGGTCGGACTGGCGCGGACTGAAGCGCGGCGCCTCGGCTCCGAAGCGAGCGAGGTCGTACTTGGGCGCCGACATCGCCATGAACTCCATCCCGCAGCACGCCGTCGCGAATGGGTACATGAACAGCGAGTACTTGCGGGCCCACCCCAGGAGCTGGTCCAGCCGCGTCGTCGCGAACGCAGCCTCGGCGCCACCCAGGACCTCGGTCCGAACGGGCAGGCGGATCCGATCTTCTACTCCCATTCCAGAGCTCCCTTCTTCCACACGTACAGGAGCCCGAGGGCGAGGA
This sequence comes from Deltaproteobacteria bacterium, assembly GCA_016190375.1. Taxonomy (GTDB): domain Bacteria; phylum Myxococcota_A; class Polyangia; order JACPQR01; family JACPQR01; genus JACPQR01. The sequence continues at coordinate 10,605 of JACPQR010000164.1, forward strand.
CGACGAGGAACCCGAGCATCATGACGAGGCCCGCCCAGCCCAGCGATCGGTACTCGATTGCCCAGGGATAGAGGAACACCGCCTCGACGTCGAAGACGACGAAGAGGATCGCCGTGAGGTAGAACTTGACCGACGGGCGCACGCCGGCCGCCCCGTGGGACTCCATGCCGCTCTCGTACGGCATGGCCTTGGTCGGAGTCATGTTCTTCTTTCCGAGGATGGAGCTCAGGAGGAAGAACGTCACCACGAGCACGCCCGCGACCCCCAGGAGCACGACGAGAGGGATGTACTGGGCCGTCATGGCGGCGGACAGAGGTTTAGGCCCCCTCGCGTTTCGTGTCAACGACAGTCGGATGCGCCGGTCGAATGGGCTCGCGCTCGCGACCGGCGTTCGTGTAACGCTAGAGCCCGATGGACAGTCCCCTCGTAGCGATCGTCATGGGAAGCCGTTCGGACCTCCCGGTGATGCAGGGCGCCGTCGACACGCTCAGCGCGTTCGGCGTGCCGAACGAGGTGAAGATCCTGTCCGCCCATCGCACGCCCCAGGAGACGGCCGAGTGGGTCCGCGGGCTCGAGACGCGCGGCGTCCAGGTGCTCATCGCCGCAGCCGGCGGCGCCGCCCACCTCGCGGGCGTGGCGGCGGCCCTGACGCTCCTGCCGGTCCTGGGTGTCCCGCTGCAGTCGCCCGCTCTGGGCGGCATCGACTCGCTCCTCTCGATCGTGCAGATGCCCGCGGGAGTTCCAGTCGGAACGCTCGCGATCGGGCAGCCGGGCGCGACCAACGCCGCCCTCCTCGCGGTCGCGATCCTGGCCCTCTCACGGCCCGACCTGAGGAAGAAGCTCGCCGACTACCGAGAGGAGCAGCGAAAGAAGGTCCTGGCGTCCTCCCCCTGACGCCGCCGCCGAAGCGCCGCCGCGAGCGCGACCAGGAGGCACGCAAGGCCCCACGCGGACCTGGGCTTCGCAGGCGCCGCGACGCCGCAGGCGCAGCCACCGCCTCCGATCTCGCCAGACGCCGCGTCCGGCGCGGCATCGGCAGCCGGCTCCTGGGCGTCGACGCCTGCATCCACCGCGGCGTCCAGAAGCTCGCCGGCGTCCACACCCGAGTCGGGCTCGATCTCGTCCGGGCACGGGTCGTCCACACGTTCGAAGAAGCCTTCGCCCGGCAGCGCCTCGTCGATCTGGCCGTCGCAGTCCTCGTCGGTGCCGTTTCCCAGGACCTCCGGCGCGCGCGGGCTCACCTCGGCGTCGTCGTCGTCGCAGTCGAGGCCGCCAGAGCCCGCGGCGCCGAATCCGTCGCCGTCGGCGTCGCCGGGCTCGGTGTCGAGCGCCGCGAGAGCCTGGTCGACGCGCAGCTTCCCCCAGCCCCACTCGGAGTTGGGAACCGTGCCCGTTTCGTCGTCCGCGTCGGCGCCGATCGCCAGGGCCTCGTGAATGCGCGGCAACCCGAGCTCGGGGTCGGCCTCGAGGAGGAGCGCCACGGCGCCCGCGACGTGGGGCGACGAGGCGCTCGTCCCGCCGGACAAGGTGATCCAAAGCCCGTCGTCGGATTCGACTCCGAACAAGCCCTCGGCGCCCGCGGCCAGAGCCGATCTGACCAGCTCGGCCGGCCCGACGATCTCGGGCTTGTCGCGTCCATCGCGCATCGGGCCCGCGCTCGAGTAGTCGGTCAGATCATCCATCGGACCCTGAGCCTCGAACCTGCGACCCGCCCTCGCGCGGTGCACCCACGCCCCGACCGCGATCACGCCTCTGGCCGAAGCGGGCTGGCCCACGGTCATCGCTCGTCCCCAGGAGTCGACGACCGTGGCGAGACCGGCATACGCGTCCACGCGGACCTCCGGCAGGGACGGGCTTCCGACCTCGATCGTGAAGTCGACGTCGAGGCACTCGAAGAACGTCCCGTTGCAGTCCCACTCCGATCCCCAGTCCGACGCATAGCTCCCGACGCACTCGACGCGGTCGGCGTTCCACGCGGACATGCACCTGCCGAAGCACGCGCCGATCGCACCGAACGGGTCCTCTCCGCCGCACGCCTGGGTGAACCGGTCGCAGGCCGCGGTGCAGCTCTCGGAATCGGCGGCGGGAACGAGATCTCCGTAGACCTCGACGTACGCGACGTGGTCCCCGTTCCGGGCGTCGACTCCGTCCCTCCCGTTATCGACATAGTAGGCGTCGGCCGACGCCTCGCTTCCCGTCGCGGCCACGGCGCCGCAGTCGTCGCCCTGACGGACCCGGATCTGGAGATCGGCCTCGGCCGGGTACCAGATCTCCACGATGCCCGGGTAGCCGTACTGGCCGACGGCGTCGAAGCCGAGGATCGGCCCTCCGGCGGTGACGGAGCCGCCCGCGTGCACCCCACCCTGACCCTCGTTGCCCGACGACGCGACCAGCGCGCGACCACCGGGAGCGGAGATGTCGGTGAGCTCCTGGTCGAGGAGAGAGGTGCCGTCGTGCGGTCCCGAGTGATCGCCGATCGACATGTTGACGACGAAGGGCCGCCCGGCGGCTATCGACTCTATGAATCGCGCGCCGAGCGTCACGACCGAGCTCGAGCTTCCGAAGTCGAAGTCGAGGCCGAGGTTGTCACATCTGGCTTCCGGGCCCTCTCCAAAGATCGCCACCATGACGATCGACGCGCCGGGCGCCATCCCCACGTAGGCTCCTTCGTCGCCCGAGCCCGCTCCGATCGCCGTCGTCATCGTCCCGTGCCCCTCGGCGTCGACATGACGGAACCGGCCGTCGTCTCCGGCGAGCATCGCGTCGATGTCCTCGCGCGTGTACATCGTGCCGCCCGCGTCCTCGAAGCCCGGCGGCGGATCTCCGCTCGTGTCGCAGACGTCCCAGAAGGCCTCGACTCGCGTGGTCCCGTCCGGGTTCAGGAAGGTGGGATGGGTCACGTCGATGCCCGTGTCGACCGCCCCGTAGACCACGCCCTCGCCAGTGATCGCGGGGTCGCCCTCGTGGAGCGCCTCCGCGCCCGTCAGCGGCCCGCTGATGTCGAGCTCGGGATGGACACGTCCCGCGGCCTCGACGAACTCGACGCCGGGCAAGCGCGCCAGTCGGTCGACGTCCGCCAGGCCGATTCTCACCAGCTTGGTTCGCCGATCATCCCCGATTACCCGCGCGCCGGCGGCCTCGAGCGCGCTCCGCGGCATGGCCGTTCGCACGCGAGCAATTGCCGCGGCCGGGCCATGGCTCAGGTCGAGCGTTACCACCCGGTCGAGCGCGCCCTGCAACGCGACCAGCCGCGGAGATGGGGTCGGCCGGCCGGCCTCGAGCCGCCACAGGTCGACCGCGCGGCGCAGATACGGATCGACCCGCGCGATCCGGGAGCGGCGGCCGCGGGGAACGTGTTCCAGATACCGCGCCCGGTCAGGGCGCCTACCTTGCACGTGCCCAAGCCGGCGGGGGCGGTGCCGGTGGGTTTGAGCGTGGTCCGGATTGGGAATGCCCTGGTCTCCTCGGGCTGGCGCCGGCGCAACGGCGCCCACCATCGCTGCGACGAAGAGCGCGGCCGCCACGCCGGCTCTGGGTCCGGACCCGCGAGTAGATGAAGTGAGGAAGCTCGCGAAAGTCGCGAGATCACGCACGCGCATGCGCCGCAGGGTACTCCCGCCGCTGGGGCACTGTGCAAGCAGAAACGCCGGCGGCGCCGCCGACTGATTTGCCTCGTGATTCCAACATCTTAGCTCTGAGGGTTGGCGGATGGGGCCCTATGCAGAGTTTTCACAGTCGGCGCCCTGGGCCGGACAGCCATGTCGTGTTTCCACAGGCCGCGCTGGACCAGGCACGGGGGCCCGCGCAGGAACAACTCGACGAGAACACAGGGGAAAACAGACGACGAAGCGAGGCGGCATGTGGGTTGCTTCGGTCCCGCCACGAAGCGCAGACGACTTGACGACTCGGCTGCCTCTCCTCCCGACCGGTGGCCCGCGGGTCGCCGTTAGAGCTTCCTCCCGGGGGATCGGTGACGATCCCCCGGGAGCTTGACTTCGAATCGATCGAACGCGTATCGGTTGGCTTGTCTTCCTTGGCTTCGCTTGGCTTGATTCTTTTCTTGTACTGACTTCGCTTGAACCGGCTCGTGAGGAGGCCGCCCGAAAGGGCGGCCTTCGCGTTTCTGGCGTGCGAGGACGGACGGACTGGGTCAGTTCGCCGCGGGGTGACGCTGCAAGCGCTCGATCTGGTCCTTGGCGGCGAGCTTCATCTTCTTCAGGCGCGTGCGCTCCATCTGGTCGTCCGGCGAGAGCCAGGGATGCCGATCGAACTCCTGGATGCGTCTATCCAGCTCGGCGTGCTCCCGCCGGAGCCGTGATATGAGTGCGGCCGTCTCTCCCTCCGCTCGCTGAAAATCACGGATCATGCAGCCTCCCTTCCACCACTGGACCGACCGGCGCCCGTCGCTCGAGGTCGTCTCCGACTCATCCGTTCGCCACACGTGGACCGTTCGCGCCGACCCACGAGCGCGACCACCATGCTCTCGCTCAAGAGGAAGACGAAGAGGGATAGCTCGGATCATAGAAACCGACCATTTGGCCGTCAATCTGGATTTTTCCCTGGCGTTTTGGCCCGTGGCTCAGCTTCCTAACCTGCGGTCCTGCCGAGCTATTCCTGGGGCGACGGCCGTGAATCCATCGGTCCCGCCGCGCGTCGATAGCGCATACGCCGCGATGCGCGGGCCGGACGCCCGAGGGCATCGGAAGCGCTGCAAGGCCGAGGGCCCCACCAGCCGAGGGCTTGCGCCCAGCTTCGTTCCGGCGTAGCGGGAGGTCTCATGAGACGCACGCTCATCCTCGCCTCTTCGGTCGTCGCAGTTCTCACCGTTCTCGTTGCGGCCATGCCGCTCGACGCGCAACCCTCGGAGCCGACGGCGGCCCAGATCGTCGCCAGGATGCAGCAGTTCTACAACTCGACGAGCGACTATCAGGCGGACTTCTTCCAGACCTATTTCAACCGGCTCTTCGACAGCTATCAGCGCTCGCGGGGCACGGTCTACTTCAAGAAGCCGGGCCGGATGCGGTGGGAGTACGCGGCGCCGGAGCGCAAGCTCTTCGTGTCGGACGGCCAGACCATGTGGGCCTTCGAGCCCGCCGCGAACCAGGCATTCACCCAGTCGCTCGGCTCCTCGCAGCTTCCGACCGCTCTGTCGTTCCTGACGGGCCAGGGTGATCTCGCGAACGAGTTCCACTTCCGCCTGATCCCGGCCCAGACCTACTCGTTCCGGGACGGCTACGTGGTCGAGCTCCGACCGAAGGCGCCGACCGCGCAGTACGAGCGACTGGTGTTTTTCGTGAGCGCGCAGAGCTATCAGGTGCAGAGGACCCTGGTCATCGATCAGGCGGGCAACCGCAACAAGATGGAGTTCACGAACGCGCGCATGAACGCCGGCGTGCCCGATGCGCGCTTCCGCTTCACCCCGCCGGCCGGCACCCGGATCATCCGACCCTGACTCCCCGGCTCACCTCTCGTGGCGACTCAGGAGGGCCTCGAGCTCGGGGTCGGACGCGAGCGACCGGAACGCGGCGTCTCGGCGGATCGATCCGGCGTCTTCGATTCCCTTCTCGAGGGCCAGGCGCAGATGCCTGATCGCCTCGCCGCGGTTTCCTCGGTTGGCCTCGATCGCGGCCAGCCCGTACGGCGCGTACGCCTCGTTCGGCGCGAGCCGACCGAGCTTCTGGAACGTGCGCCTGGCCTCGTCGTGTAGGCCGCGCTCGATCTGAACGCGACCGAGCATGAAGGACGCCGCGACGTCGTCCGGCTGAATCGACAGCGCCTGCTCGAGCTTGGCGCTCGCCAGGTCGAGCTTCCCTGCGGCGAGGTAGAGCCGCCCGAGGTTCGTCAGAGACGTGAGGTCGCGGGGGTTCTGTCGAACGACTGCCTCGAAGTGCGTCGCGGCCTCCTCGTTCGCGTCTCGCCGGGCGAGCAGCAGCGCCAGTCCGAAGTGCGCGTCGCCGAGGTCGCGATCGATGCGCAGCGCGTCACGATACTTTCGTTCGGCCTCATCCAGCCGATCGAGCTCGAACAAGGAGTGGCCGAGGAGACACGAGGCGGCCGCGTCGTCGGGGTTGGTCCTGAGGACCGCTTCATACTCGCGAACCGCCTTCTCGTGCTCACCCCGCTGCGCGTAGGCGTTCCCGTAGAACCGGTGCTTGGTCTCCGTCCCGAGGCAGGCGGCGACCGTCGACCCCGCGAGAAAGACGAGGAGGATGCCTCTGGACCTCACGAAGACGCCCACTAGAGCGCGTCCATCGCGGCGTCAAGTCCGCCCTGGCCATCCTCGCTCCCACCTGCGACCGGCGCCCGCCGCTCCAGCAGAGCCTCGATCCGCGGCGCGATCGAGTCCCAGTGGTAGCGCCGGCCGTGGGCGCGGGCCCGGCGCCCGAGAGCCATTCGGAGCGCGGGGTCGTCCCGAAGCGCGACGACGGCCGCCCTGAGCGCAGCGTCGTCTCCCGGTGCGACGAGCAGACCGGCCGCGCCGTCGGGGACGATCGACGCGACGCCGCCCACCCGCGTCGCGATCACCGGGAGGCCGGCGGCCATCGCCTCCAGCGCTGCGGTGGGCGCCCCCTCGGTTCGCCCATCGGGCAGCACGCGCGACGTCAGGCAGAGCGCGTCGGCGGCCGCGAGGAAGTCGCGCTTTCGCTCGCCCGAGACGTTGCCGAGCATCCTGGCTCGCGCGCCATGGACGGCGAAGGCGTGCTCGATGGCCTGCCGTTCCGGCCCCTCCCCCGCGACGAGCACCGTGATCCCGGGCTCGCGGCCCAGGGCCCGGGCCAGATCCCGCACGCCCTTGACCGGAACGAGACGCGACATGACGAGGAGCACCAGGCCCTCGAGGCCCTGCTCCCTGCGGACCCGGGCGCGCAGCGCCACGCCGTGCGGCGGCGGGGGGTCGACGCCCATCGGCCCAACGCACGCCCGGCTCTCGAACGCGCCGCGGTCCGCGGGATCCAGGAGGCCCGTGAACCGATCGCGGCCGTCCGGGGCCGCGAAGAGCGCCGCCGTCGAGCCGCGGACCAGGAACGAGGCGATTCGCCGGGCGGCCACTGGCGGCAGTCGAGCGAGAAGGTGCGTGTCGGCCGAATGAGACACGGCGAGGTGCGGCCGCCCGCGGCGGATCAGCGCGCCGACCACGCCGCATGGAAGCAGCCAGTGCGAGACGACGGCGTCCCAGCTCCGCGAGCGCACCAGGCCCGAGGCGGCGAGCGCGACGCCGAACGGCAGCGCGCCGACCCACGCCAGCGGGTCGGCCGAGAGGTTCTCGGGTGCCCCGGCCCCGTAGAACGTCCGCTGCAGCGAGCGCGGACGAAGGTAAGCGACGTGCCGGAGATCGACCGCTCCTCCGGGCGCCCACCGCGAGGCCGTGCCGCCGGGCCCGGTGCTCGGCTCCGGAGCGAGCACCTCGACCTCGTGGCCTCGCTTGCAGAGCGCGCGAGCCATTCCGAGGACGAACGAGCCGGCGACGTCGCCCTCGTGGCGCGGAAACGAGGTCGTGAGAAAACCTATGCGCACTTCTGGGGCGAGACGCGGGCCGTCGATCGCCTGGCCCAGGAGCGCGCGACCCGGCGACCGAAGATGCGCGCCAAGAGGAGCGGGATCCGGAAGAGCGCCGTCCAGAGCGTGATCCCGCTCTTCTCGGCGCCGTACACCGGACGCACGACGATGCTCGCGATCCGCACGCCCGCCGAGTGCAGCCTCGCGAAGACGTCGTTCGGGTAGCCATACCGGGGATAGATGACGTCGAGGTCGAGAAACCGGCAAGCCGCCCGCGACAGGACCGTGTAGCCGCACTGCGAGTCGGACACCGACGGCAGCCCGACCGCTAGCCGGGTGAGCCACGACAGGACGTGGTTTCCCAGGAGGCGGGCGAACGGCATCTCCGACCGGACGCTGGGGTGGCCAAGCCTGTCCCCTTTGACGTAGTCCGCGGCGTCCCGGGCGATGGGCTCGACCAATCTGCCGAGGTCGGCAGGGTCCATCTGTGCGTCCCCGGCCATGACTGCCGCGACGTCGGCCCCGCGATCGAACGCCAGGCGATAGCCCGTGCCGATCGCGGCCCCGACACCGAGGTTCACCTCGTGGCGCACGATGCTCACGCGGTTCGTGCTGGCCTCGCGCGCCCGCGCGAACGTCGCGTCGGTCGAGCCGTCGTCGACGACGATGACGTCGTCCACCCACTCGGGCACGGAGCGGATGGCGGTCGAGATGAGCGCCTCCTCGTCGAAGGCCGGAATCACCACTGCCACGCGCAGATCGCCGAAGGTCATCTCGGGTGGGTCGGGACCGTACAGTCAAACACTCCGTCGTCGCCAGTCAAGCGGCAGGCTTCGGCCGGGGGCCGATCGTTGCCGGTCGAACCTGGCGCCGACCCCGGGGGGAATCAACAGGAAGACGGGAAGGCACGAAGGAAAACCCTCGATCCGGTCTTCCTTCCTTCCCGCCTTCCTGTTCAACCTCCGGTCAGCCGCGGTGGGTCGCAACGCGCACCCCCGAGTCGGTGGCCGCCCCGGAAGGAATCAACAGGAAGACGGGAAGACACGAAGGAAAACCCTCGATCCGGCCTTCCTTCCTTCCCGCCTTCCTGTTCAACCTCCGGTCAGGCTGCCGCAGAGCCCCGGGGGCGAGGATGGGCTATCCTTCACGCTCGTATCGCCGGAGGCGGCGAATCGTACAACAGGTCGGATGCTGACGATGTTGACCAGGTGCGCCGTCGTCTTGAGCCTGATGGGGCTCGCGGAGGTGGCGCAGGCACAGGACGGGGCGCCCGCGAGGCAGAACGGCGACCCGCTCTCCTCGCCCGCGCTCGGCCCGGAAGGGCCGGCGCTCGCCGCCATCGTCGAAGGCCTTGGCCGCGATGGGATCCCGTCGGACCTGGTGCTGAACAAGGTGCGCGAGGGGCTGGCAAAGCACGTTCCTCCCGCGCTGATAACCCGGGCCGCTCGCGCTCTGGCCGCGCGGCTGCGTGCGGCCGCCACCCTCGTCACGAGGGGCTCCGCGGGTGACCGCCGCCGGGTGATCCGGGCCCTGGCGGAGGCGCTCGAGTCGGGTCTGACCAGGGGCGATCTCGATCGGCTGCTCGGGGGGCTGGCGGGCGCCTCGGCCTCGGCGCTGGCGCTGGCGATCGACACGGCCACGGAGCTGCGCGACCGGGGCTTCGGCTCCGTCGCGGCGGTCGACGCCGTGAGGGAGACCTATCGTCTCGATGGCCCGGACGGCTTCCGATCGCTCCTGACCGAGGTCGCCACGACCGGCCTCGCCTCGGGCAGCGACCGGGACGAGCGTCTCGTGGGCGTCGCGCGAGGCCACGACCGTGACGGCGAGAGCCGCGGGCGGGCATGGGGCCACTCGAAGGCAGGTGGTGGCAGCCGGTGAAGGTCGCCGGCCCGGCCGCATTCGCCCAGAGTCCTCCCGTCCGAGCGGAAGGGCGAGCGACGGTCAACGACCGAGTCGAGGAGTCGGTCGCGATCGAGCTCGTCCTCGCAGGGGAGACCGCCGCCTTCCGCAGACTCGTCCGGGCGCACCAGAGCGGTGTGTACGGCCTGCTCTCGAGGCTCTGCGGCAACTCGACCGACGCCGAGGAGCTGACACAGGAGGCGTTCCTCAAGGCCTTCCGCGCGCTCCACAGGTACGACCCCACGTACCGTTTCTCCACGTGGATCTACCGGATCGCGCTGAACACCTTCCATGACCACGCGAAGAGCGCTCGGCGCCGGGAGGTGCCCACGGATTCGAGCGTCCTCGCAGGCTGGGCCGCCACTCATTGCCCGGAGTCGGACGTCGCGAGGGCACAGAGAAACGCGCTTCTGTCGAGCGCGATCGCCGCTCTTCCTTCGAAGTACCGCGAGATCCTCGTGCTCAAGGACGTCGAGGGGCTGAGCTACGAGGAGATCGGGCAGATCATTCGCCTGCCGTTGACGACGCTGAAGATCCGCGTCGTCAGGGCCCGCGCCATGCTGAGGTCGCAGCTCGAGAAGGGAGGAGGGCTCGAATGACCGACGACGTTCGAAGCGGAGCCCCGAGCGGCACGGCCGAGGACGAGTCCGAGCTGGTGCGTGAGCTCCGGGTGCTCGGGCGCAGCGCCGTCGACGTGCCCACCGATCTGGAGCGGCGGATCATGGCGCGCGTACTGGAGGCGGGCTCGCCGCGCAGGTCGTTCCTCGGGGCGCTCCTCGGGCGGCCCTGGCAGCTATCCCTCGCGACTGCGGTCGGTCTCGTCCTCGTGGGCCTCGGGTTCCTCGTCGGTCGATCGACCGCGCCCGCGCCTGTGGTGGAGCGCTCGACGGTGGCCGCCGAGGCGGGCGGCCCGAGGCAGGTCCGTTTCGTTCTGGCGCGGACCTCGCCCGCCGAGCGCGAGACGCGCCCGCAGCACGTGCAGATCGCGGGCGACTTCAACGACTGGGGCGCGCGGCCCGCGCTCCTGAGGGACGAGGACGGCGACGGGATCTGGACCGCTTCGGTGCCGCTCTCGCCGGGGACGTATCGCTACATGTTCGTGGTCGACGGGGAGTGGGTCACGGATCCCGCGGCAGAGGCCTATCGCGACGACGGGTTCGGGAACAGGAACGCGGTTCTGCGTGTGAATTAGGGCGCGTGAAGCACGCCGTCCTCGCCGCCGAAGCCGTCGGAGGAATACGCCTCCGCGTCGGGCGGCCGGGCGGGCGCGCCGTCGACCAGGAACAGATACCGATGGCGCCCGGCCGGCACGGTGACGTCGCCCGCCCACTCGCCTCCCGCGGATCGCCGGAGCCGACCGCGTGACGCGTCCCAGGCGTTGAACGACCCCACGACCGACACCGTCCGGGCGCCGGGGGCGCGGACGAGGAACCGCCAGCGTCCGCCGTCGCCGGGGCGGGGCCGGTAGCGGGGCAGCTCCTCTCGGCCCACGTCCAGCGACGTCTCGAGCCTCAGCAAGAGCTCCGCCGTTGGCCTGACGAACGACAGCTCGGGAGCGGAGGAGGCGACCCGGTCGTGGGTGCCGCGAAGGACGATCGCGATTCCTCTGGCGAGTCGCCAGCCGATCTCGGCCGCCCACAGCACCTCGAGGTCGTGGCGGCCGCCGTCGAGAGCTCGCGAGGCCACCTCGAGGTCGGCGCTCGCGCGCACAGGGCCCCAGCGCGCGTCCGCCCAGGCCAGGAACGCGAAGCGCCAGGCCGACAGGCTCGGGTCCGAGGCGCTCCGGCGCCGGGCCTCCCCGCCGAGCCCGAGCCGCACGGGCGAGCGTCCCGCCATCCGGAGGCTCCCGAGCAGCCACTGGTCGACGTCCGGTCCGTCGCCCTCGAGCGATGCGCCGCCCTGCTCCGGGAACTGGCGAAGGCCGAACCGGTACCGCGCCGCGAGCTCCAGCCCGCTCCTCGTCACGGCAGCGAACGCCTCGGCGGTGCCGCCGATGAAGCGCTCCTCGGGGAAGGCCTCGAAACGCGCGCCCAGGCCTCGGAACGCGACTCCCAGCCGAAGCCGCCGCGTCTCGTGCGTCAGGCTGAGGGTGGCCACGTGGACCTGCGAGAGCCCGCTCTCGGCGTACAGCCTGAGAGTCCCGTCGTACCGGAGCCCCAGTCCCCGCCACGCCAGGCCGAGCGAGGGCGCCGCCAGGCCATAGGGGTCGACAAGCACCTCCGAGCCGCAGCCGAGGCGGACGAGGTCGGTCTCCGACGAGGGAGCCGTGCAGACGTTTCCGTCGAGGCCCGCGCCACCGTCCACCGCCAGCTCGACGCCCAGCCGGTCGGCGCTGGTCGTCGCGCTCGTGGTCAGGAGCGAGAGAGCCAGCCCCAGCCCCCAGGACGCTCCGCGGGCCACGCCGGAGGGCCTAGCACGTCTCGCGGGATCCGGCGAGACTGGTCACAACCGTCGCCGCCAGGTGGCTGGCGACCACGCCAGGGGCGGGCCGCACCGAGCGGATACCCGCGAAATCGCGAGAGGTCTGGCGACCTGGCGGGCGGAAAGGCTGGCACCCGGCTTGCGAAAGCCGACCCTCCATGCGCTCCCTCCCAATCGCGCTCGCTACGTTCCTCGTGCTCCTCGGCTGCGGCAGCGGCGGAATCGAGGGAATCAGGCCACCCGACGACGGCGACGACGGGGACGACGGCCTGCCCGACGACCCCGACGCCGACGACCGGGGCGACCCGGATGCCGGCGACATCGCGATCACCTCGCCCGAGGACAACGTCCTGACCGCGGCGCCGAGCATCGAGGTGACGGGCGTCGTCCGCGAGGGCGACTTCGCCGAGGTCGACATCAACGGCGTGACCGCCCAGGTCCAGCCCGACGGGACGTTCTCGGCGCTCGTCGGTCTCGAGGAAGGGCGCAACGAGATCCACGCGCGCGCGGGCTCCGCCGACGCGTGGATCGTGGTCCGGCGCGACACGATCTCCCCGGCGATCCATCTCGACTCGCCCGCGCGTGGAGCCTTCATCAACGCCGTCTGGATGCCCGAGATCGAGCTCATCGGGTCGATCGAGGACGCCCACGGGCTCTCATCCGTCACCGTGAACGGCGCTCCGGCGATCGTCGACGAGCTCGGCGCGTTCCGCTTCCTGGACGCGAGCCGCGCCTACGGGGTCCACTACTACTCGATCGAGGTGACCGACAACGCCGGCAACGTGGGCGCGACGGGGCTGTCCGTCCTCTACGGCGAGTACTCGCCCCCGACCGTACCGGTCACCGACGCGGTCGTCGCGCTCGCGGGGCCGTCGGTCCTCGGTGCGGTCGCGCAGGGCGCCCAGGACATGCTCGCGGACGTCGACCTCGAGGCCGCGGCGATGGCGGCGAACCCCATCGTCGAGGAGTGGTGGGCCACCGTGAACGTCACCAGCGTGACGCGCGGCGACCTCCTCATCGACCTCGTTCCGACCGAGGCGGGCCTCGAGGTCGAGGTCACGCTGAGCGACATCGACGTGGGCTTCCACGTGGATCTGCCCGGTCCGTGGAATCCGGACGGTACGGCCTGGGCGGACGCCGCCGTCCTGAGCGGCGTGGTCGACGTCTGGGCCACCGAGTCGGGCACGATCGACGCCGCGCTGATCGAGTCGAGCGTCGTGCTGCAGGGCTTCGGGTTCGACGTCGCGCCCACGGGGATCGAGGACGTGGGCTTCATCCGCGACGCGGTCGAGGGCCAGATCCGCGGCGCCGTCCAGAGCGAGGTCGAGACCCGCGTTCCCGCGGTCCTCGCCGATCAGCTCTCCGCGCTCGATCTATCGCGGAGCCTGGAGATGGGCGGGATCTCGCTGTGGATCGACGTGGTCCCGACCCGGCTCGAGATCGACCGCGGCGGAGTGACGCTCCACGCGGACGGATCGCTCTGGGGCGACGATGCCGGCGTGACTCCGACGAGCCCCGGGACCCTGCGAACGCCGAGCGATTCCCCGGCGCTCACGGGCGACGGGATGACCGTCTCGTTCGCGGACGACACGATCAACCAGGTCCTCTCGGCCGCCTGGAAGGCTGGGCTCCTGGACCGCGAGATCGCCCTCGCGACGGCGAACGGGCCCGTGACGGTCGGCGCCGTGACGCTCTTGTTCCCCGCGCTCGTCGGGGTCGCGCCCGCCGAGACCCAGGTCATCGCCACGCTCGACCCGCTCCTTCCGCCCGTCGCAATGTTCGACGAGCAAGGCGCCGAGCTGTCGATAGGCGAGCTGCACGTGAAGCTCGAGGCCGACACGCCCGGCGGTCGCACCGACCTCGTCACGCTGGCGCTCAACATCACCGCGAGCCTGGCGGCCGACTTCGGCGACGGCGCCTCCGTCTCGCTGTCGATCCTCGACTACTCGTTGACCGCGGATCCCGTCGAGGCGCCCGAGGGCTTCCCGCAGGGTGACGAGTTCCACGAGCTGATGCAGGCCGTCGTCGAGATGATGGGACCCGAGTTCGAGGCCCCGCTGGCCTCCCTGCCGCTGCCCGGCTTCATGGGCTTCCGCTTCTCGGGCCTCGACGCCGTGACGGACGGCGCCCGCGGCGACTATCTCACCCTGAGCTGCGACGTCACGTACCAGTAGGCGGATTTTTCGATTACGATGCGCCCCGTCCGAACAGATGGGCGCTCGAAAGAAGAAGAAGAAGAAGGCGCTCGCCGCGCCGGGCAAGGGGCACGGATCCTCCCCGAAGAAGAAGCCGAAGCGGCCGGGGGCCGAAGCCCGGGGACGCGCCGCACGCCCGAAGCGCAAGGGGCCGGCGAGGCCGAAGAAGAAGGGCCATGCCGCGCGCACGACCAAGGCCCGCCGCGCGCCGGCGAGAAAAGGCCATGCCGCGCGCAAGACCAAGGCCCGCCGCGCGCGACCGAAGAAGGCGTCCCGGACGACCGCGCTCAGGCCGACCAGGCCGAAGCACTTGGGCCGCGCGGGGCGGGGATCGCCGTCGCCTCAGCGGGTGACGCCGCTGACCGACGACGCTCCGCCCGAGCAGCTCGACGAGTTCGGATCTCCGATCAGGCCCAGCCGGGTCATCACTTCGAGGCCGCGTCCGCCGCTTCGCCAGGTCGACCCGATGGGCGCCGGGCTCGACACGGCCCGGACGCTCGAGCCGTGGGAGGTGGACGTCGACGACCTCGCGCAGATGATCGCGGCGCGCGCGGCCGAGGAGATGAGCAGCTTCGGAGAGCGGCCGCAGATCGCCTCGTCGGAGGCGCTCGCCTCCATGGTCGACGCTGCGCGAAGGGTCGGATGGATCCCGGATCCCCGGCCCTCGGGGTCGAGCCTGCCGGATGCGCGCCTGCGCTTCGTCCATCCTGCTTGCAAGTACCTGGACGGCAAGCTCGTGCGCGATGTCTCCCTGTCGATCCACCCCCCGACCGGGCGCGCCAGCTTGACGCTCGAGGGAGGCGATCGCGCGCGGATCGTGAGCTGGGTGATCGCCGAGGACGAGGACCTGCCGGTGCAGGTCGGTCGGATCCTCGAGGATCCGGCCCGCCTGGCGCGTATCGAGTTCGCCTCGGGCCGGGAGCTGCTCGCCCGGCTCGACGAGCTCGACCGCTTGGCCGTCACCAGACTGGGAAGGCTGGCCCGATCCGGCACCGACGGAGCCCTGGGCGATCAGCTCCTCGAGTACGTGCGCGGCTTCGCGGCGCTGAACGCGTCCTACGGTTTGCCCGGAACGGTCGACGCGATCTGGAGCCGTTTCGGGGCCCGCGAGGGCTCCGTCCTCGAGAAGCTCGAGCTCGACGACGCCACGCGCCAGCGGCTCTGCGACGTCTTCGACTCCGCGATCGACGGCTGTCAGACGGCCGCGGCGAGCGGCTCGCCGGCCGCGAGCCCAGGTGAGTGCTAAGCTTGCGCATGTTCCGTCCCCGGACTAGAACCCCGTCCGGCCGGGGCAACGTCCAGTCATGCTTTCGTGGATCCTGAAGAAGGTCGGCGGCACCAGCAACGAGCGCGAGATCCGCCGGATCCGCCCGTTCGTCGCGCGGATCAACGACCTCGAGCCCCGGATGGCGGCGCTCGCCGACGAGGACATCAAGACGACGACCGCGAGCCTGCGCGAGAGGGTCTCGCGGGGCGAGCCGCTCGAGGACATCCTGCCCGAGGCGTTCGCGCTCGTCCGCGAGGGCGGCAAGCGCGTCCTCAAGATGCGCCACTTCGACGTGCAGCTCATCGGCGGGATCGTGCTGCACCGGGGGCGGTTCGCCGAGATGAAGACCGGCGAGGGCAAGACGCTCGTCGCCACGCTGCCGTGCTACCTGAACGCCTTGACCGGAAAGGGCGTGCACGTCGTCACGGTCAACGACTACCTCGCCCGCCGCGACGCCGAGTGGATGGGGCAGCTCTACTCGTTCCTCGGCCTGACGACCGGCGTCATCCTTCACAACCAGGGCGATCGCGCGAAGAAGGCCGCGTACCGGTCCGACATCACGTACGGGCAGAACAACGAGTTCGGCTTCGACTACCTGCGCGACAACATGAAGTTCTCGATCTTCGACTACGCGCAGCGGCCGCTCCACTACGCGATCGTCGACGAGGTCGACTCGATCCTGATCGACGAGGCCCGCACGCCCCTCATCATCAGCGGGCAGGCCGAGGAGTCGTCGGAGAAGTACCGGACCATCGACACGATCATCCCGTCCCTGCGCAAGGACGAGCACTTCACGCTCGACGAGAAGGCACACTCCGTGATGCTCACGGAGGAGGGGATCGAGGCGGCCCAGCGCAAGCTCGGCGTCCAGAACCTCTACGACCCGGCCAACATCGAGACGCTGCACATCCTGGGACAGGCCCTCAAGGCGCACACGCTCTACAAGCGCGACGTCAACTACATGGTCACCGAGGACGGGCGCGTCATGATCATCGACGAGTTCACCGGGCGCGTGTTGCCCGGGCGCCGGTGGTCTGATGG
This sequence comes from Deltaproteobacteria bacterium, assembly GCA_016190375.1. GTDB lineage: Bacteria > Myxococcota_A > Polyangia > JACPQR01 > JACPQR01 > JACPQR01. The sequence continues at coordinate 26,925 of JACPQR010000164.1, forward strand.
GCTGCACCAGGCCGTCGAGGCCAAGGAGAAGGTTCGGGTCCAGGAGGAGAACCGGACGCTCGCGACCATCACCTTCCAGAACCTCTTCCGGCTTTACGACAAGCTCGCCGGGATGACCGGGACGGCCGAGACCGAGGCCGCGGAGTTCATCAAGACCTACAAGCTCGACGTCCTCGTCATCCCGCCAAACAAGACCTGCATCCGCAAGGACTTCGACGATCTCGTCTACAAGACCGAGCGCGAGAAGTTCCGCGCGATAGTCGACGAGATCATGAGCTGCCGCGAGCGCGGCCAGCCGTGCCTCGTCGGCACGGTGAGCGTGGAGAAGTCGGAGGCGATCGCATCCATCCTGAACAAGCGCGGCATCAAGCACGAGGTCCTGAACGCCAAGCAGCACGAGCGCGAGGCCTACGTGGTCGCCCAGGCGGGGAGCAAGGGCGCGGTCACCGTCTCGACCAACATGGCCGGCCGCGGCACCGACATCCTGCTCGGCGGCAACCCCGAGATGCTCGCCAAGAGCGCGGTCATGGGCCAGGAGGATCCCGACGGCAAGCTCTACCAGGAGGCGCTCGAGAAGTACCGCGTGATCGTCGCCAAGGAGAGAGAGGACGTCCTCGCGCAGGGCGGGCTGCACATCATCGGCAGCGAGCGACACGAGGCGCGGCGGATCGACAACCAGCTCCGGGGGCGCTCGGGACGGCAAGGCGATCCGGGCTCGTCCAAGTTCTTCCTCTCGCTCGAGGACGATCTGATGCGGATCTTCGCGGCCGATCGGATCTCGAGGCTGATGGACCGGCTCGGGATGGAGGAGGGCGTTCCGATCGAGCACCGCTGGGTCACCAAGGCGGTGGAGAACGCGCAGAAGAAGGTCGAGGCGCGCAACTTCGACATCCGCAAGAACCTGCTCGAGTACGACGACGTGATGAACATGCAGCGCAAGTCGATCTACGCGCTGCGCAAGAACGTGCTCGAGGGCCGTTACGCCGTCCAGCCGCAGGAGGGCGCTAACGGGAAGGGGAAGAGGAACGACGATCCTCCCCGCCAGCCGGCGGAGCTCGCGGCGCCGGTCGTCGAGCGCATCCGGGGCGTGCTCGAGTCGATGGTGCGGCAC